>NZ_CP024621.1:1608365-1930038 GCF_009846525.1 Halomonas meridiana | reverse complement strand
CTTCTGCTTTTACAACAACATTGCCGTGGGGGCCGCCCACGCCAGAGCCACATATGGCGCTAAGCGCATCGCCATTCTCGATTTCGACGTTCATCAGTGCAATGGCACCATCGACATTTTCAAAAACGACCCAGACGTGCTGATTTGCACCAGCTTTCAATACCCGTTTTACCCCTGGCGGTACTTACGCAGCGAGTGGCAAAACGTAGTGAATACACCGCTGGAGGCGGGTACCGGCAGTGAAGAGTATCGACGCGTCATTGAGCGCCACTGGCTGCCAGCGCTACACGCCTTCAAGCCTGATCTCGTGATGCTGTCAGCAGGCTTTGACGCCCACAAAGACGACCCAATGGGTGATATTTGCCTGGAAGACGAAGACTTCTACTGGGTGACGCATCTTGCCATGGAAATTGCGGCACTCTACGCCGATAACCGCGTCGTGTCGGTGTTAGAAGGCGGTTACAACCCAACGTCACTGGCTAGCAGTGCCGAGGCCCATCTGAAAGCCCTCTTGGGGCTGCCCTTCACCAATGCGCCTTAGCGGCCCTGGCAGGGAGGGAGCTGTGGTACTATTCAGCCACCATGTTGCCCTCCATTTTACGTGACCGTTATGACCGCTACTTCTGAAGAGCACGCAGCGCTGCGCATCGCGTCAGGGCGTAAACCCTTTGTCGAACCGTTACGCTTGGGCGAGCGGCTCAAACAAATTCGCTTGGCCAACCAATGGACGCTGGAAGATGTCAGCCAGCGTACTGGCATTGCTCGCTCAACGCTTTCCAAAATCGAGAATGACCAGGTGTCGCCGACGTTTAGCGTGGTGCAAAAACTGATCAGCGGGCTCAACATCGACCTCCCCCAGCTCTTTACACCCCCCAAACGCGAACGCTACACCATGGGTCGCCGCGATCTCACGCGTAAAGGAAAAGGCCAGCTACACCCGACCCCTACCTACGAACACGAGCTGCTGGGCCATCAGCTCGCTCAAAAACGCATGATCCCGTTCAAAACCATCGTCCGGGCACGCAGTTTTGAAGAGTATCATCAGTGGGTGCGTCACGATGGCGAAGAGTTTTTAATGGTGCTGTACGGCGATATCATGCTCTATACAGAGTTCTATGCGCCGCTGGTACTGGCCGAAGGCGACAGCATCTACTTCGATAGTGACATGGGCCACGCCCTAGTCTCTACCAGCCAAGACGATGCTGTCGTACTTTCGGTGTGTACTCGAGGGGATTTGGTTTAACGCGACGGAGGCCGACTATAAACAGTTCGTCGGTTTCGGTAACCCGGCAATCCTCGCCAAACGCTTCGGCGGGCTGCCGGGAAAAAGGCGCATCAAGTAGACCGAGCGCCCTTTTTCCTCGCCTAATGCCTGTTTGGTGGCTTTGACGAGCGGCCGCATCGCGGGTGCCATTTCATAACGCGCATAAAAATCACGCACCACGCGAATGAGTTCCCAATGCTCCTCTGTCAGTGTTAGCTCCTCATCCTTGGCTAACAAATCGGCTACGTGCTCGTTCCAGTCCTCCTGCTTTACTAGATAGCCTTCGGGATCGAGTTTAATTTTTTCATCATAATCAAGATAACGGTATAAACTTTCATCACTCATTGATCAGTACCACGACAGGATCTTAGTATGCTGCTCGGTCAGTTCGACAAAGCCTTTCATATCCACCAGCGTTGCGTGATGACGGAAGACCACCTCGCTTAGGCCGCGCGCCACAGCATCCTCTTTTAGCACACATACGTTCACATCAGCCTTAGCATTCCAGCCTGGCCAATCGACGTACAATAACGCCTGAACGCCATCTTCAATCAGCAGAATGCTATCGCCCTCCGTTACCGTAGAGAGCATTTGCGCAGCTGCTTCGCTGTGTGGGGGCTTGTTCAGAATATGTAACATGTCGCTGCCCGTTTAAAAATTCATGACATAAGAGTGGCGTTGGATCAGTTCGGGCAATCGTTCGTCGGCCATCATCGTTACCCCGTCCACTAGTTGGTCTAACTGCAAATGCAACGCCTCCAGCGCACTTTGCGGCACTAGCAACTGGTCGATGTCATACATGTCCAGCATATCGATAGTCGGTAGCGTTGCTTTCTGCCCTGGCGCTCCAACGGCTTGCTCTTTGACCAGCGCCAGCACGCCCTGACCAAGAAACAGTAGATTGACCGCTTGGCCAAACGCGGCAGCCACCAGGGCAACGTCTAGCCCTTCTCGCAGTGCATTGGAGCTATACGGCGCATGACGAATGATCACCAGCCGCTCGTGTTCATGACTCATCTGCATTGCTCCCTAAGCAAACGTGATCAAACGGTCGCACCGCTGCTGAAGTGTCAGCAGTTGCCCCAAGCCGGTCAATTCGAAGGGCGCTTGCAGGTTGAAGTGCGTTTGACCATGGCGCTTGGCCTCGGTCTCGCTCATCACGCCACGGCGCAGCGCCGCGGCAATACACACATCCAGCGCCACACCATGCTCTTGGTGCAGAGCGACCCAGGCCTCTCGCATGTTGAGCTCGTCTTGAGGAGGCGTCATTAACTGAGAGGCATTATGGATGCCCTCTCGATAAAAGAAGACCCCCGCCACTTGGTGGCCGCTGCTAATGACCGCTTTGGCAAAACGAAGCGCAGAGTGTGGGGCCGCACTTGCATAAGGTGCGCCCATCACCAATAAGCCGTACTCCATAGCGTCGTCTCGTGCTGAATCCGCGAAAAAAAACAGACCCTACCAAGTAGGGTCTGTCATGGATGTCACGTCAAGTGACCACCTGCTTTATGTCGATCAGTCGTTGCTCATGATGCCCAGGATAGACAGCAGGCTGACGAACAGGTTGTAGATGGAAACGTACAGCGTCACCGTTGCAAGAATATAGTTGGTCTCGCCAGCACGGTGCACGATTTCGCTCGTTTGATAGAGAATCGCAGCAGACGCAAACAGCACGAAGCCTGCCGACACCATCAGCGACAGCGCGGGAATATTGAAGAAGATGCCCGCCACCATAGCCAGAATCAGTACGATGGCACCGGCCATCAAGAAGTTGCTCAAGAAGCTGAAATCTTTCTTGGTGGTCAACGCGACTGCGGACAGACCGATGAACGTCAGACCCGTCATGGCCAGCGCGTTCATGATCAGCGCCCCGCCGTTAGGCAGCGTCAGGTAAGCCGAGATGATCGGGCCTAAGGTGAACCCCATGAAGCCCGTGAAGGCAAACGTGGCCAATAGGCCCGCAGCAGAGTTAGCGGTTTTGTGGACTAGGAACATCAAGCCGTAGGCCCCAATGAAGAACACGAAGATGTTCATCTGTTGGATACCCATGGCCACGGACGCACCAGCCGTGACGGCAGAAAATAGCAGCGTCATGGCCAGTAGTGCGTAAGTATTACGTAACACTTTGTTGGCACTGACACCGCTCACCGTACTGTGAGCTTGCGTTCTAGCCGTATTCGAATCGTTAAAAGCCATGTATCTATGCTCCCTAGTGGTCATACTATCAACGGACAAGCATGCCGTTACCTAGTTCCAGACGCAAGTGTTAGTCTTCCACGTTCCCCAGATGCGTTTGTGCTCCTCCTACAGACAAGTTGACTATGCTTTAACTTCCACAACGACTTGGACAGAGCCATGCATCATAAGATCCCTACCTTACTCTCTCGTGTGAGTATTTTTACCTTCTCTACACTAGCCCTTTCAACGGCGGCTTACGGTTTCACACCCAGCGGTGACGATATTTCCTACGAAGTGAACGGCGAGCGCTTCGAGGGTTACTTCGTCTCCGGGGGCGACAATGCCAAAGGCAGCGTCATCATCGTCCACGATTGGGACGGCGTGGATGACTACGAGCGCCAGCGCGCCGATATGCTGGCAGAGCAAGGGTACGATGCGTTTGCTGTCGACCTGTTTGGTGCAGGCAATCGCCCACAAGCCGTCGAAGACAAGCAAGCCGCTACGCAAGCGCTTTACCAGGACCGCGACCGCATGCGTACGCTCACGCTGGCTGGGCTGGAGCAAGCCCGAGCATCGGGAGCCGCTACCGAGACGGTCATCATGGGCTACTGTTTTGGCGGGACGGTCGCGTTAGAGATCGCTCGTTCTGGGGAAGCCAGCGACGTTGCCGCCTATACGAGCTTCCATGGCGGGCTGGACACACCCGAAGGCCAGTCCTACTCCAGCGATACACCTCCCATCTTCATTGCTCACGGCGGTGCCGATGAGGCCGTCAGCCTAGACGCTGTGGCGACGTTGGCAGAAGAGCTGGAAGCGGCGGGAGTGACTTATGAAGTCGGCATCTATTCGGGTGCGCCGCACGCGTTCAGTGTCTTTGGCAGCGACCGTTACCACCAGCGTGCCGATGAGCAATCCTGGGCCACTTTCAATCAGTGGCTCGAAGAGATGTTGTAACCACACGGCAGACGGAGCCTGTATCGAAAAGGGTAGCCGACGCTACCCTTTTTCGTTGCCCACAGGCACATCCTTTATGACACGTAGCGCTTACAGTGGCGGGGCTTCGGTGTCGTCCTCATCCTCATCTTTGTGCGGGGTGGCGACCGTCGAGGTGACTTGGCGAGCATCCTGAGCATTGTAGAGCCGGGCATCGATGATGTTCAGCACGGTCAACTGAGCAAACAGCACCGCAAAACAGATGATTAAACCTTTTAACATGATCACGTTCCTTTGACAGGCGAAACGCTCGCCTGAATGTCTCGAATAGTAGCGCAGGGCTACCAGAAAGCAACGCAGCGCTCAAAATAAACGGCCTGTCCTGCTAGACGAACTCCTCAGTGTCGATATCCGCCTGCTGGGCCTCATTGTAGCGGGCACCGGCCACCTCATGGGGACGCATCATATCGTTCAGCAGGGCTACGTCCGGCGCGCTCAGTACGACCTGCTCGGCCTGGAGATTTTCACGCATATGCGCGGCGGAGCGTGTCCCGGGAATCGGAATCACATGGCTGCCCTGCGCCTTTACCCAAGCCAGCGCCAGTTGGGCTGGCGTGATCTCCAAACGCTGCGCTACCGACCGGAACTGCGCCAGCAGCGTCAGGTTATGGCGAAGGTTTTCACTCTGGAAGCGCGGCATTCCCGCTCGCATGTCCCCCTCTGCAAACGCAGTAGCGGCATGAATCGCACCGGACAAAAAGCCGCGCCCGAGCGGGCTAAACGCGACCAGTGCCGTTCCTAACGCTTGGCATGCTTGACTAAGGGCAATTTCGGGATTGCGCGTCCATAGCGAGTATTCCGACTGCACAGCCGCAATCGGGTACTCGGCATGCGCCTGACGCAGGGTATCGGCCGAAATTTCTGATAGGCCCACGGCACGCACCTTGCCCTCCTCTACCAGCCGCCCAAGTGCTCCCACGCTCTCCTGGATAGGAACTTGACGGTCCATGCGGTGCAGGTAGTAAAGATCCAGATGATCGGTCTTCAGGCGCGTAAGACTCTCTTCGCACTGGCGCTTGAGGGTCTCAGGGCGCCCGTCGATCACGCGTTTGCCGCTCTCTGGGTCCATGGCCATGCCGCACTTACTGGCCAGTAAAAGTGCCTGGCGCTTGGAAGCGAGCGCCTTGCCCAGCAAGCGTTCATTCGCCGTCCCTCCGTACAGCGTGGCCGTATCGAAATGCCGATAGCCCATCTCGAAGGCATCGTTTAGCGCGCGTATACCCGCATCTTCGGGCACGATGTGTCCGTAGCCATGGGATAAATTCATACAGCCGAGCCCGATACGCGGCGAGTCGACTTCCTTCAAACGTTCATAGAACCCAGACATACAACACCTCTCAACCATGGTTACGACGCTATCGCCTGCGCGGAGTGCGCCAACGCCGTCGGGGTCACCTGCTCGCCCAACCAAGCGGGCAAACGATACTCGAGATAATAGCGGGGCCGCCAGGGAGCGCCTTCGATAAACCCGACATGCCCGCCGCTTTCCCAAAGCTCCAGCGTCACGCAGTCCGGTAACGCATCGGCTGTTGGCACGCTGTGGGGGTAAATAAAAGGGTCGTCCTTGGCATGGACGATGAGCGTTGGAACCTGAATGGCGGGCACGAAGAAAGCACTACTGCTGCGCTGGTAATACTCATCGGCATTGGCAAAGCCGTGCAAAGGGGCCGTGACACGCCCATCGAAATCCCAGAACGACTTCATGCCGTCCAGTGTTTCCAGCGACGTCAGCCGCGCAAGCTCGTCAGCACGGCCATGTGCTTGAAAGGCGCGCTGTTTGGATTCGACATAGTGGCGCAAGTCACGCAGAAAACGCGCCTGATACACCCTCGAGAACCCCTGACTAATACGGTCGGCACAGTGATCCAGACGAAACGGCACCGACACCGCGACCGCTGCCTGCAGCGGGCTGTGTTGCCCCGTCTCCCCGAGATATTTCATCAGTACGTTACCGCCCAAGGAGTAACCCACGGCCACCAGGGGCTTGTGCGGGTAGCGCGAGGCCAGCTGCTTGAGAATATCTGCAAGGTCTTCACTGGCGCCGGAATGATAGCCCCGCGCCCGATGATTGGGTTCGCCGGAACACCCCCGCCAGTTGACCGCCACGCTCTGCCACCCCTGCGCCGCCAGCGCCCGCTGTTGGCCAAGGATGTAGAGTGAATTAGAACTGCCGGTCAGGCCATGCAGTAAAACGGCGCAACGCGTCGTGTCCCCCTTGGGGCCGTACCAATCCACATCGATGAAGTCGCCATCGTCTAGCGTCAGCCGCTCACGTTGACGCTCAAGGGAGGGCTTCGCACGAAACAGTGGGCTAAAGAGCGTTTGCAAGTGCCCACCGGGCAACCAACGCGTCGGTCGAAAAGGGACGTCTGAAAAGCGCATGCCAAGAGTACCCGCCAAGAAAATCGCAGGCTAGCTTAGCAAACTTTTATCAAAACGCAGTGCCTGAGGCGCTTGCACCTCTCACTCCTCTTTCACATCGACCTTGCGCAAATCGTCGATGGCTACGCCCTCAGGTAACTCGTCGGGCGATGCCGGCAACCAGACCGGTGAGAGATCACTATCTTCTCGACCATCCTTGTGAGTATGCCCAGGAATGCGATACACCACCTGCTCGTGTCGATGATCCCACGCGTAAATCCTTTCCATGTGCTTTCCTCGTTGGCCCGCTTGGTGGAGGTTGTTAACACATCTGTTATCGCCCCCGTCAGGCGTGGGGATGCCTCTCTGCTGGTTGGTTTTGCTATAGTGAGGCCTAGCCACGCTCAGGAGACGCCGATGCTTGCCCTGCACCAGCTTAGCAAAGCCTTTCACACGCCACAGGGCAAACTTCAGGTACTCGATGGCGTGAGCGTCACTCTCACTCCTGGTAGTAGCCTGGCATTGATGGGCGAATCCGGTAGCGGCAAATCGACCTTGCTGCATTTGGCCGCCGGATTGGATACCCCGGATACCGGTCAAGTCATCATCAACGACCAACCTCTCTCCCAGCTCAACGAAGCCGAGCGCGCCCGGGTGCGGCGACAGCAGTTAGGATTAGTCTTTCAGCAGTTTCATTTGGTGCCTAGCCTGAATGTGGCCGATAACCTACGCCTGCAAGCACGGCTGGCGGGCAGGGAAGACCCCGCGTGGAGCCACCATCTGATCGATCGATTAGGGCTAACCGGTAGGGAAACACACTTCCCCGAACAGCTCTCCGGCGGCCAGCAGCAGCGGCTGGCGATCGGACGGGCCCTCGCCGTTCGCCCAGCGTTACTGCTGGCGGATGAACCGACCGGAAATTTAGACGAGCAAACCGCCGATGGCGTCCTGACGTTGCTGCTCTCTCTGGTCAAAGAAACCCGCTGTGCGCTGCTCATGGTGACGCACAGCGCCCGCGTTGCCGCTCCGCTGGACCGTACCTTACGCCTGCACCGGGGGCAGTTACAGGATCCCCATTCATGATCGGACGCGCCCTCCTCACGCTACTCAGCCACTACACGCGCCACCCTGCGCAACTGGCGATGCTGCTGGTGGGGCTGTGGGTCGCCAGCGCCCTATGGAGCAGCGTTCAAGCGATTAACGCCACGGCAAAGGAGAGTTATGCCCGCGCTAACGCTCTCTTCAGCGCCGATACCGACCAGCTCGACCGCTTGGATGGTCAGCCGCTACGCATGGATGACTACCTGGCTCTGCGCCGGGCTGGGCTACCCGTCTCCCCACTGTTGGAAGCCACGATACCCCATGAAGGAGTATCGCTGACGCTGCTGGGTATCGACCCCCTCACGCTGCCCACGGGTGAAGGCAGCGGCTCGCTCATCGACTTCATCACACCCCCTTGGCGAACACAGCTCGCCCCGGATACGTTGCCCTCCCTCGGGCTGAATCGTGGTGATGGCCCTGGTACGAGGCTCACCCTTGGCGATTACACCCTGCCGCCGATTCAACTGCGCAGTGACTTACCGCCCGATACGCTTGTGATGGATATTGGCGCCCTCTCTGCGCTCATGGGGGAACAGACGACGCTACGCTTGGTGACCGAACCCGATGCCATCGAGCGGCCGCCCAACGGCTATCGGATGACCCGGGCCGCCAGTGTGGCATCCCCGAGCAGTTGACCGACAGTTTCCACCTCAATCTCACCGCACTGGCGTTTCTCTCGCTGGTCGTAGGCTTGTTCATCGTGCAGGCCGCCCTGGGCTTGGCCATGGAGCAGCGATTGTCGACCATGCGCACGCTTCGTGCCCTGGGCGTACCGGCCGCCAGCCTCACCCTGGCCATGTTGATAGAGCTATTGATATTGGGTGGCTTAGGGGCTGCCGCCGGCGTGGTCAGTGGGCTGTGGCTGGCGAGCAAATTCCTACCAGACGTTGCCAGCACGCTCAATTCGCTCTATCGCGCCGAGGTACAACACGCGCTGAGCTTACCGTGGCACTACTGGCTGGGGAGCGTTGCCATAACGTTAGGAGGGTTATTGCTGGCCGCGAGTGGCACGCTATGGCGCGCCGCAACTCTCGACGTCCTCGCGTTAGGGCATGCCCATGCCTTGCGCAGTGCCTATCAGCGCCAGCTACGTCGCATGCGAATCGCGGGCGGGGTAGCGACGCTATCGACGCTTGGGTTGGCACTGTGGCTAAGCAGGCTCCCCACCGGCAGTGGTTTGATGCTGAGTTTCACGCTCGTCGCTGCGCTGCTGCTCACCTGTGCGCTCTGTTTACCCCCGTTGCTCGATGCCATCTTACGCGGTTTGCAGGCCGTCTTTCGCCGCGTGGCGCTGCTACAGTGGGCGGTGGCGGATATGCAGCTACAGCTTCCTCGCCTATCACTGGCGATGATGGCGCTGCTCATTGCCCTCGCAACGAATCTTGGCGTGAGCAGTATGGTCGGTGGCTTTCGGCTGACCTTCCTGGAGTGGCTGGACCAGCGGCTGAGTGCGCCACTCTACATCAACGCGGCCCCGGCTACTCTGGGGCCTCTCAACGACTGGCTACGCGACCAAGAGAGCGTGCTGGCGCTGTTACCCACCGCGAGAGGCAGTACCGAGGTAGTGAATGTTCGCAGAGCATCGGGCAGCCAGGACGTACCACCGGGCAGCATCCCGCTTTTCGGCATTCAGCCTGTACCGCGCCTGACCGAGCACTGGCCTCTCTCAGAGACCCAAAGCGGCAACACCACCGCGTGGCAGGCGCTCACACGCGACGGCGTGTTCATCAACGAGCAGATGGCGTTCGCACACGATCTCACCCCCGGCGACACCCTGACGCTCGTTCGTCCACAGGGCAGCCAAGAAGCCACTATCGCCGCAATTTATCCCGACTACGGAAATCCCCGACCGCAGATCGTCATGACCGTCGACACGCTGACCCAACGCTATGGAGGCGAGTTGGCCACCGTGGGCGTCGCTTTGCGAGAAGGCGCCGACGTCGCCCTGTTTCGTCGTATGCTCATGGAGAGGTTCAACCTCTCCAGTGACGCGCTGGTCGATCAGCAAGAGGTCAAACAGGTAGCGACGACCATCTTCGAGCGCACGTTTAGCATCACGCGCGCCCTAAACGGTCTCACTCTGGGCGTGGCTGCCTTGGCTCTGCTGACCACGCTATTAGCCCAAGCCCAGCAGCGCCAACGCCACCTCGCCACGCTCTGGGCGCTGGGGGTGCCACGCAAAACGTTGGTCGCTGTTCCGCTGATCCAGCTCGGCGGACTCGCCTTGTTAACCGGGCTGTTTGCCCTGCCGCTAGGCATCGCGATTACCTGGCTGCTGGTCGCCGTCATCAACGTGGCAGCGTTTGGTTGGCGGTTACCGCTTCAGCTGTTTCCCAGCGAGATCGCCACCCTAATGATCACCGCCGTCGGTGTCGCCCTGTTGGCAGCCGCTCTGCCTTGCTGGCGGCTGTGGCGCAGCAGGCCAAGCGCTTTGCTGAGTGAGGGAAACACATGAAGCGATACGCGAAACGCGCCATGCTCGTCGGGTGGCTAGTCGGCATCTTAACGGGATGCAGCGACGAGCCACGCACTACGCCATCGCAAGAGGGCTTCGCCGGGCTCGGGGCACAGGCGGAGGGCTACGCCCAGGCCAGCGCCGACGTGCCGCTAACCTTTCCAACCGATCACGGCCCCCATCCCGATTACCGCATCGAGTGGTGGTACCTCACTGCCAACCTGGAAGACAGTGCTGGCCAGCCGCTGGGGCTTCAATGGACGCTGTTTCGTCAAGCGCTCATGCCACCGGATGAACGCCCAGCACCTGCTCCCTGGGCCAGCGACCAAGTATGGATGGCGCACTTAGGGCTCTCAGAAGGGGAAACTCACCTTGCGGCCGAGCGGTTTGCCCGTAGCCACAGCCAGCAGCCACCGGGGCAAGCGGGGGTCACGGCCTTCCCCTTTCATGCGTGGATCGACGATTGGGACCTTCAAAGCCCCGGTAGCGACAATTTCGAACGGTTCACCCTTCGCGCCTACAGTGGTGACGGCGAGGAGCGCTTTGGCTACGAGCTTTCTCTGACCGCAGACGGGCCACTGGTGTGGCACGGCGACAATGGTTTCAACGCAAAAACCGTTCAAGGCCAGGGATCGCGCTACTACTCACAGCCCTATTTACGTATCGAAGGAAGCGTCACGCTCCACGGCGAGCAAAAAGCCGTGACGGGAAGGGGCTGGCTAGACCGAGAGTGGAGCAGCCAACTGCTGACCGCCGAGCAGACCGGCTGGGACTGGTTTTCACTGCATTTGAACGACGGACGCAAGCTGATGGCGTATCGGCTGCGTGGCGGCGGTGAGGACGGCGGGGTCTACCTGTTCACCCACCTCATGGACGCACGGGGCACGACCCAGCAACGAGGGACCGACGGCGTTGTCCTGACACCCCTTGAGATTCAGCGCGTGGCACGGCGGGATATTCCAACCACGTGGCAGCTAATGCTGCCTGACGCGGGCTTGGACCTCACCATCGAGGCCCGCCACCCTAATCGTTGGATGCCCACCACCGTGCCCTACTGGGAAGGCGACGTGACGGTGCGAGACACCGTCACACAAGAGGCTCTGGGGGTGGGCTATCTCGAAATGACCGGCTACGAGGTAAACGACTAATCGTACTCCTCTAGGATGGGCTGCCACCCTACGGGTGAATAGCGCTCCAAACCACTTTCCCCCAGCCGCGTCAGCCACAGCCAACGATGGTGAATCAAATCCGCTACCACTGGCTGACGCTCGATGATCGCCTCGATGCGCTCTCTGGGTGCGTCGATCACCACGGTCAAACGCAGCGGCTCGTGATGAAGCTTGTCGCCATCGCGCAGCGACTGCTCCGGTAACCCAATGCGGAGTTGAGGAGAGTTACCTTCAATGACGCCCACATGGCCTCCCACGACCGAGTGCAGCAGCTTGTTGCCCGCGCCGTAAAGTCCTGGCACCACGGTGGATGCGTAATATTGCAGATTGATCCAGCTGGCGACCAGCATCGGCGCCATCATCAACCCTTCTAGCACGTTGCCTTCCGGATCTTGGTCGGGGTGGTACTCATGCAGGAAGACCCGGCCATCCAGCACTTTGCCTTGCGTGCGCGACCTAGGGGCTAACACCAGCGCGGCGTTATTGACCAATCCCCATTCTGGCCGCGGCTGAGACCAGTCTGCACCGCGCATGGCCAAGGCCTTCAAACGATCGATCGCATTCTCACTTTTGACGCCCAAATCAGGTGCGCGCTCTAACCGAGTCGCCTCCCCAGCGCGCTGCGCGCCGTTTTCGAAAGCGGTCAACGCGCTTTCCAGCGCCTTGGGCATTTGATCATCCCGGTAAACATGCACCCGATCGGTCAGCGTGCAATGCGTTGCCGCCAGCGCAAAGAACGGGGTGGGCAGCGCGACGCCCGCCTGCTGCAACGATTGCTGAACGTCTCGGTCGTTCAATAACGCAGCCGCGACCCGGGCGTTCATACCACCGCCCTGCCCGCCGCAGGCACCGCAGGTGAGCCCGGCATGGTGCGGATTATTGTCACTTTGTGAATCGTGACCCACCAGCACCAATAGCGACGCGCTCGGGTTGCCCAACAGCGTGAGCAGGTTCTTGGCCAACGCCACCTTTTCATGGCGGGCAATCGGCTCACCGTCGTAGGTGTGGAACAATCCGGCAGGCGCCTCGCATTGCGGCACCGATGCCGACTTACGCAGGCTGTCTTTGATCAACTTCCAGCCCCAGGCAATGCCGGTGGTCTCGACCAGTGTAAAGGTGGAGAGCGGCGCGTACTTGGCGTGGCGTACGCTTTGCCGTTGGCTCTCTTTTTGATAGCGCTGCACGCCCCGGGTTGTCGGATCTGGTGAGCCCACGCGATAGGTCGGTTTCAACAAACCGGGCACGCGGGGCTGAGCACGCTCTGGCCCCGTGGCCGCATCGGCTACCGGCATGGCGAAAAATCCCGCCACGCCCAGCGTGGCGACCGTAGGAGCAGCGTGTTCTAAATGTCGACGGAAGCGCTCGGAGCGAACGTCGATACAAAACGCTGCTTGAACGTCGGGTGTGGTGGCGTGCGTCGCACTTGGAGCTGCCAACGAAGCCGCCAATGCTCGCTGATAGCCCAGCTCGTACGCGTGCTGCCAGCACCACAGCGCTTCATGCTGGGTAGGCGTGGACGCCTCATCGGCTTGCCATTGGGCAAGCCATTCACTCTGCTGAATACTGGCGAGTTGATTGACACCAAGCCACTCCCAGGCCAGCGCCATCGCTGCCAGTTGGTGAATACCGGCCGCCTCCTGCTGATGGGCGCTGTGCCAACCCATGCCCTGACACCAAGATGCCCAGCCATTCACCCTCAGCAAGAGCGTATGGGTCAACACTTCGAAGGCTTCCGGCGTAAGCGCCCAGTCCACCGCCACCTGCTCGATTGCAGCCTTCGGCTCATCGGGCAGCGAGTGTATCGCTTGGCGCAAGGCCTTAGGCCAGCGTAGATCGTGCTGCGCCATACTTTTCCAGTAGTGATACAGCGACTCTCCAGCAGGCGCCGACCAGCGCTGCTGATGCTGATCGAAGTAGCTGGCACAGCTCTCCGCGAGCGGATCGAACCCGGTATGGCCCTCCAGACGATCCCAGGCGCTATGCAGCGAAGCGGTCATTTTTGGGGGCGCTGTCAAATAACCGATCACGCTCTGCTCACTGTAGGCGTATCCGCCCTGACGTAGCGCCTGCTGCACATCTTGCCGCGTGATTCGGCCCGTTTCCCAGGCATGACGATAGAACTCGGCAGGCATGGTCATCGGCTGCCCGGCGCGACGGGTCAGTGCGTGGCTTACCCGCTCGATAGGCTGATGCTTCACTCCCCACCACGGGTTGACCGCAATCCACTGATCCAGCGGCCATACCGGGGCGATGGCATCGGTCGCTCGTGTTACCGCATCATGGTAAGGGGCCGTTTGCTGGGCGGAAGACATCGCGGTTTCTGACACCGGTGACTGATTCATGACCACTCTCCTTTCAAACCAGGCGCCAAGGAGGCTGGGCGCGACCAGGGGCGAATGGGTGCCACCGCATCCACCGCGCGTTGGAACGGCAGCGCCAGATACAGGCCTTGGCTAAAGTGAACGCGCCAGCGCGCCACACAGCTTGCCTGAGGGAAGAGCGTTACGGCACCGGCAGAGAGCACGAGGCTTGCCAACATCAAGGTACCCAACAAGGCCGCTGTGAGGGTCAGAGGCGCGTACGCACTCGGCAACGCAGGCGCCAACACGCTGTGCAGCAAGGCATACAGCGGTATCAGTGCCAGCGCCATGGCAAACAGCGCCACACGCTTGGGTTTAGCCGTGCCCACCGGCATTCCCAGCAGCGTACTGCCAACCGCCAAGCTCAATAGCGCGCCTAACAGTGGATTGTGGCTCACCAGTACCGGGAAGATGGCCAGCAGCACCGCGGCCAACGCTGCTGCGGGTAGCGCAAGGGAGAGGCGCTGACGCAGCGGGGCCAGTGGCAAGCGTTCGCAGCGTGCCGCGCGAACGGTACGGCCAGACGCCAGGAACGAGTGCGCTTTGTAGAGCGAGTGCGCCAACAAATGTGCCAGTGCCAGCGTATAAGCGCCTACGCCGATTTCAAACAGCATGAAGCCCATTTGCGCACAGGTAGACCACGCCAGAGCGTGTTTGACGGACGTTTGCGTGAGCATCGTCATCACCGCCACGAGTGCCGTAAAGCCACCGACGGCAATCAGCAGGTAGTGCCCCAACGTCAAGCCATCGAAGACTGGAAACAGGCGCAGCCACACGAAACCACCCAGGTTGATCACGCCAGCATGCAGCAGCGCAGACACCGGCGTGGGCGCTTCCATCACTTTAATCAGCCAGCCATGCATCGGCACCTGGGCACACTTGCACAGCGCCGCCACTGCCAGCGCCACCGAGGCTGCTTCCAATTGCCAGCCACCGCTTGCCACCGCCGCTGCTGCGAACAGTTCGGGGAGTTCGAACGTGCCAAAACGGGCATACAGCAGCGCCACTGCTGCGATTAAGGCGGCATCGCCAATGCGGCTTACGACGAATTTCTGCCACGCCGCCCGCTGGGCTTCGACACGCTCGGGGTAGAGCGTCAAAAGATGATGGAGCGCCACGCTCACGCCCACCCATGCGATCAGCATGACGACCAAGTGGTGGGTGAACACCAGCAGCATGACACTGGCGAGTACGACCAAGCACCAGGGTAAAAAGCGACGTTCACCACGGTCACCTTGCAAGTACCCTTCGGCAAAGCGCAGCAAGACGGTGCCTAATAAACTGATGAGCAGTGCCATCCACACGGCCAAACCATCGGGGTATAGCCCCAGCGGCTGAGCCGCTTCAGGCAGGCCGGTGGGCAAACCCAGCGCATCCAGCACCAGCAGGCCGCCTACGGCCAGGCTGGCCGTTAGCGCACTGGCGGTGAGTACGCGGCCGACTTTCCACGCGCGCTGAAGCGATGCGGGCGAGCTGGCGCGAGCGCTGGCACCCGCCATTACCAGCAGCGATACCGGAATCAATAACCAGAGCGCCAGCAGTGACAACACTGCGATCTCGATGACATGTGGCATAACCGTTCTCCCTTGGTCGTATGCCAAGGACTATGCCGTTCTCGCCACCATATAAAAAATAGTTTATATCTGATAAAACGTTCACTAAAACAGAACGAAGAGCCCAATCGCTACCGAGACGACGCTGCCATGAAGCTTAACTACCACCATCTTTACTACTTTTGGCAGGTGGCAAAATCGGGCCACCTGACCCGCACGGCCGAGGCGCTGCACGTGTCGCAGTCGTCGCTTTCGCAACAAATTCGTCAGTTGGAGGAGCGCCTGGGCCAGGCGCTGTTCATCCGTGAGGGGCGTCAGCTGCATCTTTCTGAAGCGGGCAGGCTCGCGTTCGACTACGCAGAAGCCATTTTCACCCAAGGCGAGGAGCTTAGCGCACTGTTTGCCGAAGGTGGCCACGCCCACCGCGAGGTGGTGCGTGTAGGTGCCGTCGCCACGCTGTCGCGAAACTTTCAGGAGGGGTTCGTGCGGCCGCTGCTAGGCCGAGACGATCTGGATTTGATATTACAAAGCGGCGGGCTGGACGACCTGCTAAGGCGTTTGTCAGCCCATAAGCTTGATGTCGTGCTCTCGAACCAGCCCGTTCGCGGAGACAGTGAGCATCCTTGGCGCTCACAGCGTTTGGCGCGCCAGCCGGTGAGTTTGATCGCAACACCGCACCTCACGCCACCGCCGGTATTTCCCAGCGCGTTGAACGGGCACGCCTTCATTCTGCCCGGAGTGGAAAACGCCACGCGTCACGCTTTCGATCAGCTATGCGGCCACTACCGCCTCACGCCCAAGATCGCTGCCGAAGTGGACGACATGGCCATGATGCGTCTGCTGGCGCGGGATACCCAGCACATCGCCGTCATGCCGCCGGTCGTCGTGCGCGACGAGCTGCATAACGGTACGCTGAAAGATTACGGCGCACTGCCCGGCGTGTGGGAGGAGTTCTACGCCATTACTATTCAGCGTCGGTTCGAGTCGCCTAGCCTGAAAGCACTGCTTACCCGCACGGGCGAGTCGTTGTTGGATTAGCAGCGATTATCGCTTTTAAACGAAGCCCTTGGGGCCCATCCTATACGTCGACTCTTGCTACCACGGGAATAAATGGAATGAAAGTCTATCTCCGTCAGCGTGCGGCCCATTTCCTTGAGCTGCTGCGCTCTTTGGGTCAGGAGTCCCAGACACAATCTGGACACAGTGAAAGACCGGTGCATTTTATAGAGGGCTTGCTAGGGAGGAAGCGCAGGGCCTAGAAACGAAAAAAGCCCCTGATTTACAGGGGCTTTTCGAGATAAGTGGCGGAGGGACAGTCCGTATACTACACATCCCACAACATCCACCACAATCCAGCAAGCTACTGATTTAAAATAAAAAAATAGTCAATACAGTCCAACCCCATCCACTCACATACAACGTAAAACAGAGCTCAAGTATGGGCTGGTGTATGGGCTGGGATATGGTACGCTAAAAACCTACTTCGGGGATAGCGGCTATGGGCAAACTGACGACAAAAGGCGTTCAAAAACTGGTCAGGGAGTCAAATCCTGGCATGACCAATGATGGGGATGGCTTGTACCTCAAAATTGGTAAAGGTGGTGGTGCAAGCTGGATTTATCGCTTTCGCTGGAATAGCAAGTTACGTGACATGGGGCTTGGTAGTTACGTCGACATATCGCTATCAGAGGCAAGGGATTTAGCTTCTGAGCAACGTAAGCTCGTCAAGCAAGGCATCGACCCGCTGTCAGCACGTGAACAGAAAGCTGATACTGAAGCGGGGCCTGTAACGTTCACTCATTGTGCAGCGCGCTACATTCAGTCTCACCGTCGCAGTTGGCGAAACGCAAAGCATGCGCGCCAGTGGGTAAGTACGCTAAAAACATACGTGCGCCCGGTAATAGGCAACCTTCCAGTAGAGGAGGTCACCACGCATGATATATTGAAGATTTTAACGCCTATCTGGACGGCCAAAAACGAGACCGCTAAGCGTGTACAAGGGCGTATTGAAAACGTATTAGACTTCGCAGCAGCACATGAATATCGCGACCCGGTTAACCCTGCCCGCTGGCGTGGCCATCTCGACAAACTCCTAGCTAAGCCTTCGAGGGTTCAAAAGGTGAATCACCACCCTGCTATGCCTTACGAGCAAGTAGCGGAGTTTATGAGATCAATCCAGCATTACAGCAGCATGTCTTCTAAGGCGCTGCAGTTCCTCATATTGACCGCTACTCGCACGTCAGAAGTACTCAATGCTGAGTGGCATGAAATCGACATAGCAAAATCAACTTGGCAGATACCCGCCACACGTATGAAAGCGAATCGTGAGCACAGGGTGCCACTATCTAAGCAGGCACTGGATCTGTTGTTGAGCCTCCCTCGCGTGAGAGGCAATAGCTTTATTTTTCCAGGTATGAAAGCGGGTCGACCGCTATCCAATATGTCGCTTCTGCAATTTATGCGCGGGCTTGGTTACGGGCCTAGTGGTGAAAAAGGCAATTATGTACCCCACGGCTTCCGCTCAAGCTTTAGGGATTGGACAGGCGAGGTAACGAGCTATCCTAGGGATGTAGCTGAAATGGCGTTAGCACATGCCATTGAAAACAAAGTGGAAGCCGCCTATCGACGTGGAGACCTGTTTGAAAAGCGTAGAGCAATGATGCAGGAATGGGCGGATTACATCATTTAAGGAACAACTGTCACAATTAGGCGCTGCTTGGTACAGCGCCTAAAATCCTTCAGAACGAGTAGAATTGTGTTTTACAGCCCATCGCGGGAGAGTCAACACTTGGCAGTGCTGCCGCAGAGCCACGACTTGGAAGCTCCACACGCTTACCATCATCTGTCACAGCAATAATACTTGTGGCTTTGCGCATGCGTTCCCAAGCATATAGGAACCCTTCAGCGTGCGCGCGTGAATTAGTGAAATGTGGATTGGATATTTCATAACCATCTAGTACAAGATTGAACTCACCCTGACGATCATTCCCATAAGCGATACCGTCAATAGTCAGAGTCATGCTGACTGGGTTTTCATCATTACATGCAATGTACAACTCAGCAGAGCCGTCAGAGCTTACCGCCATATATTCTGCCGTTCCTTGACCCCAACCACTTGCCCAGGTACCAGGCTCACCAAAGTAGGCATTGGCAGTAACAGGCACAGCCACCAACCCAATCACGCAAGAAACTGATAAAGCAGTTGATAATTTCATTGCAATTCCTTTTTTAGCTTTTGAATGCTGCAATGAAACTATCGGCCAGAATTAAATTTTATTTAACCATACTTTTATTTTTTGAGCTGTTCTATAGCAGTCAGCCAAGCATCAAAGCGGGGGCAAGCTGCCCTCGCTTCTTGCAAACCATCTTCTAACGTCACTGGACCATGGAATTTTTTATCATACTGAGGGGCAATCGCTTTAATACGCCGAGAGGGGCAGGTGTCATAACCATCGTTGACTTGTTCAGCCCCACCACACCGATCAACTATCTGACGAATCTTATCCCCCAGGCCATTGATGCCAATGACACTTTCCGCACGGTCAGGCACTGCGAGTACCAGCGCTTCAAATTCATACTGCTGAACGTATGGTGTGAATCTATGACGTTTGTCGGCTGGCACCAAATCATTGATCGCTGCCTCTAACGCATCGACACTTCCTTCTGGTCGTTTATGGAATCCGTAGAAATCATAAAACGTAGTCACATGATCGAACATCGCAAGCAGCTTGCTAAGCTCTTTTTCCACTCGCTCAAGCGAAACACGTCCATGCATATCGATGGGATACGCAAACACTTTGCTATATGCCAATACAGGTGCCAATACCCGCGTCACAAACTCACGTTCCGTTGCCCCTTCCACACTAATACCCAACCGAATCATGCTGGCGTACCTCCCAGCAGATTTTTCTCCCAGAGGTCTCCTAGACGGTAGTCATCAAGCCACGCTTCTAGCGCGCCCGCATCTAATCGTTTAAAAGTCGATCGATTTTCGTGATGCTCCACAACGACCACATCGTCAGCGCCAAACTCATTAGCCAACGAGACTGACTGCGTAGAGATAATAATTTGAGTTGATTGGCTAACCAGCCTAAGCATGGAACCCAATAGCTGTATGGCATACGGGTGCAAACCTAACTCAGGTTCATCTAGCAATATCAGGGAAGGCAGGCTGGGCTGTAGCAGTAAGGTAGCCATGCAAATAAACCGTAGCGTACCGTCTGAAAGTGCATGGGCATCAAAGTAAGCGTCGCTGCCTTTATGTTTCCAACGCAGCCGAATTTTGCTGTCGTTATGCCGTTCAGGTGCCAGTATGAAATCGTGAAAAAACGGCGCAACCCGCTGGATCGTAGATACAATTCGCTTATAGACATCCGGGTTGTGCGTCTGAATGTCATAAAGGAAAGCCGCTAAGTTTTCACCCTGCTCGCGTAATCGGTCACTGTCCAACAGCTCTCCCGCCTGCTTCATAGGCGCACTGCTGCTCGTATCGTGGAAGTGATACACCTTCCAGTCAGAAATGTGCTTAGCCACATTACCTGCAATAGTCGCTCCCTGTGGGGCAGGCAATGCTGATTCGTCAGCACCAGGCTTAGCTAGCCCTTTTTTTTTGTCGCCACCTGAAAAGCCTATGGTGTCAGCAAAAAACTCGCAAAACTCCTCTTTAAAGACTAGCCGCCCATCTTGCGATGGAATCAAGGTTGCCCCATAGCTGTTTGGATCAAAGCGCAAGTACGTTGAAAGTGTGGGAGTCTGTTTTCGGCCAAAATGAAGCAGCGCATCCGCCCCGCCCTGTTCCGCTACATATAGCTGCAAATCTTTTTGAAGCAGCTTATTCATGAAGCGAAAAAAATTGATGAAGTTCGACTTCCCCGCACCATTGGGGCCAATTAGCACGTTCAGTGGCTTGAGCTCTAGTGAGGTAGACTCGATAGAGCGAAAACCATTAATTTCTAGGTGCGTGAGGTAGCCAACTTTAGCCATTCACCGTGTCCTCCAGCCCATGAGATGTAAATCACCCACCTTACGCAGGCAGTAAAATCTATGCAGTATCGTGATGAATCCATCACGTTTGAATTCATCATCATACGCTAGATTCGCCCATCAAGCTGCCGACCTGTAAGCAGCTTCAAGATCAGCAGCGCAAACTGCCTACCGGTTTCTTCGTTTTCTAGCAGCGGCATACTCAGTTTTTCATGGTCGTTCATCGCGTCTAACACGGCGTCGGTCACGCGCTTGGGAAATAGCCCATGCATCACTTGGGTTTCGTCATGGTGGTTGATCTGGGCCATGACAGCATCATCACGTTCAATGCGGTCAGCAATGCCGTTGGCGAAATGCAGCTTATCGCCATCGCTAATATCTGCGCCGTAGAGGTCATTCAGGCGCTCGATAATCTCATTAAGGCGTTGAGTTTCGGGGTCATGGGGTTTGCCGGAGCCAACATCTGAGATTGGTTTCAAGCCGTAATCGCCACTCTCCTCTTCAAGCGAGAGGCGCTGCTCAGCGCGCTTGGTCAGCCGGTAGCTGTCCAGCTCAAGCTCGCTGACATCAATAGGGTCGCCAATTAATAACCGGTCAATACGTAGCAAGGGATGCAGGTGCTTGGCATACACGCACAGCTGTTCTAATTCAGCATCATCGAAGTGAATAATCTGGCTTAGAAATTCATAGGTGCGTACAAAGCTTTGCAGGTTTTTACGGAACAGGTCGAGTTCATCGCGGGTTTTGCCCGCGTCTTCCAGTTCCTGCTCGGCACGCTTTATGCCTTTATCGTCGCCCTGCTGCTCAGCTTGATAGCGGGCTTCCTTCCACGTCTGCTGCTGCTCTACGGTGACTTCATAACGCTTTTTGAAGCGATCTTGAGCAGGCTGGCAGTAGTAACTTAAGCGTGAGGCCGGTGCTTTGGGGTCAAAAAACGCTGCTGCGAACGCTTCCACCTCGGGCCAGTGATAAATGCCGTTAGCATCCAGCGTGCGTTTGAGGTCGTACACCACCTGCGGGTCGGAAACGTCAGCCAAGGTTGCTTTGCGGTAGTACGGCGCAAACGCCTCTAAGATTTCTTGTGGCTCATTAAAGAAATCGAGAATAAACGTCTGTTTGCCAGGAAACAGGCGGTTCAGCCGCGAGAGCGTCTGCACGCAGTCCACGCCCTGCAGTTTCTTATCCACGTACATGGCGCATAGCTTGGGCTGGTCAAAGCCAGTTTGGTATTTGTTGGCAGCAATCATCACGTTGAACTCGTCGGTATCTAACGCTGCCGCTAAATCACGCCCACGCACGCTGGGGTTTAGCAGCTTGCTGGTTTCGCTTACTTCTTCAGGTATGACCTCATCGGCCGGTACGCTGCCCGAAAAGGCCACCAAGGGATGCACGTCGCGATAGCCTTGAGCTTCCACATACTGGCGCATCGCCAGTTGGTAGCGCACTGCCTCTTGGCGGCTGGCGGTGACCACCATGGCCTTGGCTTGGCCATCTAACAAGTGGCGCACATTGGCGCGAAAGTGTTCAACAATCACCTCTACGCGCTGGGCAATGTTGTAAGGATGTAAGCGAACCCACTTGGCTAATGCGCGGGAGGCCTTTTTGGCGTCTACTTCCTGCTCTTCATCCTCTAAATGGGCCAGTTTCCAGGCGGTACTGTAGGTGACGTAATTACGCAGCACATCCAGAATGAAGCCTTCCTCGATAGCCTGACGCATTGAGTAGAGATGAAATGGCTCAGGCTTGTTGTCCGCGCTTAGCTGCAAGCTTGGGTCTGGTACACAGCCAAACAGTTCTAGTGTCTTAGCCTTGGGTGTGGCGGTAAAGGCGTAGTAGCTGATGCGCTCATTCGGGCGACGAGTGGACACGGCTGCATCCAGCATTGCTTCTGCACTGATTTCCTCATCATCTCCCGCGCTCTCGCCAGCGGCAGCTAACAGCGCCTTGAGCTTGCGCGCAGAATCGCCCGCCTGTGAAGAGTGTGCTTCATCGGCAATCACTGCATAGCGGCCTTCGGCAAGCGCGGGCCGCTTATCCAGCGCATCGAACAGCGCAGGAAAGGTCTGGATAGTGACGATGATGATGCGGGTATTGCTCGCCAGCGCCTCCGCCAGCTGTTCAGATTTGCTCTGGTTGCCGACATCGCGGGTGATCGGACACACCACCCCATGGGCATGTTCAAACTGGTAAATGGTGTTTTGCAGCTGGCTATCCAGCACGGTGCGGTCAGTCACCACAATCACTGAGTTGAAGCGCTTTTGCTGGCCGCTTTCGTCATACAGATTGGCGAGCTGGTGGGCCAGCCAGGCAATGGAATTAGACTTACCCGAGCCCGCGCTGTGCTGAACTAGATAGCGCTGGCCGCCATCTTCGGCTTGGGTGGCCTCAATCAGCTGATTAACCACTTCCCATTGGTGGTAGCGCGGAAAAATCAGCGTTTCTTTCGTTTTGCGCCGACCGTGAAAGTCTTCGGTGGTTTTCTGCTCCAGGTGTAAAAAGCGCCCTAGAATCTTCAGCCAAGCATCCGGCAATAGCACACGCTCCCACAAGTAGCTTGTGGCGTAGCTATTGTCATCTTCTGGTGGCGGGTTGCCAGCACCGCCGCCTTCGCTGCCCAGGTTAAACGGCAAAAAGAACGTCTCTTTCCCCGCCAGCTTCGTAGTCATGGCTACTTCCGCTTGGCTAACCGCAAAATGCACCAGCGCGCCGCGCTTAAACGCCAGCAGCGGCTCAACCTTGCGGGTGACAGGATCTTTTAGCGGGCGATCGTTGCGGTATTGGCGCTTGGCGTTTTCCACCGACTGCTTGAATTCGCTTTTCAGCTCTAAGGTGGCGGTAGGGATACCGTTTACAAACAACACCAGGTCTAAACGTGGGTTGTAGCTCTGACCACCGTTCCCTTTTTCACGCGCATGGTGTGAATAAGAAACTTCCGGCACCACGCGCAGGCGGTTGGCACGGTAGCGGGAAAGCGCTTCAGGATTCATGGCATGGTCGGGTTTAAAGCTGCACAGGTCGAATGCCACGCCCGGCACTTTAAAACCATGGCGCAGCACCTCTAAAGTGCCTGCCCTCTCCAGCTCGCGTACTACCTTCTGCACAAACACCGTTTCAGACGATTGCGGGTTAGCCTTGCAGAACTTTTCCCAACGCTCGGGCCAAGCCTCCTGCACATACCCCAGCAGGTCTTCGGTATAAAGTGCTGAGGTGCGCTCATATCCGCTGGCAGTACCCACTGCCCAACCACTAGCAGCCATGGCGTCGATGATGTCTTGTTGGAACTGCGCTTCCCTGCTGTCTGCCATTGAAAATCCTTAGTAGTTAACTACATAGCTGCTTTACTTTATTTTGATCATACATGAGCCAGTGGATAACCAGCGTTCTTCATAATCCACCATGGCCAGCTTTCGTTATACTTTGCCTTCGTCCTCCAGCCTATCTCTAAGTGCTTGTAGCTCTCTACCAGACAAAAGCATATCAAGTCCCTCTTTCGCAGCACTGAACCAGCGATTGACCATGTCAGATTCGTCCACTGCCCCTTTCATAACGTCGGCCATCGGGCGATGAATCATCAACGGATGCCATAGGTTATTTCCCTGCGAAACCGTCCACTCGCCAGACTGCTGGGTTAGTCGATGGCATAGCGAGCGGTACTCAGGCGTTTCCCAGAACCTATTCCGCTGCCCCCAATTCTTTGTAACATCAAGAATAATAGAGAAATCCCCGCCCCTCCCCTTGCCTACAGGCTGGATACTATGATCATGAGAAGAGAAGTAATATCCAACAAAAACGCTAGGTCTCCACGGCTGGGCTAGGTTAACTCCATAGCGCCCTTCCACCATCCCCAGAATTCTTTTTCCTCTTAAAAAAGCAATCCTTTCACTCTCTGAGTTGGCAAATGCATCGTAAGCCCACTCCCAGTCAGCGCTAACTCCTTGCTGATTGGCCGACTTCAAAGCCGTGTGAATCATCTTGCTGGGCAGACCAATTTCTTCGGCAACCGTCTCAATCCCATTTTTAAACTTACGCTGGCCAGAGGCGACTAACGGCTGATCAGACTCAGCCCGCTCTTCAATGGTATCGGGTGATTCACTAGAAATATTGACCGAAAGCTGTCCGCTGTCATCATTCCGGATAACTTCCACAGTGGTTCGATGTATGGTCTCAGTGCGAGCTATGGGCTGAGATAGCCATATAATGTCTTCAGGATACTCATCGTTTTGAAACGGGGAGACTTCCAAAACACTAATCTGATAATCGGTTGCATCGTTCCTACTGGCTGAACGAATCCATTCTGATAAACCTTCAGGTGCTTCATCGCAAGCAATGATGTAATGCAACTGCCCCTGAGACAGCCGATTTCTGTAACTTTGCGCTACCCAACGCGCCCGATTGGGATCTCCCACTAGCTTCAAAGCGACGTGTTCAAGCCGAGTACAGCCAGGTAGACCTTGAGAAAACAGTTCAACTTGGCTGCGTTCATCAAGGCTTCCAAGTGCAGCACCGTAATCGAGAATCTGTGAAATGACAGACCTACCTCTAAGCTCCCTGTTTCCAAAGCGCTTCACTTCCACAATTCCGACATCACCACGATCAGTCAGAAACATTAAATCAGGGTATTTTTGATGCCCCATTAAGTCTTGAACACGGCCCTGCCTAACTAAATGAATACTGTCTACAAACAGGCCTATCCTCTCAAGACACAGCAACTCATGGTTCCTGAAGATCACATCCTCTAAATGTGATTCAAGAAGCCTTAACTCCCCCAGCCGTTTTCGCTTCAACGTTTGATCAGAGCCATTAGTGCTGGTTTTCACCATGCCATCAATCACGCTAGTTCACTCCTTGATTTCCCTAGAGTGGCCGCAGCACTCACCTGCTGGTCTTGCCAAGCCCCATATGTTTGGCCAGTGCCTTCCAATTTCCAATGTATTCGTCCATTGGCACTTCGACCTGACACCACTGCAGCAGCGGCACTCGGGCTAGTAAAGGCGTAATCGCTGGCGAAACGTCTCACCTTGTTCTCGTCCTCAACCAGCACTCCTTCATCACATAGCTGCTGATAGAGGCTTTGGTAACCACCATCAACACCTGTCCATGTACCTCTCGCGATAGAACCTTCCAGCACGTAAAACTCACCGTCCAGTTCTTGCCCGTAAGCTTTAATACCGTAACGAGGTACTTCTGCTACAAACTTTGGAGAGGCAGCTGGCGACGGTTTTAATATCGACGATGGGTGAGATGGCATAGGCCGACCTCGCAAAAAATCCAGCCCAAGTACCGGCAGTACCGTACGGATCTGCTCCATAAAAAAAGCCATATCGGCACGGTCTGATTCGGGCAAGTTGATGTACTCATGAGCAGTGCCATTGACCAGCTTGCAGCGCCCTAGCTCGCCTGCTGACTGGATCAGCAGGCTTTCCAGATATTTGACGTGGGCTTTGGTGAGGTTTTGATCCTTGCTGGTCACTAAACAGACTTTCTCCCAGAAGTCCTTGCCACCTTTATCTTCTGGCCGGTTATGCTGTTTTAATCGTGTTCCCACATCATCACTTTCGCCGATATACACCTGTGGGCGTGGGCTGCCTTCCAGGTCAGGCCCCACCAGAAAATAGATACCGGTGCGGCCGCACTCGGGCCGCTGCACTAGCTCTGTCAGCTTTGTGCGCGGTCCAGTCAGCACATGGCCTGTCCAGTTCATGATTTCGGCGGTAAGCAAGCCATTGGGCGTGCCATCCACTAGAAACAGCCGGATGCTGCGTCCCTGTGTCATTAATCACATACCTGTCAAAAGAAATACATTCATAAGCAGTTGATTTAAATGATCTATAACCCATTCTTGCTTATAAAAGGGCACTGCTTATCAAATACCCGTCAAATAAAAAAAGCAGAGCGATACCAATACATGACGATTATCGCGATGATCAACTAATGAGTGATCAATGTTGCGTCTTGGCCTGCTGATTATCGTCGGGGGTTGTGACGTCAGGATTGGACGGTGCGTCTTCACCGATTAAAACGGGCTTGCCATCCTGCCAAAACACCGCGTATTGGCCCAGGCGGCGCTTGCGCTCTAAGGTTTCGGCCACGGCGGTGCGAAGGCTGTTGAGCATTTCCTGAGTATCGGGTGGAAGTTGTGTCATACAACCTCCATCTGAGAGGCCTCACCAGTCAACATCGAATCCTCTGGTGGCTGCCAGCCGCGCACGTCGATCTTGCCGGTGACGGCGGCAGAGATTAGGGCTGAGCGGCGCTCTTGTAAAAGCCTGACGACTGACCTCCCTTCTTCCACCAAGGAATCGATGCGAGCGGTTTCGTAGTCGAGAAAGGTGGCGATTAGAATTTGTTCAGGAGGCCCAGGGACAGCTAGATAAATATTGGCTAAATCCTCTTGAGCCATACTTGGAAGAGCCGTATTGGTTGAATACTGGCCAAACTGAAAGCAGGTCGCATAATAATAAAGAAAGCGTCCGTTTACTCTCTGGCTAAGCTCTGTATAAAACATGGTATCAACAGTCCAAAAAGGGCCATTAATATACAGGGGCTTATCAATCGTCCCTTTCCTTCCTAGTAAGACAGATTCACCGTCATACAAAAAATCATTAGCCCGAGCAAACTCACCACCTGAGCCAATTACCGGGTATCCACCACTTTCAACTTCCACTATTTTGTAATCACGTCCATTACGAATCCGCACTAAATGTTTAAGTTTTGGTACGCCCCAATGCGCCGGCACTTCCCCCAGCCACTCCACCCCAGAGTCTTTCATCGGCACATCAGGGTCGAGCCCTTTTGTGACGGCATGAGAAATCACCGCCTGGCGCTTTTCCTTGAGCAACGCGATCAGGCGCTGCTGCTCTTCCACCAAGGCGTCGATACGGGCGGTTTCGTGGTCGAGGAAGGCTGAGAATTGGGCTTGCTCCGTCGTTTCTGGCATCGGTACCTTTATGTTTTTTAGGTCATCCCACCCGATGGCAGATCGATGTGCCAGAATTCCCTGGCCGAAAGACTGAGCCAGCTTCTGGAACTCTTTATTCTCAAATATCCTTAACGCATAACGTGGAAGTACCTTTTCCTCCATAGGGCGTAGGACAATGTAAACAGGGCTGCACACCCCTTTTAGTCCAGAAAGGCCATACGAACCAATACCGTAGTTCATACTATTGATGACCAAGTCACCAATATCTACTTTTTTGCATTTGGAAAGATCATCTGGTTTTTTATTGCCGACATCACCCTTTTCTGCATATGGGATAACACCAACATTGGCCATCAGCGATAGATAGTTTTCATCGTCGCCACTAGGATTCTTCGCTGTTCGCTCTTCAACAAAAGCCCTTACTGGTGTTACATCCCAATGCGCTGGCACCTCCCCTAGCCACTCAACGCCGGAATCCTTGTATTCAGGATAAGCGGGATAGCTCATGCCGATAGCTCCTCGATCATCTGCTTGATCTTGTCAGTGCAGGCTTTGAGGTCGGCGTCTATCTCTTCCAGTGGGCGCGGTGGCGTGAACTGGTAGAAATGGCGGTTGAAAGGAATCTCGAAGCCGACAATGCCGATGCGGCCATCCAGCTCATCGCGCTTGTTGTCGTCGATCCAGGCATCCGGTACGTGGGGTTTTACTTCCCGATCAAAGTAGTCATATACCGATTCACCATAGGGCACGTTTTCGTTATCGCGCAGGCTGGTGTCTGGCTCGGGGTTGCCTTGCTTGTCCAGGCAGATATCGGCGTCCGGATCGCGCTGAGAAAGCGCATTGAGAATGGCCTTCTGTACGGGGGCGCCCACTTTTAAGCCTTTAGCCTTGAGCGCTGCATTCAGGGCCTTGGTAAACGCTTTACGATTGTTGTAGCGCTGCTCACCTAATTGCTCGCAGGCGGCTTTTAGTGCGGACTGCTCGCCGTCATCTAGCTTCTGAATGGCTTTTTCGTTGTCCAGCTTGGCTAGGCGTTCGTCGCTGGCTTCAAAGTTCAGGCGCAGCGGCCGCTCAACAGTGATACGCCGATAGCCAAAGGTTTCCACCGGGAAAATTTTGCTCTCGTCGTTCTCTTCAAAGGCTCCGTAAAGGCGCACGATATCGTCAATATCTCGGTCGGTAATGTATTGGCGTTTGCTGCCTAGCGACTTGCGCATCTTGCTGGCCCGGCTAGTGGCGTTAATTAGCTGTACTTTGCCTTTACGCTCGGCGGGCTTGTTGTTGGAAAGCACCCATATATAGGTGGCAATGCCGGTGTTATAGAACATATCGGTGGGCAGGCCGATGATGGCTTCCACCATGTCATGTTGCAGCAGGTAGCGGCGAATTTCAGATTCCCCACTGCCTGCCCCGCCGGTAAACAGCGGTGAGCCGTTGAGGATGATGCCTATACGCGAGCCGCCGTCTTGGCGGGAACGCATTTTGGCCACCAGATGCATCAAAAACAGCAGCGAACCGTCAGAGACACGCGGTAAGCCAGGGCCAAAGCGGCCATCATAGCCACGGTGCTTGTGCTCGTCAGTGACTTGCTTCTGTACCTTCTTCCACTCTACGCCAAACGGCGGGTTAGAAAGCATATAGTCAAAGTGCTCGCCTGCCAGCTGGTCATCCGAGAGCGTATTGCCCAACTTGACCTGCTCGACCTCCTGCCCCTTGACCAGCATATCGCCCTTACAAATAGCGTAAGACTCGGGGTTCAGCTCCTGCCCGTGCAACGAGACGGTGACATTCTGGCTGACCTGCTGAATGTAGTCGTCGCTTTCGGAAAGAAAGCCGCCGGTGCCCGCCGTTGGGTCATACACGGTGACGATGCTGTTGGGCTTGAGTTTGGCCTCTTGCCCAGTCAGCACTAGCGATGTGGTCAAGTGAACGATATCGCGGGGCGTGAAGTGCTCACCCGCGGTTTCGTTGGAGCTTTCGGCGAACCTCCGAATTAGTTCTTCAAAGATGCCGCCCATGCCGTGGTTGCTTACCCGCACTGGGCTTAGGTCAATGGACGCGAACTGCTGCACGACCTTATAGAGCAGGTTATTGGCGCTGAGCTGCTGAACAAAGCTCTCGAACTCGAAGTGCTCGAAAATCTCCCGCGCGCTCTGGCTGAACGACTGCACATAGCTCATCAGGTCGTCGCTGGTCTGGGTGTCAGACAGGCTGATTAAGCTAAAGGGTGACGCATTGAAAAACGGCTGGTTGGCTGCGCGCAGCAACAGCTTCTCACGCACTGCCTCAGGCTTGTTCTGATGGTATTCAGCGGCTTTCAGCACATCGGCCTTGGTAGGCTCTAAGACGCACTCCAGGCGGCGCAGCAGCGTAAACGGCAGAATGATGCGGCCATACTGGGACTGTTTGAAATCGCCGCGTAATAGGTCAGCGACCGACCAGATAAAAGCAGCAAGCTGAGAGTGACTTTCCGTGTTCACGGATGCTTCCCCATATTCAGTAAAAATTGATGGACACTATCATACACACCTAGGTTCGCAGCTGAGTACCCTATGGCATCGCCGCTTAGACAAAGAGTGCATTTATCGAGCGTTCGACGGTGCGGCTACACATCACCGTATAATTTGCCTAGCCGCGCCAGTACGATCCGACACAACTTAATGATGCCGCGCACTCAGCTGGGTTCGAATCCAGCAGTCAAGCTCCTCTTCGTCCCATGCTACTGCCCTCCCCCCAAGTTTGGCCTGCCTGGGGAATGAAGGGTCGTAATTGGGAGAGTTTTTATCTAATTTATTGTAAATGGTTGATCTGGATAGCCCAGTGCGCCTAATGACCTCTGGCAGCCTGAGCATAGACTTGTGCTGATACCTTACCTCGCCACATGCGGAAAGTTGCGAGTCAGTGTTAAAGCTTTTCAAGCAATTGATTTGGTTATGCATTGCGTATCCTCACAACAACAAATGAACGGGTATCGTCTGATGACTTCACCAGACGTTGACCGCTGCTATGTTCGCGCTGGGAGCATTATGTGGATACAGTAAGACCTAAACTCAGAACGAATTTAGGTTGCGGTATTGACTTTTAAAAAAATCTATAATCCAAAAGAGGTGCAGACTATGAGCAGAAGTGAGACAGATGAGCAGCAACACCATCGTGGACTGCAGGACACACAAGCACTGAAAGACCTAATGGCCGAAGTCGATAAGATGGCGACTGACTTAGGTGATGCTCTTCTTCATGAACAGCCAAAAAGTGAGAAAGATGCTATTGATCACGAAGAGCAATGGCACACTGCACTTCAGCAAGCTATGGGACGCAGCCCTGACCCAATGAACGATTGGGAAGTGCCTATAAACTCATCATTACCAAGAAAAAAAGATGATTTTCAGAAAAAGATCGATAACCATTTAAGTATTGCGTTACGTCAAATAGCTTTTGTTAGCCACCTTAATCAAAACTGGATTCCTAAAATTTATGAGAATATTAATGAAGATAATCGACGTCAGCTGATGTTACGGGATGAATATACAAAAATAGCAAAGTCTTTCGCTTGTGCCTATCAACATGCTACAGCATGGCGCATGTTAAAAGATTTTCGAGACAACTCTCCTGCGGCACGCCAAGAAAAAGCCAATCAAGCCAAACAAGAGATCAAGGATGAGAAAGAAGTAATGCTTAGGGCCCTAATTAAAGGGGCACTTAGCAAGCACCGTCCTTCAGGCGGATGGGAGCGTTACGATTTAGCTGCACCCGTTATTGCTAGCGTACTACACCCCCTGATTCAAGAATATTCTCTACCCTTACCCGATGATATCGACTTACTTAGTGAAAAAATTCGTAAACTAATTTTTACAGAACCACGACTTAGAAAAATTTATAACGAGAACGGAATACAGCCAGTTCCTGAACCTCACAAAATGCGGAAAGTAAATTTCACTTTCCGTTAATCAAAAAAATTTAATGAGCGAGAGTATGGGCCAGAGCTAGCTCTGGCCTCCATAACAATATCAAACAACATGTTCACCATATGGAGAAATTACTTTTTCATGTGAAAAAAAGAATTCTTTCTTAGCCTTAGCGTCTGCTATTTTAGCAGCAGCTGACCTCTCATCCTAATGGCAAAGTAATACTTAAATTGACACATTCTTATTTGCTACTTACGACTACCATCAAAGCAATGTACACCCTGCCCGATAGGTTTAGTCGCTGCTTTACACAGATAACTTGCCGCCCCAAACACCTCGGCGAATGCAGCTTGATCATTACTATGAAAAAACCATGTAGCCAATTCGTTAATAACGGGCTTTTTCGGCACTTGAATCAGCCCCTCCATGCACTCCTGGGCATAGTTTATGGCCCTTGACCATGCCCTAACGATACGATGAAACAAGTTGTTATATTCATAATCACCAGAGGGAGTCTTGTCCATATATCCAAGGCCGTTATAGGCATCCCCGTTAAGCAGTAAAAGAAGATGAAAATGAGGGTTTACACTAGAACCTTGCTCACGACACCACACATTGCGGAGCTTGTGCGTATACTTTGTACTTGCTTGATCCAACTCTAACTGGAAGTGATACATGAAAGTACTGATGATAGTGTTTTGTAGATCAATCACGCCTGTTTGAATACCGCTTGGAAAGTGAAGATCAATACGAACAGCGAAGATACGGTTGCAGTCCTTTCGTGCTTTGCTCATAACATCCAACAATTTAATTAGATAATTTTCGATCAGCGGCCCTTTCTGTGTTTGCACCCACATGCCATGGTAATAGTTTTCCCACCATAGCTTCAGAGCGGGATTTTCGGGATGGCGCTTACGCAACTGTTGACCAACGTTGTATATAGCAGTATTCATAATGAATTTCCTTCCTTATTCACAGGATTATGTATGGCTAAATAGCCATATTTATGTTTGCAGAGGGGTGTAATGATTAAAGAGCTAGTCTGAACCCGTCACTAATCGCCCCTCCCCCTTTAATAACAATAATTTATTTAAGGAATAAATATTAAATAAACTAATAGCTTGGACATCCCTCTATCGATCAGGTATAAGGTCGTCGGCCTTAATGCCTCCCTCCATAGTCAATATAATCACTCTTTATAAAGCCATAATAATATTACCGTCATTAATCTAGCCCTTAACCAACTCATAACTTAGCCCTTAAAGCCCTCCACTAACAGGCTTTTCGATGGTTTTACTAAGCATAAAAGTACATTTTAAAATATAAAATAAATCCATTTAATGTTGATAATTTTAAAAAGATTGCCAATTATTATTTAATTCAAATAATCAAGGCAATCAGTATTATCTATCCATACTCACTCAGCCTCTCAAGCTAATACACCCCGTCAAGTCAATCAACTAAATTTCTTCACAAAAATTTCAACATGAATAATTTTAATGATCATTGAACGTACATTAATCAATAAAAAGGTTCATTAATGTCTTATACAGTCCAACATCCTTTTAAATTTTCATGAAAAAACATCAAACCACACCCCTCAAACGACTGTTAAGCTTAGGCATAGAAAAACAGCAACACACCGGTTGCTATTTTGGCATTCATTAAATCGAGATTTGGGAGTAACGCATGAGTAATCAAACTACCTATCCATCTCTCTTCGTCTACGGCACTAGACAAGAGCTATCAAACGGCTACCAACCCCCCACCATTACTGGCTCCAATATCCCTTCAAATGTGTCTCCACAACTTCAATCCAGCAGTGGTAGAACAGCCAGAGTATCTAAGGTAAACCTAGTCAGGTGGATTATTAACGCACACTATCGGCATGTAGTGACTCCTGATGGAGCTCATTTCCTGATGCCCATTGATGGTGGGCCTGTTTTGATACCAGAAACAGAGATAGTTGCACCACTCATCAAGAAAATCGTGGCAGATTACAGCCAGCGTGATGTCACTGAACGAAGCATACTGGATGCATTGGATGTAATTCTCAATGAACCAGCCAGTCCGCAGCTTATCGGTCACGGACGCACCTGGCTAGGTCAAAACCTTGAGCGCTATATTGAACTAAATGGCACGGTAATGATGTTTCCAACTGGACAGGAAATCATGACTCAGCCTCAGAACCTCTGTCCATATTGGCATCCCAGCAATAGTCGGTCTTTCCAGGCTCCCTCCATACAGGGAGACATCAAGGACTTAAAAGCAATCGAATCCTATATCACTCTCCCAAAGGATAGAGAGCTTTTGATCTATACCTATTTAGTTCTATGCTTGATGCCAGATAAACAACAGCTAGCATTAGAGATAACCGGAGAACGCAGCAGCGATGCATCAAAATTACAGCAACTCATTAAAAATTTAGTCGATCCAGTTCGTAAGGAAACAGCCATTCGTGACATCCCTAAAACTGTCAAAGAAATTGATAGATGTGCTTGGCGACATCATGCCATCAGTTTAGAAGACATCGAAGACAGCCTTAGCCCTGTGGTACAGCGCCGGTTATTTGATTACCTACGTAAAACACCTTTAAATTGGAAACCAGTAGGCTGCCATGAAAGCACTTCCACCCTCATGGTTTCACGCACCTGCATTTTAAGCAGTTCCGAACCCATCATCACATATGATGCTTTGTCTGACGTGACATTGAGTTTGGAAATGCCCCCTATTTCTCATACTCAACAAGTTAGCCCAGCCTTTTCAATACCTAAGCAGCAGAGAATGACAGACAGGCTCCAAACCCCCATATTCAATGCATTGCTTACACTACTTGGCAAGGTGCATTCACAGGCAGGGCGGATGAGAATAGAGCGTGAAGTACCTGCAAAATGGCGGGATTTCTGTCGCATTGGCGTTATTGTCTCTATAGCACTGACCAGAAGCGACACACTTTTTTGGCTTCAGTACGACGCGTATTGGAAAGAAAGGCTTTGTGAAATGACAGAGGAAGAACCGGTTGCCCAAGCAATCGTTGATTACATTAGCAAAAATGACATTAAGGAAGCTATCGAAAAACCCGTAAAAGCTTGGTTTGCCACTTTGGCAGAACATCAGCCTATATGGGCCAGTGAAAGCAAATGGCCTCGTGAACCACGTGGCCTAGGTTCTGCATTGAAGCGCATTGCTCCCCTGTTAGAAGCGCAGAGAATTACGTGTTACAGCAATGGAAAACGCGGCTCTAATCGGTATTGGGTTATCGGCCCTCGTCCCCCTACCCTCGAAGAAACCCTCAGGGATATCCACGAATTTTTATAATGGTAGCCTACCCACTAGCTGGAGAGAACCTCGCCAAGCGCTTAGGCTTGCTTTTGGCGAGGTGAGGCATAAATTTTATCCCAATGCTTGAGCAAACGGGGATACCTCTGGTTAAGATGATAAGACTCCCTTGTAAGAAACGGCACACCACCCACTTTTCTTGGCGGCATCAATCACTGGGTACCTCGCCAAGTCTGATGCAATGGTCGACTGGCCCCATATCGTCCCCCCCTACCTGAAAGAGCGTTCCAAAATCGTTGCGATAGGCACCCCTGGTAAATCTGAACCGCGCTCACATGAGGCAAAAATAGCCTACGACGCTCCATCAGTTGCTAGCCGATCAGTGCACTGCGGCAGATGTCGCGATAAACCTACGCACTAAGGCGCTGGGTAGCTTGATAGCTTGATAGCTTGATAGCTTGATAGCTTGATAGCGGCTCATGGTCATGCAAGCAGCGTCTGGCAAGCGACTGCTAACTCATATGAGGGAGGCCTTGGTGAAGCTTTAGGAGTACACAAACAAGGGGGGTTGCTCTCAACCTTCGAGTCCAACGAACGTATGAAGGAAGCGAAAGGAATGACGATTTTATGTGGCTCCTGCAAGAGCATGTGGTGTTCGGAACGGGAACAGTTTTATCACCATCAATGACCAGATTCTTAGCCCATTAGAACGCTGGGTCAGCAAGATCACACACAAGTATCGACGAAGAGGCAAAAAGTAAAGCCACTCACGCACTCAACGATATGACGTTACTTCGCTCCGGTTTGAATGATGTGACGACGTACGCAGTCGACATACCCGTTTATTTCATGCGTAACCGTCACTTTTGTATAGATTTAAGTTTTCAACGTCGTGACGTCGTGGCCAGTAAGCCCTAGCTTCATTGGCTTGATTAACTTATTTGACCTGCAGTAATTCATTCCACTGCGTCGTATACCTTGGTGTACGCCGCTCACTACGCAACGATCAGGCGCTTCCTTTTCGGGGCAGGCCCAGCTTTACCGTCCCCTTGCCCAGCTCTCGGTTGAGTTTATCCATAGTCGCCATCAATCGTTCGCTACGTTTGGCTTTTTCGTCAGTCTGAGGGGATTCAGTGAGGATGAGCTATCGGTTAGCTTTAGGCGATAGATCAAGCAGCATGAGACCCACTTTGTGGTAGGCGTATACTTTTCGCCAGAGACGACGCAAACCCTGCACCGCAGCGGCGATGATCTCACAACTATCATCAGTGGGCCGTTCCAGAGAAATGACCACACGTTGACGATATTGAGATAAATCCGTGCAAAACGAGTTGGTGCGGATAAACACCATGACGGCGCTGGTAACGCTTTGCTGCTTGCGAAGCTTTTCACCCGCCCTAGCGGCATGATGCCGTAACGCTTCTCTAAGCTGTTGAGGATCGTTGGTCAGTTGACCAAACGAACGAGACACCATGATCTGCCTTTTGGGCTGGCCATGTTAATGGCCGTGACAGTAGGCGGCCATGAAAGCGTATGGGAATTGATGGTCGGAGGCGGTTTGGCAATAGGGGCTCAAGAATTAGTTGCCTCTGGATCAATGATTAAGCTCTAGGGGGCAAAACACTTTGGCCTTGTACGTTCTGCACTGAGCGCTGCGATGGTGTTTTCTACCGGCATCGCCCCTGCTGTAATGGAAATTGCCATTATTGCTGGCGTGTCGTTTCATGCTTTCCTGATCTCTATGCTGATCTTTCTCGTAGTAGGTTGGTTACTCGCTCAAGGTGTATTGAGCGAGGCCAACTACTCAATAAACGTTACCTAAGTATCAATACCGGTAACTTGGCATTACGCAGCATCGCTGTGGTGGTACTACCCACTAGCAGATGACGAATCTTGGAGTGACCGTAAGCGCCCATAACCAACAGATCGATTTCTTTTTCTTGCTGATAGGCTCGCAAGGCTTCCTCCACCTCACCAGCGCGAATGTCGCTTTCGGTTTGGTGCCCAGCGGTTTGTAAGGTCTCAGTAGCCCACTGCAGCTGTGAACGATTCTCTGCGGTTTCCGCGCCTACAATCACTACATGGCACTCTGCGCCCTCAAATAGTGGGCTTTTTGCCAGCATCTCCACGCCTTTACGCGCTGTTTTGCTGCCATCAAAAGCCATGAGAATGCGCTGGGGAGGGGAAAACACTTTCGGTACCATCAAAATGGGCCTATGCAGCTCGCGAACGACACGCTCCAGATTAGATCCCAAATGGCCGCTAGCCTGATTCGCTGTCTCTCCTCGCTTCCCAAGTACCAATAGACGAGTCTCTTTTTCGACCTCAACCAACGTCTCGACAAGTGTTCCGTTAAGCTGACGCGTAAAGGGTTCGCTTACTCCATCTTCATAGGCGCGCGCTTTGGCGGCCTCCAGCATTAGCTTGCCTTGCTCACGGTTTATCTTGGCACGCTGTTCATCCAGCTCTGAGAGCTCTTTCATTAATTGCTCACGCGCACCAAAGCGAAGGCTGCCAGATAAATTATGTGCTTCTGGAGCTTCAGAGTGATTATCAACTACGTGTACAAAATGAAGCGGCGCATCGAGGGCAAGGCTAGCCCATGCCGCGTAGTCGCATACACCTTCAGAAAACTGCGAACCATCAATGGCAGCAAGTACATGATCAGTCATTATGTTCTCTCCTTGTATGTATTAGTGGCCACCCATCAATTTTTCAACGGCTTCAGGGTCATTATGCACAGCGTATCGATCAACCACCGTGGCACTGGCCTCGCTTAAGCCTACAAGCTCAACGTCAGTACCTTCACGACGGAATTTAATCACAACCCGATCAAGTGCCTGAACCGCTGTGACATCCCAAAAATGCGCCTTCGACAAGTTAATGGTTACCTTATCGATACTCTCTTTAAAATCGAAGGCAGCCATAAAGCGCTCAGATGACGCAAAAAACACTTGCCCCACCACTTGGTACTCACGCTCTTGTCCAACGCTAATCTCATGAGATCCAACATACATGATGTTGCCAACTTTATTCGCGAAGAACATGGCAGCCAGCAATACACCCACAAAGACGCCAATGGCAAGGTTATGGGTCCCTACTGTGACGGCCACGGTTGCCAGCATCACGATATTGGTACTCATGGGATGTTTTTTAAGATCGCGAATAGAATCCCAACTAAAGGTACCAATCGACACCATGATCATGACGGCTACCAAAGCTGCCATAGGAATTTGTGATACCCAATCGGCTAAAAAAACAACCATCAATAACAGGGCAATACCGGCGACTAAGGTGGAAGTACGGCGACGACCGCCAGATTTGATGTTAATGACCGATTGGCCAATCATGGCGCAGCCTGCCATGCCGCCAATTAATCCAGAGCCGATATTGGCAATGCCTTGACCCTTACATTCACGATTTTTATCGCTTTGGGTATCCGTTAAGTCATCGATGATCGTCGCGGTCATCATAGACTCAAGTAACCCCACTACCGTTAACATAAGCGCTGTAGGCAAGATGATCATTAGCGTTTCAAGGTTTAACGGTACATCTGGCCACAGGAAGATGGGTAGGCTATCGGGCAATTCACCCATGTCTCCAACGCTACGAATCTCCATCCCGGTCATCATGTAGACTGCTGTGAGCACAACAATACAAACGAGGGGAGATGGGATCATTTTGCCTATCGCAGGTACATAGGGAAAACCATAAATGATCGCTAATCCCGCTATAGTCATGGCATATACTTGCCACGTAACGTCCGTTAACTCAGGCAGTTGTGCCATAAAAATGAGTATTGCTAGCGCATTTACGAAACCTGTCACCACAGAACGTGATACAAAACGCATTAGTTCTGCTAAACGTAGGTAGCCTGCCACTATTTGCAGAACACCTGTGAGCAAAGTGGCCGCTAGTAGATATTCAAGCCCATGCTCTTTGACTAAAGTAATCATCAGCAACGCCATGGCACCTGTTGCTGCTGATACCATACCAGAACGGCCACCGGTGAAGGCGATGATGACGCAGATAGCAAACGAGGCATATAACCCGACTTTAGGATCAACACCGGCAATAATTGAAAAGGCAATAGCTTCAGGAATAAGAGCCAGAGCTACCACGATTCCTGCAAGGGTGTCGCCCTTTAGGTTAGAGAGCCAAGACTGTCTAAATTTTTCGTACATGTGTTTAGGTCCGTCGTGAAGAGAACATTCAGCGTGGCACTCACTGTCACAACGTAAGCTCGTAAGGCTTCGTTGAGAGAGAGTGACGTTGTTGTCAATGCAAGCTTGTTTTTAGCAGGTACTGAACTTACAAGGCACCATCGGTCGGTGTGTAAGTCATGTATTGCCGCGCAGTAAAGACACCACAGTGGAGTGATGCATACGCTGTTTTAGGAAGGGGCCGCTAGGGTGGAGTCATCAACCCTGAAAGGTATGTATGGGATAGGCTCATCAGTATGCTTCTGCTTGATTTTTAGCTAAGAAACGTATTAAGAAAGCAATCTTATCATTTCTTGAGCATGACTGCACACATGGGAACTTCCAAAGCGTCTGTCTTAGGTTCCTATCATTTCTATCGCAACATGCACGATAAGCAATTTTCATGCACAGGGACGTGCACCCTCTTATCCACCCAAGCCTCGTAACACATGTTCAACTTGTGATTTAGCTTGTTGCTGAGTCGCGCCACTTTTGAGCAGTAGCCGTAGGCCTGACATCGACAGCGTCAAAAAATACGCCAAGCTATGTGCATCGTATTCTTCGGAAATAGAGCCTTCTTGCTGCGCTTGTTCGATCACCGTGACAAAAAACGCGGTAATCGCCTGTACACTCTGTTTGGCCGCTTGTGCTTCTGCGGTCTCGCTGTTGCCCAGTTCAGTCGCCGAATTAAAAATCAGACAGCCTAGGGAGGCTTGTTCGCTCTCGGCCTGCTCGGCGGTGCGTTTCAGCAAGCGTTCGATAAAGCACCAGGCGCTCTCTTCTTGAGCGAGCGATGTGGCTAACTGTGCCAGTAACTGCTCCCGATAGCGCGACAACGCTTTAGTGAACAGCGCCTCTTTGTTGCCGTAGGTATGGTAGAGACTGCTACGGGAAATGTTCATGGCATCCAGCAAATCGCGCAGCGATGTATGGTGATACCCCGAACGCCAAAACGAATGCATGGCAGCGCTTAACGCCGCCTCTGGTTGATGCTGCATCGGTCTTCCAACGCTCATGTGTCTACCTCACTGCCTGCCTAACTGATTAGCCGCCTAATATATCATGCGGGCGGTGCCGCTCGCTCTGAGCCTGTCTGCCCAATTCATAAAAATGCCCGCACGCGTTCGTACGGGCATAGAGGCAAAAGGCTTAATTGAGCAGTTCACGTACCTGTTTAATGCCTTCACGGGCAAGCTGTACTGGCCGTGAGTCGCTAATGGTCCAGGCGGCCATAGAGCCGTCGTACATGGCGATATTCTCAAATCCGGCCACTTCACTGAGTACAAACCAGTCGGTCGCCGCCCAATGCCCGGTATTGCAAAACGCGATGGTGCGCTCACGGCTATCGAGGTCGGCTTCATTGATGCGTGATTGCAGACCATCAACATCCAGGTAGTAAGCACCGTTTTGAACATTTAAGTGGCTTTGGTGCGGTAGGCTTCGTGCGCCTGGTATCGTGCCGGCCACTCGTGCGGCGGGTGATTTATTCTCACCTGAAAAATAGTCAGAGGGTCGTGCGTCTACCAACTGCGCCTGCTCTTCTCGTGCTGCCTCTACCTCTTCCGTGCTTGCCACTAACTGCTCACGTAAAGACGCTTCGAAGTTGGTCGAATCAAAGGCATCGGGGCCGCCCGTGGCCACGTCATAGCCCTGCTGCTGCCAGCCTGCAAAACCACCGTTCAAAATCGCCACGTCATCGTGACCTAATACTTTCAAGGTCCAATAGATCCTTGCTGCACTGCCAAAGTCCGTCGGCCCTGTGCCTGCTGGCACAATCACCACGTCGCTGTCGTTGCTGATGCCCAAACTACCGATCAGTGCTTCCAGGTCATCAACTTCGGGCATTAAGCCCGCCACGCTATCACGGGTTTCACGCCAGCCGTCATCGGTATAGCTGGTGTAGCGGCTGCCCGGTATGCGCGCTTCTCGAAAGCTATCTTCATCTCCGCCGTTATCGATGGAGGAACGAACGTCCAAAATCACCAGAGATGGCTCATCTTTGTGGGTATCTAACCACTGCGCATCCACAAGGGGCGTCATTTCCAACGCTTGAGCTTGGGCAACCACACTGAAGACACCAACGGCACTGATAACGCTGCGTTTCATGGAGACAACTCCTCTGCCAGGAAGGAACGATTGGTACAATACCCTTATCATGCGCTATAAAAAGAGAAGCTGACAATAGAGTTTGGCTATATGGCACTCGCCAAGGGCGCAAGAAAATAATCTGTGTGACGCTGTAAGTATTTTGAAAGTGGCATCACTGAACATGAGCACAATGCAACAGGAGCACTGCTATGCCCCCTTCCACACCACGCTCGTCTGAGTCAGCGCCCACCTTCTGGCTAAGCGGGAAGCGCCATGCCGAGCAGGATCATTTTTTCCGTCGCACCTTAGAAGCTCAGCAGTGGAAGGAGGGGGATGAACACCACTGGCAGGCCGCGTGGGTAACCGGCATGCCGTTGAAGCGTGCTTTCCAGCACACCTCTCCCACGTGCAAAATGAACCATATTCCTGGTAATGCGGCGCTCACCGTTAAGAGCCGCTTGCACGAAAGCCTGAGCGGCTTGCGCGAGCGCATGCGTCACGCCTTCGGGGATGACCATGAGACCGTGGCGCGGCTAGACTTTTTTCCGCGTGCCTATGAAATGCCTCACGACTACCCGGCCTTGATCGAAGATGCCTCGGCTAACCCGCATAAACACTGGATTTTAAAGCCCACCAACGCTTCCAAAGGGCAGGGAGTTCGTGTTCTCAAGGACCCCACCACCGCCCCTCTCACCCCCAACTGGCTGGTGCAAGAGTACGTCGCGAACCCGCATACCATTCGCGGGCACAAGTACGTGCTGCGTCTCTATATGCTAATCGCCAGTATCGACCCGCTGCGGGTGTACCTGTATGACCAGGGTTTTGCCAAGCTCGCCTCTGAACCCTGGGACCCCGACGATATCGACAACCCCTTTAGTCAGTTAACCAACCCAGATATCAATGCCTTGAATATCGAGGCGGAGATCCCTGTCGAGTTTATTGATCTAGAACGCTACCGAGAGTGGTTACGCGATCAGGGGCATGATGATGACGTGCTGTTCCACCAGCTGCGGGATCTTGCCACGCTCACGGCGCTCTCGGCAGCCGGTACCATGCGGTTACGAACCCAAGAGGATGGCGCAGACCCTATGGGCTGTTACGAGTTGATTGGCTTGGACTGCCTGGTGGATGATCAACTGAAGCCGTGGATTTTGGAGTGTAATTTAAGCCCGTCGCTGGGTATTTGCGCAAAACCAGAACATGGAGGTACCGTCGAAGAGGCGGTGAAAGGCGCCCTAGTGAGCGATATGCTTAGCCTTGTAGGACTCTACCCACGGGTGACACCTCCCTATATAGATGCAGAAGCGCTGGCCGCTGAACGCAAGCGCTCAGGAGGGTTTGTGCCTCTCTATCCTGAGGCCAGCTTAGATGCCACGCTGGATTACTTACCGTTCATCGGACTCCCCAGCCTCGCCGACTACCAGCTGGCTTCACCTGAGCTTCAGCAAGCTATCGCGTTTCGCACTCACGGAGTGAGTGAGCTGATTGAAGGCGACCAGCTGGCGCTTTATCACCACCCAAGCGGGCTCTACTACCAGTTAAACGATAGCGCTGCCTTGATGTGGCTACTGGCTAGCGAGGGCGAGTCTATCGAGCAGATGATCGTGCACCTCATCGCCGCCAGCGGGGGGCAAATAGCAAAAGAGCAGTTGATGGCCGACCTATGGGCAACGTTAACCCCTTGGTACCAGCAAGGTCTCTTGACACTGCATACGGCTACTTCAGACGAGCCCAAGGTCTATTCAGAGCGCACAGCATCTACCGCGTGGCAAACCACTTTTTATTTTGCAGGGCGGCAGTGGCTATTAACGGCCCCTAGCGGTGCTATCGCGGAGCATTTAGCGCGCGCCTTATCGCCATTGGCGAAAGGCATGCATGACGCCGCCTTACCCGCCGAGCCTTTACACCTATTAGAAAGCGCCAACGGTTACTGCCTCACCAACCATAGCCGCGTCATCAGTGCTCGCCTTAAACGGCCCGATATTCTGGATGCCATCACCCGCTACTGCATGAAGACTGCGTCTCGTGCGGGCGATTTAACGCTCGACATTGCGCTACTGGGCAATACCCAGCAGCAATTCGCCTGCGTATTACCCACCCCAATGTCCCCAGGCGTACTCGACACACTGGCACACGTGGCTACGCAGCACGGCTTGAGCATCACCCGTGGGGCACGACTTTTCCCTCAGTCACCCGCGCGCCTTGTTCCACTGAATCTTCCGCTCAGTGATCACGACTGGACGCCTCTGCCTCATCAGCCGTTAGGGACGCCTACCGTCATCGTCCTCTCCGCGGATGCTGACACGCTGCCCGAGCCGCTCTCTTCTTTGTCTTTGCTAGGCGCGCTGTTACCGACAGCGTATGAAACAGAACACCACCTCAGCGCCGAATCGCTTCATGCGTTGCAAGCGCTGTGTCAGCGCTCAGAGCAGGTATCGCTCAGTTTGGCCTCTCAGGGTCATGATCTGGACGCATGGCTGAGCCGCCACGTATTACACCCCACTTCCCATGCCGCTGTGTAGCGGTGGGTAAGATGCGCCATTTGGCGCAATAATCGCGACCATAGGAGAACGACCATGTCTCAACATGAAGCAAAACGCCGGTTACTCAGCCGTTTGAGCCGTCAGTTTGGCTACACGGCTCCCGCCCTCGCGCTGGTAGCGAGCGGTCTGGCGTTTCAAGCCCACGCGGATGAGCCGACCGACAGCATGACTAACGTTCAGCAAGCGCCCATGATGCTAGCGGAAGGCGGTGCTGAAGGCGGCGGTGAAGGCGAAAAACCAGAAGGTGAAGGGGAAGCCGAAGGCGGTGCTGAAGCCGGTTAACACTGCGCTAACTGCTTAATCCGTTGTGCTGAGCTGGTGCTTCGACCAGCTCAGCTTATTAGGAGCCTTCGCTATGCCCGTGACATCGCTGCCCATCTCAAAATGCCAATTTCCCTGCCAACCGTTGGTTGAAGAGAACACACTCTCGCTCACACAGCTGCAGTCACTCGTGGCCTCTCTTGCCAGCACGTCGTATAGCCAACTATTTGGCAGCCAGTCAGTGGGCAAACATGTTCGCCACATCATAGAGCACTACCAAACGCTGCTGGCGGGATATGCTAACGCCCCCCATGTAGATCAGATGGATTATGAGCAGCGCCCACGAGAGGTGGCACTAGAAGAGAACCCTGCGGCAGCCGCCAATACGATTAACGCACTACAAAGCGCTCTTCACGCATTGAATGATAAGCCCGCGGATACCCCCTTGGTACTGAACTATCTCGTAGGCCATGAGGACCATGCGTATCCGCTCGCCTCTAGTTTAGGAAGAGAGTTGGCGTTTCTTACCAGCCATACGGTGCATCACATGGCACTGATTCGCTTACTGTGCGACACCCTGAGTGTCACGGTACCCAAAGACTTTGGTGTTCACCCCTCCACGCTGCGCCATTGGCGACAATCCACCCATTAACCCTTATGCCAAGGAGTGCTATTCATGAATAGACGAACTACCCCACCACGCTCGCGTTTTGCAGCGTTGGTACTCACCATCGGTATAGGTTCCTTTGTGGCTCAGGCCACTGCTAATGGCACTCATGAATGGCCGACGGAAGGCTGGACCGTGATGGCGTCAGACAAAAATTATGCAACGCTATTAGCGGATTTGCGTGATGCCGTCGAAGCAGCAGGTATGGCCGTAGTGACAGAAGCAGGTCCAACGGAAGCTGCCGCCCAACGAGGCGAAGCAATACCCGGCAATCGGGTGGTGGGCGTCTTTCGAAACGATTTTGCGGTGACAATCCTTCGCGAAAGCGTACCCGCCATGATTGAGGCCCCTATCAGGTTCTATGTCACCGAAAACGAAGACGATAGTGAAGGCCACCGTGCCACGCTTTCATGGAAGCACCCTAGCACTGTGTTTGCGCCTTACATTACCCCAGACACGCCGCGCTTAGCCCATGCGGCAGAGACACTAGACGCGCTGTTCCAAGACATTGGCGATAGCGCCGTAGCGCCATGAGGGGTGATGTGATGCAAGCTGTAACGCTTTTATTTCTGCGAGTGTCGTTAGCAGGACTTATGTTGGCCTGGGGAGCGAATAAGCTCGTCAATACCAGCGGCAGTGTGGCGATTAGCGACAAATTTTACTTACCCTTCATGTCAGCAGAGCTGCTTATTCTGTGCTTTGGGGCCTTACAACTCTTATTAGGTGGGCTGGTGTTACTTGGGTACCTAAGACGATATGCATACCCCATGCAGGCACTCATTAATGGGGCATCTTTCATCGCTGTTTTCCCCTCAATTGTCGACCCATTAGGTCTCTATCTACCTGGCACCAATATTCTGTTTTACCCCTCGGTCACCATTTTTGCCGGTAGCTTGTTACTGATGGCATTTCCTGCTTTTGACCGTTACTCACTGGATGCTCTTAGGCAGCGCCCGGCCACAGCCTGGAAGGCTCGCAATCGCTGCTCCAGAGATTCCGCCCCGCTTTAGTGCTAGGTCTGCCGCTGACTTAACGCCATGGCACCGACGTGCCATGGCGCTCTATCCTGTCTCCTTACCCGTAAACACAATGCGTTGCATTGGTCTGGCTGATCATTTGGTAAATATCCATGTCGGTGACCGGCTCAGCGTCTTCCTCTTCAGACACATAGAGCGAGGAAAGTGACCAAATCTGGTCGTCTGATTGCTCAAACCACTGGTTCACCTTGTCGGCATCTAATAACGCCAGCTCGTCTTCCTCTATTAACAACTGAGAAAGCAGCAACGCCTTCAGCGTTTCCAAAGTGGCTTGTTCATCGTCAAGGGTGTTGAACACCTGCACGACCACTTCACCGTCTTGCCCACCGCCTACCTTGATAGGCTCATCAATGATATTGACCTGCGTTCCCGTAGGCACGTTATCGAAAATTGAGCCAATGTCTTCCGGATACATCCGTATGCACCCTCGGCTGGCCCGCATGCCAATCCCGTCAGGCTGGTTGGTACCGTGGATTAAATAGCCAGGTATATCCAATAAAATAGCATGCTCACCCAGCGGGTTATCTGGCCCAGGCGGCACCACGGCGGGTGCAGGTTCGCCACGCGCCGCCGCCTCTTCACGCATAGAGCGCGGCGGGTACCAAGCAGGATTTTCAAGGCGCATAGTCGTTTGTGTGATACCCAGCGGCGTATCGTAGCCATCACGACCAATCCCGATAGGATAAGTCTCAACCCTAGGAGCTTCCCCTTGAGACACATTTGGATAGTAATAGAGCCTTAATTCCGCCACGTTAATGACGATGCCCGTGCGCGGCACATTGGGCAGAATGTGTTGCCTGGGAATGGTGACAGCCGTCCCTTCCCCTGGCATCCAAAGACTCACTTCGGGATTGGCCGCACGGATCTCTTCGTAGCCCACTTTGTGCGTTCGTGCGATATCAATCAGCGTGTCTTCTTCATTGGCAAGCACTTGATAGTATTGACCGATGACATCGCCACTGTCAGGCAGCGGATAGTGGTGATCGGGCACCGTCGTTTCCTCTGCACTCACCCAGATCGGCCATGTGAGCACGCTCAGTAATGCGGCGTTACGCACCGCCGCGACACTCTGTTTCAACATCACTCGTTTTACCTTCTGACGCATAACAGCACTCATTGTGTTACCTCCTTAACATTGGCAGCAGGCTGATAACGTGACCACAGTATTAACCCCAGCCCCCCTACTATCATCGGTAGCGTAAGCGCATGGCCCATGGTGACCCAGTCGAAAGCGATAAACCCAAGATGGGCATCGGGCATACGCACAAACTCCACCGCAAAGCGGAATACGCCATAGCCGAATAGGAATGCCCCGGATAACAATCCCCTTTGACGAGGACGACGTGATAACCAGAAGAGCACAACAAATAGCACCACCCCTTCTAGCAGCATCTCGTATAGCGCAGAGGGGTGGCGTGGCTCAGGCCCTACCTGCGGGAAGATCAGCGCCCACGGCACATCCGTCACACGGCCCGGAAGCTCTTGATTAATAAAGTTGCCCAACCGCCCAGCGCCTAAGCCAATGGGCACAAGAGGCGCCAAAAAGTCAGCGATATCGATAAACGCCAGTCGCTTTTTGCGCGCAAAAAAGAGCGCTGCCGCGATCACGCCAACGAGGCCACCATGGAAGCTCATGCCTCCATCCCACACCTGCAATACCCACAGCGGGTCGCTTAACCACTGCTCCATGCCATAGAAAAGGGCGTAGCCCAATCGGCCGCCAACCATCACGCCAACAGCGCTATAAAAAATCAGATCACTAATGTCATCTTTACTTAGGCCCAAGTAGTCGGCACGCCAACGTCCCAACCACCATGCAGATAAGAAACCCACCACATACATTAATCCGTACCAATGAATCACCAGTGGCCCAAGCGCCACGGCAACGGGGTCAATCGCCGGATAGTCCATTGCTTTCTCCGTTTTTCTAACAGGCATACCGTGATGTCACGGGGTATCCCCATGAACGCCAAGCGGTATGAAAAAGCGTTTAAGGTGCTAGAAAGACAAGAAAAAGCGGGGAGGTTTTTCTAATTGCTCAGGAAGAGATTCCGGGTAAGGCACCTTCATCAACCCTTGTGGGGAAGGCGTTAGCACAGGGCCTGACATCGCGCAGGCACTCGCAGGTGCAAAGGGGGAACAGGAGGCGTCGGTATGCTCGGCGGCCTGCTCTAAGGCAGAGAGAGAAAGGCAGTGGGCGTCAGCCACACTAGACACTGACACAGGCGCATCGACTAAGCAGCTGCCTTTAGCGATGCTGCTCACACTGGCTCCTGACAGCATAACGATGACCACCATCATCATGGCAGCCAGTTGCTTAGCTAGTCCGTTACGCATTTTTCGCCATGTCAGCCAACCTTCGATGTCTAGCTACCAGTGTCTTTTAACCATGCTCTTTTAGCATTGCGAACCAACGCAGGCAGATGTTTTTATCACAAAAAGAACAGTCAGTCCAAAAAACGGCTTTCAGCTCAAGACTAAAAGCCGCCCTGCTTTTTTCGCTTTTTTAAACCCAGCAGGTTTACCTATTACAGTGTCCGTCTACCTCGCCTGCGAAGCGTTGCTGTGCGTGCACCACATACGCCGCTAAGGCCGCTAGTTCCTCAGAATCCCAAGGGAGTGGTTCTGCTGCCATAGGCGCTACCATGCACAGTTGAACCATTTCGTCGGCATGAACGGTCTCCATGCCAAACATGTTGGTTCCCATTGCGACGGGATGGGGGAACGGCTGCTGAAAGCTCGTTTGAAAACCAGCATCGCCTTTTGCGCCGTGGCAGCTTGCACATGAAAGGCCATTGGTGCTCAGCGAAGCATCGTTAAACAGCGCTTCGCCGCGCTCAATGAGCGATGCCGGGTTATTGCCACGCTCATCATACTGCGGCTTATAGCCGTCAGGCCTTCTCACCAACGCTGCTTTAGGGTGTGAGGCTGCTTCTGCTTCCCCTTCTGCTTCGGCTTCGGCTTCTGCTTCGGCTTCCCCCTCTGCTTCTGCTTCACCTTCTGCCTCGGCTTCGCTACCCGCCTCGGGACTTGCCTCCGCCGAGCGGTGGTTGCTCGCCAACATGACGCTCGTAGATGACACTTCTTCTGCCAAAACGGTTTGTTGCGCCGTGAATGTTTGGAACATGACGCCGCCTGCTACCAAGGCAATGGCTGGGGCAGAGTAGCAAAGCTGTTTATGCAGACGGCCAAGCAATTGGCTTCGTAGATCACGATCTAGGCGCATAGCGATCACCTGTCGATAAGATTGTTATTGGGGCTTGCTTTTGTCTGTGATCAGGCCATAAACATCCTTACACACGTCACTCAAAAAAAGAGTATTGTCATTTTTGAACCGATTGTTCCATAATCTTACAGCGTTCAGGCATGACGCCTTGCGTGATGCCTTCATCGATTTATTTATCGTACAGAAGGAGGTTGTAATGGCTGATTTTCCGCTTCACACCACGGATAGTGCTCCTGAAGCTGCCCAAGCTAACTTGCAGGCTGCCGAGAAAAAAATGGGCTTTTTGCCCAACATTTTTGCCAAGATGGCAGAAGCTCCTACCCTGCTGGAAGCCTACCTCACGCTTGATGGCATCTATGCCAAAACAAGCTTGAGCCCTGTCGAGCAACAAGCGGCTTTGCTAGCCATCAGTGCTGATAACCAATGCTCTTTTTGTGTCGCAGCTCATACGGGCGGTATCAAAAAAGCAGGCGCTGATGATGCAGTGATTAAAGATTTACGTTCACGCAAGACACCCAACGACGCAAAAATTGCGGCGGTAACCCGTTTTGCTCGCCACCTAAACGCACAACGCGGCTGGGCAGAACAGACGGAAATCGATGCCTTTTTAGAAGCGGGCTTTTCGCACCAGCAGATTTTAGAACTGGTCATTGCCTGTGCGTTAAAAACGCTGTCTAACTACACGAACCATGTCGCTGGAACGCCACTTAACGAAGAATTAAAGCCACTTGCTTGGACAGCTGACGCTTAAATCAATCTCTGTGGCCGCCATAGCGGCCACTTTGAATATAAACTAGAAGGAGAAACGCATGATAGATGTTGTCGTGGCGTATCCAAATAGTGATTCATTAACTTTTGATGATGTGTACTATGCAGACAAGCATACGCCCCTTGTCAATCACTTATTGAGTCAGCATGGTCTCTTATATTTGCGTGTCCATCGTTGTGCCAATGAACAGTCCCCCTATTATCTAATGACACATCTGGGCTTTGATAGTCTAGAAGCGTACGAAGCTGCCTTCGCACAAGTAGGTAATCAACTGATTGAAGATATTGGTAATTTCACAAATATTGAACCACATATTCATGTTTACAATGTCATAGATCAGCGAGACAACTCTATTCATTAACCGCTCTGTTAGGGAATAAACACTGCTATGACGCTTTCCTCTATGGATGAGCATGTTGCTTCTATGCGGCCCAGGCTTCTCTCTTTTGCGCGGTTACAATTAAGAGACCAAACATCAGCGGAAGACATTGTTCAAGATACACTGATCACTGCTATTGAAAAACAAGACACCTTCAGTGGCCGATCTGCCTTTGAAACATGGGTTTTTGGAATTTTAAAAAATAAGCTTCTTGAACGAATTCGATACGAACGCCGCTACATTTCATGGCAAGACGATGAGCATAGCGACGAAGACTCTTTTGAAAATCTTTTTAAAGAGAACGGACGCTGGCAAGCCGCCAGTATGCCCCAGCCCTGGGGTGAGCCTGATCAAATTTTAGAAAATGCGGCTTTCTGGCAATTGTTAGATACCTGTTTAATCGCTCTTCCTGAAAATACAGCCCGTGTTTTTACGATGCGCGAACTCATGGATCTCACCACGCAAGAAATTTGCCAAATACTTTCGCTGAGTGAAGCGAATTGCTGGGTCATCTTACATAGAGCAAGGCTTAAATTACGTGCTTGCATTGAAAAAGGCTGGTTAACAGAGAAATGAAGAAGACGTCAACAAAGGCAAACAAGCCGCTAAAGAAAGGTATCAAACTCCGCACGCTGATGCGCAAAGCGGCCATCCTTCTCGCCTTCTTGGCGGTCCCCATTGCTTGGCTAATCGCCAACGAACATAAGGCACAAGAAGAATCAGACTTGAGCATCCTGGGAAGTGGTCAGCCGGTGGCGGTACAAGTGCATGATCACAGCTGCCCGCTGTGCCAACGTCTCAAAGCAAATGCAGAACAAGCGCTGAACGAAATGGAGCAGCCACCGGCTTGGCGCATTGCAGATATCAACACCACCAGTGGTGCCGATTTTGCGCATCGATACGGAGTGGGCCACGTCACGATTCTTCTATTTGATGGGCAGGGAAATCGACAGCAGACCATCGAGGGCGTTACCTCCTCTCGCGATTTACGTGGTGCTTTCGAAGAACTTATGCGATGAAGCTACCAGAGATAAATATACCTGCTTAATTAATTTCAAAAATTTTGTAAGGGAATACACTTCAAATACACACAAGTTCAACTTGAACAAGCATCTTCCAAATATTCTTTAATACAATAAAATGGAGGTATAGGTATGATTATGTGTATGGAAGCTACTCGACTAATGTCATTGAAAATTGAGCAGCCACTAACATTTCAACAGAAAGCTCAGCTAGCATTTCATCTTTCCATGTGTGGAGTATGTCGTTGCTGTGATAAGCAGTTTCGCTTTATGCATGATTCTTTCAATCGCCACCCTAGCAAACCTGGCGATACTAATAAAAAATAAAGTGCACGCATCTAGCCACTAAAAAGTGACTAGATGCTACACTTTAACGATAATTTACCAATGCAGCCCATCACCTACTTCATGAGTTAAGTCGATAGCAATAGCATTGTCATGTTTTACTGAAGATTGGTGCTCTGTCTGCAAAAAATGACTGTCTAACTGTCTATCTCCCTTGTCATAGGTTAATTCTTCCGTACTAAATGAAGGGGGTTCTGAAACTGCTGACGACTGTGCCTTCTCAAACGCATCCGTTCCTATAGAACGGTCTTGGTTGATCTCAATGGACGTTTTAGCAAAAGCCATCGGTGACGCTAGCAATGCTAATAGCGCAGTGGCAATCACGATTTTTTGACTAAATTCGAAGGTTCTCATGATGTAGGCTCCAGGTATCTATTTTTTAAAGTCAGTGATCTGACCTGTATCTTCACTCGCAATCGCGATACCTGGTAGTGATGTGGGCTCGCTTTTCATTACACTGTCATTAGAAAAATATATAATAACTAAATATCACACATGAAGATTTTCTGATGGAGTTCTGAAATATCTGTTTTAAGTGATTCGTTCTAATACAAAGCCACAATGAAATTAATTTCAAACCTATATCACTCCTATGCATCCACACCCCATGGAACCTTTTCCTCTGCATAGGAGCTTCAATATGCCCCCACCCTGTAAGCGTTGTGCATCAACGCGCATGCTGAACCTGGAGACTGCCCAACGCGTGAGCGTGGTAGGTAGCACTTTGATCGGCGGTGCTGTTGGCGCATGGCGCGCAACCGCCGTCACCGGCTCACAGCCATTGGCGGAGACTCGCTTTCCGCTGGCAAAACTGCCTGCCGCCATGATGGGTGCCGTGGCCGGAGGTCAAACCGGCTCGCGCATAGCCACCTCACTGTTTGAGCAGTGGCTTCCAGTTGGCAGCGGGACACCATGGTTATGCTTGTCGTGCGGCTGCACCTACCGCGACGCTTACCCGCCTCTAGCACCTAACGCTTAACCCATCGTTGTTCGCCCTGTATGGGGCGAATGATCCGCTTATTCACCTTCTCGCGCTGGCCTCTGGTCGGCGCTTTTTTATGTCTGGAGAATGACTCATGGCACATCTCGTTGAACACATGGCTTACGTTGGCGATACCCCTTGGCATGGCCTGGGGCAACAGCTGTCTCGTCATCAACCGCTGGAGGTCTGGCAGCAACAGGCCGGTATGAACTGGCATATCGAAGAAGCGCCGGTACGCTTTATTGCCGAAGGGGCTAGCCACCTGGGCAGCATTCACTCGTTCCCTGAGCAGAAAGTGCTCTACCGCTCAGATACCAAAGCACCGCTGTCGGTGGTGTCACAGCGCTATAAGGTGGTGCAGCCTGAAGAGATCCTGGAGTTTTACCGTGACCTGACCGAGTACGCCGGTTATGAGCTAGAAACCGCTGGCGTGCTCAAAGGCGGACGTAAGTTCTGGGCCCTGGCGCGTAGCGGCTTAAGTACGTCGCTTAAAGGTCAGGATGAGGTCAATGACTATCTGCTGTTGGCCACTTCCTGCGATGGCACGCTTGCCACCATGGCCACGCCCACCACGGTTCGGGTGGTGTGCAACAACACGCTGCAAATTGCCGTCGATGGCACGTCGCAAGCGGTGAAGGTGCCCCATCGTTCAGAGTTTGATCCGCGTGCCGTGAAGCGTCAGCTGGGCATTTCGGTGTCGCAATGGAATGACTTCATGTACCGCATGAAAGCGTTAGCCGAACGGAAGATTGATCACCGTGAAGCACAGCATTACTTCCAAGCGGTGATGTGCGGCGTGGAGACGCCGTTAGACGATCCTTCCAAACTGCCCAACTACCGAGCGCTCAACAAGGTACAAAAGCTCTACCAAGGCGAAGGGCGTGGCGCTCACTTAGTGACCGCGAAGGATACGGCCTGGGGCTTGCTCAATGCCGTGACCGAATACGTCGATCATGAAAAACGCGCACGCAGTAACGATACCCGCATGGACTCTGCCTGGTTCGGCCAAGGCGCACAGCTAAAGCAGGAAGCGCTCAACGCGGCGCTGGCCTTGGTCAGCTAACCATTAACGGCGTAGTCACCACGTTACCGCTGATCTACCTCGCTACCCTCACCCCATAGACGCTCAGCCCTTAACCGGCTGGGCGTTTTTTTGTTTGGAGGCTTATATGGCAACGCTACACCACGATCTCGACTTAGCCCTTACCCAGCTCACGGAGCGACTGCTGACCCAAGACCAAACTCAGGCAACTACCTACGTCATGGCGAAAGGCCAGTTTTACCGCGCGGAGCTTAGGCTCGTGCCGGTCTCCCCCGATCAGTTGCCCAGCGATATCTAACCCCCATACCGTTTTTAAGGAGAGCCGTCATGGCGAACAAGACACACATGGTCACTCAAGAGGCATCGTCTCTCCAGGCGGTGCCGCCTACTCCTTCTTCATCGACCAATGACAGTACCGCCATTATCCAAGTGATCGAGCGCGCGGCGCTTAACCCTGACGTCGATATCGACAAAATGGAGCGCCTGCTACAAATGCAGGAGCGCGTGATGGACCGCCAGGCCATGATGGCCTACAGCGCGGCCATGGCAGCGATGCAGACCGAGTTGCCCAGCATTGAAGAGCGTGGGCAAACCAACAACGGCGGCTATGCCACGCTGGAGGATATCGTCGATACCGTTCGCCCCATCCTACAAAAACACGGCTTTGCGGTGAGCTTCCGTATTCAGACCCAGGAACGCGGTATCCAAGTAACGGGCGTGCTAATGCATAAGGATGGTCACCGTGAAGAGACCAGCATGCTGCTGCCTGCGGATATGAGCGGTAACAAGAACGCCGTCCAGGCATTTGGATCGTCCACCAGCTACGGCAAGCGCTATGTGCTGTGCGCGTTGCTCAACATCACCACACGTGGCCAAGACGATAACGGTCATACCAGTACAAGTGCAGCCGTGAAGAGGGTCACCGCCTTTCAGGCGGGTCAGATTCAGCGTTTGATCAGCCAATGCCCAGTCACTACCCAAGAGTGGTTCAGCGGTAAATACGGTGCTGCGGTTCAGGTGCCTCAGGCAGATTTCGACAAACTACGTGCATCCCTCACCAAGCGAGCCGTGAAATAGCGGCTTAGCCCGACCACTCATCGCCTACAGGAGGCGTGTATGCAGATACTCACCATGCCACAAGGCTCGCCGGAGTGGCTGGCGGCGCGTCTTGGGCGCGTCACTATGTCGGAACTCAAGGCATTGCTGGTGAATGGTAAAGGCCCAAGCGGGTTGGGGACTGGGGCCATCACTTATATGCACCAGTTGATCCGCGAGCGTATGACCGGTGAGCTGGCCGAGCCATTTCAAGGCAATGCCCACACCAAGCGGGGGCAAGAGCTAGAGAGTGTTGCCCGCTCGCTGTATCGCGATATGACCGGTGCACCGAAACCCAAAGAAGTAGGCCTGATTCTCAACCATAACGTGGGCTACTCACCGGATAGTTTGATCGGCAGAAACGGCCTGCTGGAGATCAAAACCAAGCTGCCCAAGTTCCAGATTGAGGTACTGCTCAGCGGGGAAATCCCCGACGAGCACGTGCCCCAATGCCAAGGAGGGCTATGGGTCAGCGAACGGGAATGGATCGACTTTGTGAGCTACTGGCCGGGTATGCCGCTTTTTGTGAAACGTGCTTACCGAGATGAGGCGCTGATCCGCACCATTGCCGAGCGGGTTGAGGCGTTCCATGAAGAGATGGAGCGACGTATCAGCCAAGTGATGGCGGCGTGACCTGCCCACTGGACATCAACGCTCATTCACTATTAACGACATAGATGCCGGGGCCACCACCCCGGCATCTTTATTTTTTGGAGGTCATCATGCCCCATAGCAAACTCAAAGCCGGTGAAGTGGAAGGCACCTACTTAGTCACGTCACCGGTCACCGAAACAGACATCATTACGATGGCCAAGCGCTTCGCACGCCGCAAGCTCGCCAAAGGCCGCAAGATCTCACAGCCCTCGCAAGCGTTTGAGCACTTGCAGCTCCTGCTTCAAGACTATGAGCACGAGGTGTTCAGCGTGCTGTTCCTCGATAGCCAACACCGTGTCATCCGCTTTGAAGAGCTGTTTCGCGGCACGATTGATTCAGCCAGCGTGTACCCACGAGAGGTACTAAAGGCAGCGCTCGCTTACAACGCCGCCGCTGTGATCCTCGTTCATAACCACCCTAGTGGCGATCCTGAGCCCAGTGATGCGGATCGGCGTATCACTGAACGCCTCAAAGAAGCGCTTGGCTTGATGGATATACGGGTGATTGACCACGTGGTGGTGGGGAGTGATGGGTGTAAGTCATTTGCGGAAATGGGGTATTTGTAGGCGAATGCTGGAATAAAATAGAGCTGCCTCGTTGGCAGCTCCATCCTTAAAGCTGCCTTTATTTTTTTCGTTACTTCAGCAAACAGCCAAGAGCGGATGTTAAAGAGTTTTCAGATTAATGATGTTCACAACATCTATTCCATACCCCCTTCCCTAAAACGCGGAGCGTGGCGGGCTGGGAATTTCAGTTTCCGTCCTTGAATTTTGCTTTGCAATTGCCGCTCATGCACATGGTACAGTAGTGCTCTCTATCCTCATGCTGGGTACCCTCAGCGATGATAATGCCGCAGCCATTGCAGAACAGGGTGCCAATCCCGTCTTCGAATTTCACAATTGCATGTTCATAATCCATAAAGTTCTCCGCGAAAACCCCATCCTGCAAGAACGGGTAGTAATAGCTTGTCAGCAAAAGCCGACCTTTATCTGATATTTCCTTCGATGGCGCAATCAGGCGTCAGTTCAATTTCCTCTCGACCATCAGGTTGATACAGATAATAACAACACACCTAAACAACACAGGCTAAGCAATTCTCTCCCTGGCACCAGATGCATTCAGTGACATGATTCTCGGATATGCAACTCTGCATCACCAAAGTTGGCTTGGCCGCTATCGGCCAAGAGCGGCCTTTTAGTCGTACCTGAGATAACGCCGCCAACACGCGCAGCTTTGTAGTGGAGGCGAAGCCGCAACGGAAAAGCTGTCACCGTGATTGGTCTTTTAGATACGGTCTCACTTGTTGAAGTGATTTTGCACGTACTCGACGAGTTTCGGGCCTTCAAGCTTGTCCGTAGCTGGGTTTGTGCGAACATAAAACTCTTTCCCGTCGAGATAGCAAGGAGAAGACGCTGGCTTGCAGTCAACCATCAAAACATTCGCATGGCCGAGATCAACCAATCGGTGATTGATATAAGGGTAGTTTTGCTCGCCTACACGTTGCTTGAGTTGATTTTTAAAGTGAAGCAGGAACGCATCTACGCTCTTGTGAAACTTTTCCACCTCGTATCTGATCCCTGGAATATCGCCGGCGTCAGTAACGCCAACCAAAAGGACGCCCCCGTTCGTATTAAGAAACGCCACAATTGTCTTCAGTGCTGATAGTTCGATGTACTTTTCCTTTGTTCCCTTTCGTACATCTAGACTAAAGCTTTCCTTAAATTCAACGGTTGCAGATTCTCCCTCCCGAGACAAGCTCATGACCCTATCTGCTTCGGTAAGGCCGCCAATCGTTTCCAGCATACTGTCCACTTGGCCCCGAATTGCGGAGGCACTTCCGGGATTCAGAGCGAGCTCTCTTTGAAAGTTCGCAATTGCCACTTTCAAAGTTTGAAGCTGGCTGTGGGAGCGTACGATTTCTTGCTGTTCTTTCAAGGTTGGAACAGCAATTTGCGCTTGAGCAAGATCAGATTTTTTTATTAGCGGTATGACTGCCCCACGTACCAAAGACCTCAAGATCAATAAGCCTAGATCGGACCGAAAGAAGGCAGCAGCGTACTGGCTCTTAGCTATGTCGGACAAAACAACCTGAATGAGGTTGTGATGCTTTATCGTCACCGATGAGAGGTCGTCGGTAACGACGGAGGTCCCGATCGTCGGCACATAGATGGAGTTGTCCTTATGCTCCAACGACTCACCGGACCGAACCGTATTCATTTCAATAGCTATCTCGCCTAGGACATAGCTCTTGTAGTCTTTGTACTGTGTCTTGAGACGATCAACCTGAAGCCTTGCCTTCAAGCTTTCGAAACCATCAAACCTCCCATCCACAAGCGTCATCCCTTCGTGTAGCGAATTCGACTCCGGGTCATCACCATGGCTAAAGGCTTGAGCGATTGCGACAGCTTGGTTTTTTTCTTCCAACTCAGCAACAAACAGGCTCGAATGATCTTCTCGACTAAACGCTACAATTACTGGACGAATGGTGGTTGTAGTTAAGAGATTTGGAGGAACATTAAAGACACCATTTAAATAGAAACCCTCGCTCGCCAATGCTTCCTGAAACTTTGGTCCCTCGGAGATACCAAACGCGGGCGGTTCCACAATTGACACACACAAACCAATGGGAGTAAGCAAGTGCAGTGCTTTGGAAAGTTCTATCCAGTTTTCCCGGGCACTGATAGTTGAACCTCCGATCTCGATCTTCTTACGACCCATTCCCAACGGAATATCGACGACCACTAAGTCATAGCTCTTATTTGGATCAACCCTGTCAATCCAATCAAAACCTTCGACTATTGTCTCTGCATCCGGTAGATCGAGTGTCGGATCACTAGAAAGCTTTATGGCTATCGCTGATTTAGCAAATTGGGGCGCCGCCAGCGCTTCGACGAAATTCCCTACGATGGATTTGGGATGCATGGCTACTCCACTTTCAATATTTTCACGAAGCATCTAATACTAGGCTCAAGAGCCAGCTTGGAGCTACTACAACAATAGCAATCTGCTTGGACCGTGCTTATCCCTTTGGCTTTAAATGGTCCGGTCAGCAGTCTGTGCGACCTCAGACCCTGAAACAATGTCCAGTACTTTTTCCAAGTATTGCCTCGCTTCTTTAGGCTCTGTTGACTTTCGCAAGTACTCGGGAATTACCTCGACGAATTCGGAAGTAGATACGGGTTCGAGCTCAACCAGAGCCTCTATCATCGCAGGCCGTAGCAGCGCCCTATCCTTAGGCGTATTTGGGAAATGCTTTGCTATAACAGTCTTGTTAAAAGCCTCGAGACGATCGCGTAAGCTAAATTCACTGCCTAATATTGAAGTTACTTCTTCATCATTCGTTTCTGCATCAACTTCGGCCTCCTCGAAAGGATCAGCATCGTGTGCGTAGAGACCCTCATCGACAGACATATCAGTTTTTAGACTGTGCAATTCACGAATAATCGGCTCAAGCTCACCTTTGGGATTACTAAACCAATCCGTTGACCAAATGCGCCGAATCCGCCAGCCGAGCCGCTCTAAGACTTCTTGTCTCAAGCGATCACGATCCCGAGCTGATTTGGCAGAATGATATGTTGCCCCATCACATTCGATACCCATCAAAAAACGACCTGGTTTACCTGGATCCTTAACCGCTATATCTATAAAGAACCCAGCTACACCTACCTGAGCTTCACTTTCGAAACCGGCCTGGTGGAGCGCATCGATAACCGAGACCTCAAAGTCGCTGTCAGGAGATTTACCTGTATGGAGAGGCGTCCCATTCATACTGCCCTTCTCCGCATAGTCTAAGAAAGCACGAAGGGCTATCACGCCACGCTTAGAAGTTTCCGAAATTAAAATATCGTCGGCACGCATAGAGCTAAAAATGTGCATCCTCTTCTTGGATCGAGTGAAAAGCACATTCAAACGCCGCCAACCTACATCAGAATTAATTGGGCCAAACCGCTGATAGACCCGCCCCCAACCTCGCTTGGGCCATAAGTGCAAGAAATGAAGATCACGTCTCGTTCATCGCCTTGAACGTTTTCCAAGTTCTTAATGAACATGCCATCTTCCATATTCCTTAGACAATCTACGGCATCTGCGATTTTATTATCTGCTTTGCACTCTTCTTCTACCGCTCGTTCAATCTGCTCCCGCTGCTTCGAGCTCATTGCAACGATGCCAAGCGACTCATTTGGATGATTGACGGCATGCTTCACAGCGGCCTTCGCTACAATACCTGCTTCTTCAACGTTGTGTTGGTTTACAAAACGGCCCCCTTTGACATAGCTGAACTTAACTCCATATTCCTGAGCCTTAGCATGAGGCGATGGAAAAATCACAAGATCGTTGTCATAAAAGTTTCGATTCGAAAACGCGATCAAGCTTTCGTGCTGAGAGCGGTAGTGCCAACGCAGGCGACGCATTTTGAATAGAGGCAGGGAGGCATCAAGAATGCTATCTGTTTGCGTCATAGCAGCATTTTGCTCGTCATCATCATTCATATCCTGACGATCGAAGAAGCTTGTAGGTGGTAGTTGTTTTGGGTCTCCTACAACGACAAGTTGTGCACCACGAGCAATGACGCCTAGCGCGTCCTCTGGTTTAACCTGCGAAGCCTCATCCATTACGACCAAATCAAATTGCAGGTGACCTGGTTTAAGATAATGAGCGGCGGACATGGGCCCCATCATGAAGCAGGGTTTCAAAGCCAATAAGGCGTTGCTTGAACGATTAATTAGCTGACGTATTGGGATATGCTTTGTCTTTTTGCCAAGCTCATTTTTTATCAGAGCCATTTCCGTATATTCGGATTTTCTTCCCCCTGCGTTGCCTCCAGGCACATGACGTTCCGCCAACACACTGGCAATTCTTAGACGCTGTAATGACTTTAGTTTTTGGTCATATTCGCAAAAAGTAGTTTGAAGTGCTGCTTGATTCTTGCCAGATATTCGGCCTAGGTGTGGCCTTTGTGAGAGGATTTCTCTGGACAACTGATCAAATATCGCCAAATTCAAAGCTTTCCTTGCACTCTCGATACTGAGCCTGCCACTCGTCACCAGATGCCAAAGTGGCTCAAGCCCTTGTGCTTTCATCTCGTTTCGAATCCGGACGAAGTTGACCCAATCATTCAGCCACTCAGGCTTTCCAATCGCTAGTAGGTTTCTTTGCCTGATTTCATCTATATTCCAATCTTGATTAGTCAACCATTGTTCGGGCCTCAGCTCAGTCTTACTTTTAAACTGCTCGTATGCCTCTTCCTGATCGCTCCAATCCGAAATATAAGCATCTGCTTCATCCTTTAGCCGCTCATACTCACCATGCGTTTTGATCGCTAGGATTACTTTTCTGAGCGGTTCGAACCGCAGCTTGCGATGGACGTAACTCGCGAAATCCAGTGTTTCGCGAATAGACTCTAGTGAACATTTGTTTTCTGCAGTTGGCCCAACTGACAACTCAGCCTCAGGAGCGAAGAGCTTATATAGCAGATCGTTCTCTTCAAACGTTAAATGCTGCTTTTGTAAAGTTCTCAACTGTTTTATACAAGACTCAATTTCTTCAAGAGTAAGTTCGTTGTTTTTAAACCATTGCTGAATCACATGCACGGCCGCTTTAAAGCGACGGTGTGCCGAAAGCAAAGAGCCTTGTTCGCCTGTAAGATTTTGATTCTGATGAAGCTCATGCCAGATGCCGGGCAGTACCGCCTGAATATCATCTAGTGAAGCGAGTATCTCCCTCAGTTCTTTTACGAACCCTTTCTGTTGAAGCTGCTGAATACCTTTGAACAGCTGAGCATCTAGTGAAAAAATGCCGTCTCCGATAGCTACCGTTTGACCAAAACCGATGCCATAAGTATTGCGAATTTGCTGATACCATTCACGAAGAAGTTTCAGCCCCTCTATATCCGTTTCTAGCCCTTCAAATGCAGGCCCTATTTGACGCTTGTACAACCGTGAATCGAATGTTTCCATTTCCGAGACATATTCTATTGCCTCAGATAGAACAGGCTTGATCTGTTTTAATTTAATGTCAGGTTGTTTTGCCAAACCCTTAAGCTGCTTGCGAGCTCGCCACCAATCCCCAGAGAACCATTTACCCATTCCCTCTCGCAATAGCTGTACTTGTAAAGCTTGTAATTCTTTTGAATCAGGTAATTTGTCAATATCAAAAATCTGCCTCACCCTTTCCCGCAACGGCTTGAGGTGAAGAAGCTTTATGTCTAGAGCTTCCAGTGTGGCATCGAGGTCATCTTCATCAAAATGCTCCGAACGAAGGCTAATCATCCGGCTATCAAGCGCTCCAATCGCTTCAATCATTTTTATTGCAGCTTCGAGGCCCTCAAAAGTTGGCTCTAAATTCGCATTTAATGGTGAAGGCAAAGCGACCTTCAATTCTTGCAGCTGCCGATCAAGAGCCTTCAGTTCACCCTCAACTTTCTCAAGCTTAATGGTTGCACGCACAATATTTGAGAAGTGTTCTTCTCGACATGCACCAGATAGAAGATGCAAGTCGGGGAATGGAGGTAAGGGCTCGCCACGCGATAGTGCTGAAAGCTTTTCTGAAAGGATGTGCTTTGCTAGCTTCCCAAATGTCTCCTGAATTCTTTGATGGAGACTGAGCAATTCCTCGACCTCAGACTGGGTCTTGAGATCAAGCCCATCAAGCGCCTTAAACAGCTCTTTACGAGAAAGTGCTGGTAGATCGTAGAGATCCAAAGCCAATGACTCGCATTTCTCCAACGTTAACAGCTCTGACACATCAATCTTGAGAGTATGTGCAGCTCCCAGGTTGCGCTCATGCAATTGATCAAGTGACTGTTGCCACTCCCGAAGAACAGATACAACCTGTTCTGAGTCAAAAAGCTGAATTGCCGTACTCTCTACCCCAGACCAAGGATGATCATGAAGTTGGGCACTTTGCCCGACCTGTTCTATCATTCCTCGATAAATCTGCTGGAACTCTTTAACTTGATCGACAAGCTGAAGCCGTTTCAATTCGGTGAGAGACTTCCCCGTCATTCCAGCGATATGAATATCGGTTGGATTTATCTCTAACAATTGACGATAACGAGCCGCACTACTAAAAATCTCGTGGATTGTTCTATCTGTATTAGCCCATGTTTCGTTTATTTCTTGTGCATACTGATTGAGCCGCTCTTTAAGCTCCTCATAACGCATGGTTTCTGCGTCAATGTTTTGTGTTGAGTGCAAATGCTTCTGTTTCACTACACGTGCACTGATATCTTCAAGCACCTTGCGCTTTTGTGATTTATGGCTGTGTAGTTCAAGGCAGAAATCACCTAATCCGGCCTTATCTAGCCTAGTTTTAACTACGTCAAGAGCGGCCATTTTCTCCGCTACGAATAGAACTTTCTTGCCGTTTAACATAGCGGCAGCAATCAGGTTAGTTATCGTTTGTGATTTACCAGTCCCTGGAGGCCCTTCAATAACGAGGTTCTGACCATTTACTGCATCAATAAGTGCACTATGTTGGGAGCTATCAGCATCATCGATTAGCGGGAACAAATCATGTATTTGTTCAACTTCATCGATGGCATATTCCACAGTATTTCCTTTCCCCTCATCCGAGCCATTTTCCGAACTTTTGAAAAAGCGCTGCACAATTAAATGCTTAATCAAATTTCGCTCGTCGAGAGGCCATCTCTTTGGATCTAAATCTAAATACATCAGCATCTTGCCAAAATTCAGCAGAGCAAGAGCGCCGTAACGCCGGACGGACCAATTTGGTTTTGTAATTCTAATTACTTCAGCAACATGATCGAGGTAGGTTTCAGGAGAGACATCTTCCTCAACTTCCGGTAACGCAAGACCGAAATCGACTGCCAGCTTTTCTTTTAGAGACAAGTTTGGAAGGATATCTTCACCTGTGTAACTCAAGGTGTACTGATAGGTTCCACTATTGTGGTCTAGCTTCCCGCGGCTTAGATGTACCGGAACTGTAAAAAGCGGAGCCAATCTTGTTTTTGAGCCGCTGTCATTTTCTGCCCATTCCAGGAAACCAAGCGACAAATAGAGGATGCTTGAACCCATTTCCTCTATCGCAGTTTGAGCTTTGCTACGTATTGCACGTAATCTAGATTCCATTTCTGGTGGGTAGAGCAGAACCTGAATCGCATCATCCTGATGCTTTTCACCACCTTGAGCCTCATCATCTCTCGGCAACTCATAACTAATATCAAAACCGAGGACCTTTGCCCACTCCTTCGCATCAGGGTTAGCTTTTAACTGGCGGTCTTTGCCATTTTCTTCATCTACTTCAAGGTAACCGTGCTCAATTAACTCTTCCCGGGTAGGAGGCGGAACAGACCTAAACGTAAGCTCACGCTCAGAAAGAAGCACTTCGCACAGTTGGTTTGGAACTTCATCTATAATCCGCAGGGCTGCAGCTTTCTGATGAATAGGGAAATTCAACAATCTGTTTCGAGCCGTGAGATCTAATAGCTTTTTGCGCATGAGTTCCAGCGACTCAAGCACGAAAGGGTCTGACGCGTTTAGGAAGTTATCCTCAGCTTGCTGGTCTTGTTCATTAGACATGGTCCGGCTCGGTTCCTTTGTTTTAGAAGATCCATAATCCATTGATTCGTTCTGCTTATTTTCGACTTCTTGTATTTGAGGCGCTTCATGAGAATCGTTCAATTGCTGACCAGACTGCTCTAACAGTTGTTCAACTCGGCGCTTGAGCTGTCTCGCTGCACTTGTTTTTCGAAAGTTCAGCTCAAATAGGACTGATTCTAACTGCTTTTTATCCTGCGTGTTGCCATTAACGATCTTGCTCAGCCGACTGGTCTCTAACGCAAGGTAAGGTCGCCGTTCCATAGTCCTCATGCTCCTGTCCTGAATAATCCGCCAGCTTGCCACCAAAGTATCATTACTTACTACCGATTGGTACAAAGACAAGGCCATTAGCGGCAGTAGCCAACCTATCAAAAATTTTGAGGGCTCAAAAGCCAACGTGAGGCCTTCAAGACTGAGCACTTCTAAAAACAGGGTGTGTACCGTATGACCGTCTTGGGTCGAGCCCCGACTGCAAATTAACCTTAGCATATGACGAGCGTAAATTGGTCCATTCTTATACCTCCACCCGATGGAGGATCATGCCATGAACGTTTCGACTGGAATCTCCTTTACACCTTGGAATAAAGGCAAGTTGGTTGGGCAGAAGGCGCCTCTACGTCTTAGGGATATTTGGGCCATCCGCGTTCGTCTACAGATTGCCAAAAGACGAGAGACCTCACCCTCTTCAATTTAGCCATCGATAGCAAATTACGAGGCTGCGACCTCGTCAATTTACGAGTGCGCGATATAGCCCATGGTGCATGCATATCCCCACGAGCCATCGTGATGCAGCAAAAAACGCATTGACCTGTCCAGTTCGAAATAACCGAGAAACCCGTATCGCTATTATGGACTGGATACAGCTTGCTCAACTCAGAAACGAAGACTTCTTGTTCCCTAGCCGAATCAATAGCGCAAAGCTTCTCTCCACGCGCCAATATGCCCGTATCGTGAAAGCCTGGGTCACCGAAGTAGGTCTAGATGCGTCAATTTATGGCACGCACACGATGCATCGTACGAAAGCTTCGCTGATACACCGTCGCACGAAAAACTTGAGGGCAGTACAACTGCTCCTGGGTCATACGAAGCTTGAAAGCACCGTCAGATATCTTGGGATTGAAGTAGATGATGCTTTGGAAATGGCAGAACAGACAGAAGTTTGATACGGCCAAACGACGGCCGACATCGGGCCGTCGTTACCCCGGCCAAAAGCGGTCGTTGGGTGTTTGGGAAACTAGAGGAGATTCACTGATCTAAACGGCGAACCACGTGGCCGTATCAAATGTCGATAATTGACCAGCCTGCCTGCTGCAGTGCTGTCCTCCTCTTGATCTCGGCTTTACCCTCACCCATCGAGCTTTTGCGCATGGCCAGACAGAGCATGTGAGTCGGCCTGGTCATCGCCACGTACATGAGCATCATGCTCTTCTTCGCCGTCTCGTTCGGGCGCTGCGCAGCTGAGGCTTTGCCTTCAAGCCACGGCAAGAGCTTTTTGACGAAGTGAGTGCGGTTGTACGTTTCCAGAATCAGGGTGGCAGCATGCGTTTTACCCTTCTCGGCGTGAATCGAAGACAAGCGGATGTTCACGTTCTCAGAACCGGTCTCAAACCTGTACGTGTTGAGCAGCGCACCACCGTTGCCACCTGGGTCTTCTACCAGAGGGGCAGTTGACCAAGCGAGATAGGCTTTAGCATCCGCTGCTGCCATCCGTTGATCAGAAAAGACCAAATTCGCAGCAAGATCCATCAAGCCTGAGGCAACCGCTGCATCCCATTCCGCCTGGGTAATACCAGCGGGGCTGAACAACAGCCGTTCGAGCCATCCGCGATAAGCGGCGACCACTCCAGCACGACCGGCAAGATGCTGTTCGACGCATTGATGACTGCGAGATCTGGCCACAATCGCGTCCCTGGGAAACGCCAGGCGCACCAGGGTTAACAGGCAGGACGCTATCAGTTCCACGCCTAGAGCCGCAGTTGCATCCCTAGCAACATAGCGACGAGCGATGTGCACACCCTCTGAAAACGTACGCGGCTTGAACGAAGGCTTATTAACCTCTGACTGATACGGAGCCCAGTAATGCTCAAGCGCTTTGGGGTAGTGCTCTGGCTTGTCATTCTCCAGTCGATGTACCGCTCCAATCGCATAGACACCTGATGTCCGGACATCTGCAGGTAGGTGCTGGATCAACAGCTGCCCATAGGCATCTAGGACATTACTCACGTCGTCATCAGGGAAGACGATGATGGTGTTAGGAGCAGGCTGGTTTGCACCACTCTGCCGTAATCCTACCAGGCCGCCAGTGATTGGCAGGTAGGCAAAGGGGTTGGCGATGGACGCGATCGACTGATTGAAGCGGAAGCTACTAGCGATTTCCATGGTGCTCGATTGATCAGGGAACGGCTCTGGTATCTCCACCGTCACATCGAAGATTTCCTGGTTGGGATCCCCAGCCCTGATGACACAAACATCTGGATCCTGACGCGGGAAAACCTTGCTCAAGATGTTGGCCTGCTGGTACCGCGTATCTTGCATCTCATCGATCAAAACGCAGGGAAAGCGCGATCGCAAAGCGCTCGCCACCTCAGGTTCCTTAACCAGCAGCGCATCAGCCAAGACGAACACTTCATCGAAGCAAAAATGCCCTGTCTTGGCTGCATGAGCCATCGCTTTGCAGGCATTTTTGTAGGTGTCCGTATGAGTCCCGAATTTCAAACTCAAACCGGTTAGCGGGTTGTCGAAATCGACAGTTCTTAAGCGCAAACTTTCCACTTTGATAAACGCTGATTCGAACGTTTTCTTCATGCCCGCGTATTCTCGGGGTTTCAGTGCTTTCCGGCGGGCGGCATGCGTAAGTTCATCGTCGATGGCAGTGAGTGGAATACCCTGCGAGCGCAGCCACGGTGAAGCAAGGAATCGCCCAGTGAAGCCATGGATGGTATCGATGTAATGTGGGTAGCGAAGTAGACGCTGCCCAATCTCCGAGCCTCCCAAGCGATGCTCAATTTCCTCCCGAGCTGCGTTGGTATGTGAAAGGACGCAGATACCCTGAGTTCGACTCTTCCAATGACGAGCGAGGATAGCCAGCTTGGCCACCACCAATGTGGTCTTGCCGCTACCAGGGCAAGCAGAGACGTCCAGTGTGCTCATTGATTTCAGGAAGCTGCGTCGAGGCTCGTCCAACGCCTCCAGCTTCATGAGCTTGGTGACCCACTCCACATCGCCATCGGTTATCGGATCGATGAGCTGGGCCAAGTTCATTCCTCGCTCTCCTCAACTGCCGCGGAGGTCCCGGCTACCGTGCCCATGGCAGCCGGTGTGAGCGTAGACCCCGTCGGCGGTATAGCTGAGCCACTAGTGGCGTATTCGATCGCGTGAATCAGAGGCTTAGGTAGCGAGCCGCGCAGAGTTGCCGCATCTAGCTTCTTAGACTCGAAAAGCTCTTCTATCAGGTCGATCAGGTGCTGGGCAGTGATGGTTTTGGAGGCTTTCTTGACCAGCTTGTAGACAGCGGAACACCTAGCCTCCTTGGTGGAGTGGGTAGTCTCGATGGCCTTGAATTCGGTTTCAGCTTCAACTAAAAGAGCTGCTCTAGTCACTTTTCCCTGATCAACCTTTTCCTCGTTGACCGCGAGGTAAGCCGCTGCGTGCACTTCCCGTGCAAGACCGGAATAGGCCAGGTCATATTCGAGCGTCCAGTGGTCGGCAACAAAGGTTCGAACGCATTGCCCGTCGCTTGCCATCCGTTTCTGGCGGTGCTCAGCCATACCGGCTTCTTGCTCTGCAGTATTCGCGCCGAAATCGCGCACAGCCTTCCAGCGGCGGGTAGTACTTCTCCACTTGGGATCAGTCGGCCCCGTTACCAATTCGAGAATCTCAGGCGCGCAGTCAGGCATGACATCCATGTCGGTAATACACGCCGTAGGAATGGAGATTTCACCCTTGCTCGTATCTCGACGCTGCATGATCTTGGAGTAGCGCCGCAACCCTACGCCGCCCACATTGATCACCGACACACCATGCTTGGTCAGGTCTTTTTCAAGCCTACGTGCAAGGGCTGGCAGAAGGATCGCTTCAGCATCGCCTTCCACCACCAACAGCCCTTTGGCGAAGAACAATCCTGCTTTCGTGACATCTAGGAATCGACTCAGGAACCGATAGTCATCGGCGCCCAAGCAGGTCTGGTCTTCAGCCAGGGAGAACGCGTGCCCTCGATGCATGAGCACAAGATTCTGGATCGGAATCTTTGAGCTTAAATTCGGGCTGTGTGTGGTCAGAACCACCTGTACCGGTCTCAAACCATCCTCGGGTTTCGCGGCCTTCTCAAGAAACTCCATAAGCTGCAGTTGCCGCTGCGGGTGCAGGTGAGCCTCAGGCTCTTCAATCAATAGCAGCGGCAGGCCGTCCGGCTCTTTTCCAAGCAGGAGGAGCTCGCAGGCCATAAATAGTACATTGTTCGAGCCCAGGCCATACACGCCACGAGACTCCCTCGAAGCGTGATTAAGCAGTCCGAGCTCTAGGCGCTCAAGGATCTGTTTCAGCCTCGCATCCTCGGTACCCCCCTCGCCGAAACTGATACGGCTTGTCAGGGGCCGTCCCGCAAGAGAAAGCGGGGCCAGGTAGTTTTGGTTGATAGCATGTTCAGCGCTGACGATAGCGCTGTGCTTGTTCACCAGATACCGCATGTAGTCACCCATACCAGCAATGCTCAACGCTTCTGCATCAACGGGGCTAGCAGGCGGGGTGGCGGTATCGAAAGCGTTTCCGACATCGATGTTTGGGAAGCTGCTCAAGACCTGAGAGAGCCGAGAATTGCGGCCTGGCGACATCTCGCGCTCCGCATCACGTAATGGTTTCAAGTACGCAGTGGCGAGCAGAAGACGAGCCCCTGCATCCAGGGACGGCCCTTCCCCGTTCTCTCCGGAACGCACTGAAATATCCACCCATCTGCGGATGAGCGTTGAGCCTTGGACGCGCGTGGCTGACCAATGGATGTGCAGCCGACCTACGCTGTTCTTGTAAGTAACATACTCAGCGAACGCACCCAGTTCGGCCTTACTCAAACCATCTAATGTGCACCTCAGCGTAATGGTGCTGGTCTGAGCTCCGCTGTCATCGATATGGAAATCTTCTAGTTGCAGCTTCAGGTATTCGGCATCACGGGTTTGCAGTACATACCGGATCGCATCGATGACTGCCGTTTTACCTGCATCATTTTCTCCAACCAGCGCGGTGACACCTGGGTTGAAGGTGACCTCCAGGCCATGGTTGGCCTGGCCAAACTGGCGGAAATTTTCAAGTTTCAAAATAGATAGGTACACGGCGACGCTCCCTGATACTCATGACGACGAGGCAGGGATGCCTATCTTGGCCATTTCTGCCAACCCAGTGCTGATCCCTGATGACTGGTAGATTTATGACATGATCTATCGGGCGAAACCAATCTCTTGAGATGACTATCTGGTACTGGCCGTTAGCCGCCCTCCACCAACGTCCGCTTTGAGTCGTTACCAACCGGTGGCTACCATTCAAAACTCTTCAGAGGACAGTATCTGAAAGAAGAGAAGCTGTCACCTCGCCCTCACGAACGTGCATCAGTGAAGCTTTTGAGGGAATTGAGCCATGGAGGCGAGTATCAAAAAACGACTTACGAAGAGAGAGCGTCCAGAGGGGTTTGTTTCTATTCCGTGAAAGCCAAAACCAAAGTATGGGCTGGGGTATGGGCTGACTAAATTACAGACACAAAAAAGCCGCTGAAATCAGCGGCTTATTCGTAATACTTGGCGGAGGGACAGTCCGCCAACGGTGCTTTAAATTCAGTCGCTTAACATATATTTTTATTTTTACCCAACATCCCACCCAACATAAATATAGGTGCTTGTATGCGCTTCGATGCGACGCTATGCACGTCTTTTAGGTGGTTTTAGCTTGCTGGCGCTTGATGGGTAAGATCGTGGAAGTTAACGCCTGTGGCTTTAATAACTGCTGTCATGGTGCGAAGTGTCGGATTCCCTTTGGGGGATAAAGCCCGGTAAAGGCTTTCGCGTGACACTTTAGCGCGCTCTGCCACCAGCGCCATACCACCTTGCGCCTCTACTACATGGCGCAACGCCATAAGAAAGGCTGATTCTCCACCTTTCTCGTCAAGTTCATCAAATGCCGTGCGCAGGTAATCCAGCGCCATACCAGGATCGTTGCGCAGCATCTCAATAACTGCTTCATCATGACTTTTCATGACGTGTTCTCCTCTTGTGGTCGGCCAAAAACGCTTTTGCCTGTTCGATGTCAGACTGTTGGCGCTGCTTGGTACCACCTATTAACAACATTACCAAGCGCGTCCCTACCTTGGCGTAGTAAACGCGGTAGCCAGGGCCATAGGTAATGCGTAGCTCCCATACCCCATCACCTACTGTCTTGGTGTCGCCTGCATTACCCGCTGCCAATCTGTTAAGGCGTGTTAGTACCCGCATAGCGGCTTGACGGTCTTTAGCCTTTGTAGCATCCAGCCAGGCTTGAAAAGGGTCATAGCCATCAGCGGTAAGGTAGTGGGTAATTTCGGTCATGGCGTCATTGTAGCTTAAAAGCTACAGACTGGTAAATATAGCTCGGCTAAAAGAAATTACACGAATCAAAGTCCTTCAAGTCCTGAAGTCCTGGTTGCTGGCTAGTCACGCAGCGCCAGCGTTTGAGGGTGTCTTAAAGTCACTCTCAAGACTATTCACCTAAACGCCCGCGAATGCGGGGCGCTGGTGTATCCAAAGTTGGGCGCATCAACATCTAAAGGCTCACCCACGCGCACGTGGGGCGCTGGGAAATTTGTGAGTAGCTTTAAACTACTCTCTCCCTCCACCTCATCCGCACGCGGGGCGCGGCCTTGTGCCTTTCACGCCAACGGCGGAAAAGGCCACTAACCAACCGCCTTGCCCTCAGTCAGTGCAAGATGCCCTAACCCGTTTACCCTGCTGGAGCTAACGCTTCGGCTTGAGTGAGGCCGTTCTGGCTTGAGTGAGCAACCGTCACCATTTTGGTAACACTGTGACCATTTTGGTGACACTTACTCGCCAAGGTGTCTCTGCTTTAGAGACAGTGTCTCTAGGTCGTTAACTCTGCCTCAGGTTTATACGAGTGGGCTTAGCTCAGCCGAGTTTTCGTCTCAGCACCAGGCCAAGGCGAAAACTATGCGGAAACGCGCACGCGGGGCACTGGATCGTTGTCCGAAAATCTGACTACGCCATAGTGACGCTCTATCATGCGCGGAAGGGTAGTCAAGCCGTTACCAGATTTTCCGGCAACGATTGTCATTACGGTAGGTACTACGAAAGTTTCGTAGTATCCATCAAGTCGCACGCATGGCCACGGAAATTGACTCAACCCAATTCTGGGGCGAAAGCTTCTCCACACACGCAGAGTGGGATTTTGCGAACCTCTTTGAGAGGGTCACAAACGCACGCGGGGCCAATTCCCACCATCAGCGGAATACCCGTTTCAACAGCATCTCTTAAAGACACTCTGTTCCTACCACGCGGCACGGCTATTCAATCGGCGGACTTTTCCGCGCATTGACCACAGCAGCCTGAACAGGTGGTGGCTATTTGTCTCACTGGTGAAACTTTTTAGGGGGTGTCCTGAAGCGGGGCACTGCCAAAACGCCAAATTGGCGTTCTCGGGCAATCTCCCCCCATGCGCACGCGGGGCGCTGAGCAGGTATTACGAAAGTTTCGTAAAACTCCCCCACGCGCACGCGAAGCAAACAACTTCCACCACATGACGCAAATCTGCGTCATCCCCCGCCTTGCCCTCAGTCAGGGCAAGATGCCCTAACCCGCTTACCCTGGTGGCGCTAACGCTTCAGCTTGAGTGAGCATCCGTCACCATTTTGGTGACACTTACTCGCCAAGGTGTCTCTGCTTTAGAGACAGTGTCTCTAAGTTGTTGGCTCTGCCTACTCAGGTTTACTAGGCCGGGTTTTCGGCTCAGTACCAGGCTAAGGCGCAAACTATGCGGAAACGCGCACAAGGGGCGCTGGTGTGTCCAAATCTGGACGCATCAATATCTAAACCCATACCCCAGGCGCAAGCCGGGCAGCCAACCGATGTCGGATTTTCCGGCATCGGTTGCCATTAAGCAGGGGGAAGCACGGCAGGTTTTACGAAAGCTTCGTAATACCCTACCCATCAAGCCGCACGCGGCAAGGCGATTTAACGGGCGCAATTTTGCGCTCAGTGGCCAAGACAGGCTAAGCAGACGGCGGCTATTCAATCGGACGACTTTTCGGCTCATTGACCACGGCAGCCTAAACACGTGGCGGCTATCGAACATCGCCAGTGGCGAGGTTAAAGTTTAACCACACTTCACGCGCAAGCGGGGCTAACCCACAATCGGTGGAATGCCCATTTCAACAGAGTCGCTTAAAACTACTCCGCCCCTACCACGCGGCCCGGCTATTTAACGGGGCGCAATTTTGCGCCCCGCAAAGGTAGCAGCTTATTCAATCGGCGGACTTTTCCGCTCATTGGCCACACCAAGCTAAACAGGTGGCGGCTATTTGTCTCACTGGTGAGACTGGCGCAAAGGATCGGCTCAACAGAAAGGGCTTACCGCTGGCGCTGGTGGGCTTCCCTTGCGGGAGGTTCTGCCTTGTATGGCGGTTAGCTTATTGTGACTGTGGCTCACTTTTAGCGGCTATGGCGTCGGCCCTCAGCTCATGGCACACGCTCAGCCCCCGTAACACACTAAGGCGGGTGGGTGCTTTGCCTTCCCCAGCTTGCCCGCTTTCAAGCGGTGGCCAGGTAGCCCAAACTAATAACGGTATGCCTTTAACCCGGCAGACGGTGGCTAATTGAAAATTCTAGCGCCAGCTAAATAGAACTTTCCTTCCTCTCTTTTTGTCCATACAATTAAATACATGATAATCGACTTTGACCCGAACAAAAGCGCTCACAATGAGGAGGAGCGCGGCTTACCTTTCACGGCGGTTGAACGCTTTGATTGGGACGGCGCGCTATTCCATGAAGATGACCGCTACGACTATCCAGAACAGCGCTTCATCGGGTTGGGCAAGATCGGGCAACGGGTACACGTGGTGTGCTTTACGCCCATTGAGGGCGGCATACGGGTTATCAGCCTGAGGAAAGCCAACACACGGGAGGTAAGGCGCTATGAAAACGCGACTCACGAATAAAGACGGCGAAGTAAGAGAACTCACAGACCAGGACGTTAAGCAGATGCGCCCTATGTCTGAGGTGTTGCCCGCTAACCTACAACGCGCCATTGGTCAGCGTGGCCGCCAGCAGGCACCCACCAAGGTAAAGACCTCCATCCGCTTATCTCCGGAAGTGATCGAGCACTTCAAAGCGCAAGGGGAAGGCTGGCAACGGCGCATAGATCAGGCGCTAAAGGCGTACATTCAAGAGCACAGCCACAGCCGCTAAGGTGGCATGTGGCTATAATTCCGATTCTCTGAAGGAATTACGCTAAATCAATACGTTGCTTACGGTGTCAGCGCAAAAGGGGAGAATACTCCCCTTTTACGGCTAGCTATGGCCACCACCTCCACAGCATCGAATGCGGGAGGCTTTGGCTAAACAACAACAATCAACCGCACCCGGCGCGGCTCGCTCACATTGGTTTCAGCGCTACTTGTCACCCGCACGCACTACCCCCAGCGGGAGTACCTACAAAGCCTCAGCGGATCGGCGGCGTTTAATGCTGCTGGCGCTTCTCCATTCGCTCCAATAAATCGCCAAAGCTCAACGCTGACTCAGGCACACGCGCCATGGCTGGCTGTTCTGGTGCCTGCCGCTTAGTCCGGGGCTTTTGATCGAGGAGCAGCGCTCAAAGTGTGCCATTTACCAACAATTCTTAGCGCCTCAATTTTTCAATTTCGCGGGTGTGAAAATATCACTAGGGGTACGGTGTCCGCTCAGGTGATCGCTGAAGGGATTGGAATAGCCCCTCCCTACCAGCGCCAGCCGGGGCCAAACAGCAGGCAGCGCATTACATACCCGGCCCTAGTGGCACGTTGTAAAGCGGGCGGTGTACGGCTGGCGCTTTGGGATCGCTGTGGCGCGGAAGCTTATTAGCAGCAGAATCGGTAGCGCTCAACACGGCGCGGCGGCCCGCGTCGCTAAGGTACCCAGCATTATCAAAAAAACCGCTGGTATCCATCCTCTGAAGCGCCTCAAACAGGTCATCACGGCCTAGCATCAGTTGCCAACACTTCCGGCGCGTGGCTACATCCGCACCCGCAAAAGCCAGCGGCGTGGCCACCTTCAGGCGCTCCACCAGGGCGCGCTCCCGATGCTCCAGGCGTTCCCGCTCCCGTTGGGCTTCCCGCTTGCGCTCCCGCTCCACCTCCTCACGCTGCTGTCGGGCCTGCTCAGCCTCCCGGCGCTTCCGCTCCTCATTCTCCCGGCGCAACTGGCTAGCGGCTTGTCTAACCTCCGCTTGCTGTGCGGCGCTCAGCCCTTCCGTAAATGCGGCCAGTTCTGTAACAACGGCTTTATAGCGCTCCTCATGACGGCGGGCGGTCTCGGCCATTTCAGCAGCGCGGCGGCGGTCATGGCCAGCAGTAGCAGCGCGGGCCACGGTGGGCGCGTAGTGATCCCGGATCAGGTCAGACAGGCGGGCGGCCTGCTCTTCGGGCGCTTCTTTCGACCACAGGCGGCCTTGTCGCGCCAACACTTCCGGCGTTAACCCGATATGCCCAGCCAGCGCACGCGCCAGCGCCTCATGATGCTGTTTGTTAGTGGTATGGCTAGCGGCTGACAGCTCCAGACCACGCGCCAGCCCGTGCTTAGCGGCTACTTGCTCAGCAAAGACCGTTTGCAACGCGGCCAGCTTGGCGGGAGTGCCGTTGTAATGGTCAGCAGACAACACCACCTCAGCAGGCCGTCGAATCTCTTTTGTGACGCGCTTCAGCTTGCCGTTTTCGTCACGACCACCCGCAAAAACACTTTTACGCACGGTACGGGCGGGGCGCTCCACCAGCGGCGTGACATACACCACCAAATGGGGCGCGGCTTCGTCGTTCTGGACGTTCACAGCCACCACATTAGAAGCACCATGGCGGGCTTCAATAAACGCCAGGGCATCGCGGAAATAGGCGGGCGCGTCTACCTCCCCGCCGTAGCCTTTGAACCCCTCAGCACGGGCGGTAATCAGATACTCAACGCACAGAACGGGGCTTTTAGCGGCGGCGGCAGTAACCAGCGCCAGCCGTTGCTCGATCGCAGCACGCAGCGCACCGGGGCTAGTGACGGGACGCCAGTCCTCGTTGAGGTGTGTACGCTCAGGATCGGCGTGCGGCACTGGCAGTGTGCGCCAGGTGTGACCGCCGGAAGTCGCTACAGCGCTCCATGTTTTCAATTTCGTCATGCGCAGAATTGCAGGTGGACGCGGGCTCATCAGCTCCCCTTTTTGCTAGGTGTGTATTAGCTGATAAGGGGCACTAATCGGGAGCGTGCCCTTCTCTAGTGGAAAAAGAAGGGCGCGGCGCGATAATTTTGCGGAAAAAGCCTTTTAGGTTGGTGTAGTTGGTGCGTTAAGCGCGGCCATGGGCACCGCAAAGGCACTAGCTGTGCGGCTTTCAGGCCATCAGGGCAGCGATAACTAAACAACAACCGCACCCTAGGAAATCCTCATACATAGCCAGAATTTGAGCCTCTACGCCCCCGTACAGCAGAAGCACGGCCTCAGGAGGAACCAAGCGTTTTTATATAGCGGCGGGTTCGGATGCGAAGAAAAGCGCATCGCTGTAAGACAGTTTCCAGGCTTAGCGGGCAAAGGAATTTTTGAGAGTAGCTTTAAACTACTCTGTTGGGGTTTCTTAGATCGGCTCGCTAAAAGCCGGGATTCCGGCTTTATAAGAAAAGGTACAGATTCCCACCTTTTAGTGGTTGGGGATCCGGTAGCGTAATACCGCTATTGACTATGAAGCACGGGCTACTGAAGGCACTTGGCCTTGTAGCTGCTCATTAGCAGGAAGTTATTAGCAGCGCGGCGGGGTTAGTGACAGCGCGCCAGTCTTGGTTGAGGTGCTGCTTATCCGGATCGGCGTGCGGCAGGCGTGACCGCATGAAGTTGCAACCGCAGCTTTTCAATTTGTGCCCTATGCCGGTGCGATTTTTTTCGCATCGGTGGGCGATTGCTTCAAGTGAGAGGGGTTGAAAGTGCCTGCCACGGCTGCCAGAAGATAGAGCAGCCCGCAGGCTGTCGGGGTTTTAATTGGTAGCGGCACTCTCCGACTTATCCGCCAGGACCAGCAGTTAAGACTTCGACGCCTTGGCGGCATTGTAGCGAGCGTACACCCGGCGAGGGCTCAACCGGGCGGACACCTCTTCAGGCTCTTCTTCAGTGTCGCCTTCCTGCTCCTCAATCTGCTTTTTGAGTCGATCGACTTCTTTTTGAGCCTCTTCCAGCTTCCGCTTTAGCTCTTCAACATCGCCTTCCGCTTTTGCCAGTTTGCTATGGGCGGCAGCTAGTACAGACAAGCGGGCGGCTTTGTACGTATGGTTCGTTTTCATTCTGAAAGCTCCAGACCGGATGTTTCGATTTCTTCCGGTTCATCAATGGCGTACATAGTGGGGAAGGTGATCTTGATACGCCCTGTGCTATAGCTGTGACCTTCCGGCGCGTTGCGGCTGGCGTCAGCGCGGGCGCTGTTTAGGTTTTGCATTAGCTGGGGAATGTTCAGGCGTTCAATAGCGCTGACAAGTGCGGCTTCATGCTTGGCAATATCGGCCTTAGCGACTTCGAAGCCTACCGATTGCTTCAGCTCACTGAGACTGTCGATCTCCTCCAGCAGACCAGCGCGCATTTCTTCAAGCCCGCGGCGGGCGGCGGCCTGCTTTTCGGCCTGCTCTGCTGACTTTTCTGAGGCTTTGCGAGCCTTGGCCAGGGTGGCGGCAGCGACCTGGCGTTCCTTTTCGTCAACATCGCCAAGCATCGCCTGTGCTTCAAGTCGATCGACTTCACGTTTAGCGGCGGCGGCCTGCTCTTCCAGATCGCTGGTAATATTGCCGCTATCCTTCATAGTCGAAAGCGTGTCATCAATCCGGGCAACACGTGACCAACGCTCTTCCAGATCGCTTTCAATCGCCTGAACAGCGTCGGGGGCTGGCTCAGGCATCAACTTTTCTACTTCCGTCAGCATGCTATCAGCAGTCGCCTTTTCCGCCTTTTTGGCTTCAAGCTCGCGCTCTGCCTCTTGCGCATCCGACCAAGCACCTTTGATGCTATGAATCGCATCCTTGTAGGCCGGTAAGTGTTGCCAGTGGGCCACGCTACGATTTGTTCCGGACACCAGGGCATTAAGGTGCTGAAGCACTTGCTCTACCTGCTCATCCGTTGGCGGCATGTTGATCATGACGCGGTCTGTTTCCCAGCGCTCTAAGCAGTGATGAAGCTGAAATAACGTTTTTTCATGGGCGCTTTTATATGCCCCTACTTCAATTCTGGCGGCCTTTTCGGCGGCGTTACGTTTCTCCAGCCAGCTAGACCATTCTTTGTGCGCGTTTGTCATTTTGCTTCACCCTTTGCTTACGTAGTTCAGAAACCAAAAGCAGCCAGCCAGCGGCCTCAGCATCGCCTTCTACTGCCATCTCTGTCAGCATTTTGGCCATTTCCCGTTGCTGCCTTTCGCTGGGGAATGCTTGCGGGCCTCGTGTTTTCATGTCACCACCAATAACAAGCTGAATACTGTATATATTAACAGATTTTTAAGCAGCTTATTACACCTTATTGGACTTTAGTGTCGTTTTTTTGAGTTGTGGATAAGGCGCGCAACCACGGCTTGAGGGTGCCGAAAGGCGGGCTGTAGGTGCCGAAAGCACGGAGCTACGGTTTCGGCACCTTCGGCAGCGGGAAAGCTGTCAACCATGCGGGTTTGGGGGCGGTGCTGCTGACGACTATAAAACACCGAAATTTTGCCGGATTCCGCGGCTGCTTATCCCCGTGGCGGGGCCAAAGTTGGCCAGAAGAACCTAGATTTTTTTAAAGGCTTACTTTTCAAGCCGTTTGGGCATGGTCGATCAGGCGGGCGGGATCATGCTCAGCCGCTACCGCATCCGCAAGCATGGCAGATAGGGAAGCGGCCATCTTATGGCGAGCGCGGCGAGCGGCTGTCCTGAGGGCATCAGGGGCGTTGTAGCGCGGCCCTGAAAGCGGCGGCCATCCAAGGGCTTGATTGATATTGGCGAGGCGCTCAGGCTCACAGGCTTCTGTTTGGCCCATCATCCGGGGGGAACGCTGAGCAGCACGGGTAGGCGTGACCGCATAGGCAGAAATCAAAACGGCTCGCTGGCTGTTCTCTTTCAGTGTGCCCAGCAGGGCGCGGCTAAGTTCACGCCAGGCGCTTTGCCCTCGATGGTTCATTGCTGCCAGCAGTACGCCATCTGACTGGCCACGCGGGCCACTGCCTCCCCCTTCACCGGCATACGCCAGCGGGCTGGATGAAGCATACCCGGCGTTGTCGTGGTCAGTGGTAAGCCGGTGCTCTATCTCAATCTCCAGCAGCTCCTTGATAGCACAGTAAAGCGCAGCGGAAGCCAGCTCTTTCTCCACCTCATCACTGGCAGCGAGGCGTAACAGGCGGCTTAAGTTCAAACGGTCTAGGTAGGCGTAACGGTTGCAGCGTGCCTTGCTCATGGGTGTAGGCTCCTCGATCTCTAGCAGGTAGGGCAACAGACGGCGCTCAGTTGGTGAAGTCCAACTTCCATCGCTCCAAGCGTCCAGGCGTACAGCCTGCGTCAATATCGGTTAGCGCTTCGTCGGCAAGCTGGTCAAGGCGGCGTTGTACATGCTTCACGCCTGCTTCATCCCCCCGGCCTATGGCCCAAGATAGGCGCCGCTCCAAGCGCTCCCGCTCGTCGTCTAAACGTTCATCCCGGTACTGTTCAGCCCCCCGGTAGGTGTGCTTAAAGGCGCTGTCTTTGATCTTGCGGGCATCGGTCGCAAAGTTGCGGCTTGCCTTGCTTGGGCGTCGGTAGTATCCGGCCATATACCCCCCGGTGGTTGGTAGCTTCGTTATCACTGAATAAATATACAGCTTCAGCACTCAGGCGTAAAAAAGCCCAGCAGGTGCCGGGCTTGAGTGCCTAAGCAAGGCATTGCCGCTAATCTTCTAGATCAACAAGCCTGTCTCTTAAATCAGATAGCAGCTCAATAGCCTGGTCTAGCGTCTCCAAATCAAAGGCAGTGGGGCCATGCGGTAAGCCCGCATCGGTCCAGACTGCTCGCTCATAAAAGGTGTCCATGGCTGTTATGGCAATTTCACGCATAGCCAGCCACTCCTCTGGTTCCAGCTTCAGACATGGCGGCGCCATTGCGGCAATCTCAGATTCCACGCAGCGGCGAGTTTCTTCAGGAATATCTTCGTAGCGCATGGGTTCATCGTGCTCAGTCATCATGTACCTCACGTTTAGTCATTAATAAAGTTAAAGCTCAGCCGCTGTTAAAGGGTGCTCTTGAGTTCTTAACCAAGCCCAGCAGGTGCCAGGCTGGTTGGTACTAGGCTGTCATTTCAGCTTAGTGGATCGGGTTCACGTCGCTATCGTTAAGGGTGTTCTGCATTCCGTGTTGCTCTGCTAAGTCGTGAAGCTCGTCTTCACTGGCACCTAGTGCATTAGCTAGGTCACTCAGTCGATACACCCCCCTACCTTGGCTATCAACACCCGCTGGCTTCAGATCGGGGAAGCAATGCCGCATACCTTCGGCCAACTCATGTTGAATAGGCAGCCGCAAGTAAGGTGGATGCCGTTCATCGTATGCGGCTTCAATCATCGCTTCAGGGGTTGGGCAAGCTCGCTTGAACTCTTCAACATTAAGACCGTGGACATGCGCCAGCGCGGTCTCTTGCTCAGGCGTTAGCGGGCTGGCAATGGCGCTTGCGGGGACGCCTAGCAGGTGCAGCGTATGCGCCTGGTGGGGAAGCAGGTGGGCAATGCCCTCCCCTTGTTCAGCGGCTTGGGCTAAGGCTTGCTGAGTAATGGCGGTTGTCATGGTCGTGTGTCCTTTGCTGTTAGGTGGGCATGGTGGCTTAGGCATTAGTCGATTCGATAATCTCAACATCATGTTTCGGCCATCGTGCTTGCGCGGCTCTCAGCGCTTGGTCTCTGGTGTACGGGATACCTGCCATGGTCATGCGCTTATCACCAACGCGAATTGTCCATGCTAGCCTTATGCCCTTGGGCATCATCGGTTGCACATTGACCACGTTCAGCTCAGTAAGCAGTTGCTCCTTATGCTGCTTTATCCAGTCACGCACCGATGGGGTGATATTTTCCTTGGGCCACACCCTCAGCCGGTTATCTTCTTTAAGCTCGGCATTCAATTCATGCTGCTTCAGGTAGTCGATAGCGGGCATTATCAAAACTCCTCGAAGTCATCAGCACTTAAAGAAACTTCCCCGTTCAATGTCCTAGAAGTCCTAATGTCCTGCTTAGCTTCTTCAGCAACCAGGACTTCAGGACTTGAAGGACTTTGATTCCAGCTATTTCTTTTAGGGTCGTACTCTATTTCCCACTTCACGCTGCCACCACGCTTGCCCAAACACTTACACTCAATACCTAGTTGACGCAGTGCAGGGGCCGCCCGGCGCATTTGATCGCCCATGCCTTTGGCGGAGCGTGGCCACGAATCACAGCCCGGTGGCTTGTAGCTTTCCATTAGCGCCAGCCAGTCCTTGGCGGTCTTTTCTCTTTTCTCATTTGGGTAAGTTTCGGCCCAATCACGGATAGCAGTTGCCACAGGTGACGCATCAAGCGTGCGCTCTAAGCCGTCCTGCCTTGCGGCGGCAAACTGCTTTATAAAGGCATCGGGGTTGTCTCCCATCGCCTTGGCAACGGCCATACCGAGGTAAGCAAACTCTACTAAGCGCGGGCGCTCACTGGCGGGTAGCGTCATCTCAGGCAGGTAAGCCAGCGCCTTAGCCGCAATATCTAGCAACGCACCAATAATGCTGGCGCGGTCAGCCTCGAATTGTTCCTCTAGCTGGTCCTTGCTTTGCGCGTCACTTAATACCGGCAGTTCTACTGTCAGCGTGCGGCTGACAAGGTCTTGCTGTGTCACGCTGGCGACAATGCCGTTAAGCACTATGGGCCGCTTCAGCGTTATAACCACCTCGTCGCTATCACTGTAAAGCTTGCGCTTGGCGAACCCTCCCCCGGTGGCCACGACGCATAACGCATCCTGAAGCTGAGGCGTTAAGTGACTGACGTTCTCAATACTGATCATGTGGTTACTACCACCACTGACAAATACGTCTTCCGAGGATTTTGGTACACCTCGAAGATCGGCAGCATTGGGGTCAATCAAGCGGCGTAAAACGGTTTGCGTGCCAGACTTGCCGCTACCCTGCTCCCCCAGCAGTTCAACCACGGGATAGGGCGTATCAGGGCGCAAGCATTCCACCAGCCAGGCAGTCACCAGCAGCCGTGACTGAGCAGGCACGTTAGCAATGCGCCATAGCGGTTCTAAGCTGCCACCCTTTATTGGCTCAGGCAGCGTATGGGCACTCTCAGAACGGCAGAACATCACCGCCCCCGGATGCTCCACCACTTCCCAGTGACCAGGGCGTAGCTTGACCGCTTTACTGCTACCGGGTTCGGCTAGGTCGAGCCAATACTCCCCGTCTGCCTTTGCCACACGGATGTAAACAGGCCGCTCGTCCATCATGGCTAGTCCTTCAAGCGTCATGCGGGCTTCTCGTAATGACTGGTCTCGCACAGCCTTTTCATACGCCTTGTAAAAAGCTGCCGTTAGCCAATGCTTGAACGCCTTGCCACCAATACGACGCACCTCGCCAGTTTCCCGGCTACGGGCGTAGGTTTCGTCGTTAGCGTCGTGAAAAAGCTCATGGTGCTGCTGAACGAAGGCAACAATTAAATCCGTCTGCGCCTGTTTTTCGCCGTCGTCTTCACCATGTACTTCGAACAGTGGCGCTATATGCGAGGTGACACTATCTGCACTTATGTCATGCTCATGGTTTTTCAGCAGCCCGAGAAGCGCTTCCTTGCTGCCACCATCGTCAAGCCAGTCTGAAACGTCGGCTTTCTCCTGCAAGCCAGGCAAGGCCACCACACGCACCTCAGCGCCAGCCGCTACCAGCGAGGCTCTAACCTTTTCGGCATGGTCGCGTCCTGCTTTATCATTATCAGGCAGCACAACCACGCGACGATGTGCCAATGGTTCACTGTGAGGCTTTAACCACTTGCCAGCGCCAGCGGCGTTGCAGGTAGCGAGCAAGCCCAGCTCAGCTAAACGGTCGGCATCTTTTTCACCTTCCACCACGAATACCAGCGCATCAGGATTAGCCAACAGCTCAGGTAGCCGATACGGCACTTGCCGAACGCCTTTAACGCTCCACTTCCAGTCGTTTCCATCCGGTCGGCGTTGGCGAAAGCTCTTAGGCTCCATGCGCACCGCTTGAAACAATAGCTCGCCGTTTTCGTCGGTGTAGTCATACGTCTTAGTAATGCGAGGCTTGATTGTGGGCTTAGCATCGGCTTTCTCTTTGAAGCCGTTGCTTTCTAGCCAGCGAAGTTGCTCGGCTCTGGTGGCCACTCCAAGCTCATGCGCCAGCAGGTCAAGCACACCCCCGCCAACACCTTCTTCGTGCGAATACCAACGGCCTGCTTCCAGGTCTACCGAAAGGCTTCCATTGGTGCCAAAGCGTAGCTCGCTGCCTTTGCTCAAGTCTTGGTTATGCTCCCCCAACAGCTCACGCGCTACCGGCTCCATCAATGCGGCGAAGTCACAAAGCGTGCTATGCTCAGGTTTCGCGTTTTCTTTGGTAGGTGGCGCGACTGCCCGGCCATTGTGCCGGGCTGTTTTGTTTTGGGCGTTAGCTGGCATCACTGCCTCCTGCCTGATCGGCGTCGGCCACCTTGAGCGTGCCCACCATCAGGCCATCACGGCCCATGCGAATATCAGCATCTTCGGCAGTGGCTTGCAGTTCACGCGGCCCCTGCTCTAGCACTTGCGCGGCATCCTTCAGCAGGTGCGCCAGATCGTGAGCATCATCGGCACACAGTGATAGCACCACACGCTTTGACGCCTGGGTGATCGGGTGTTGGGCGTAGTTCATCGCGTCCAGCAGCGCGTTAGCCGCTTCCGATATGTGCTGACAGGCGTTGGCATAGTGGGCTAGGGCATCGGTGGCCACACCATCAACTGAAAGCTCGTCGGCTAAGTCGTCCACCTTATCGCCAATGGCTATCAGCGCGTTGACTTGGTCGAGGGTTAGGTGCGCTTGGCGAGTATTCATTAGCGTGACTCCTTGAATGCTGCAAGCGCTTCATCAAAGGAAGCGGCAGCGCTCTCAGCAACGACTAGGAAAGGGAACGGATCGGGAGCAAGTGACACTAGACGGCAAGCGGCGAAACCATTTTGCGGCTTGCCTTGCTTAATGCAGGGGTAGTGAATAACCACAATGGCATCAAGGCGGTTAACGCTTATCAGCGCTTCGCGCCAATCGTTAGCGGCTACCGTGCGATGTTCGCCTGTTTCTGCCAGGGTGATAGTGAAGTATTCGGAGTGGGCTTTAGCATGGTTCACGACGCCACCTCCTGCCCCTGTGACGCTTTCTCAATAGCATCCAAGGCGTGATAGCCACGGTTGGCCAGTTCATCAATGGCAGATAACAGGCAGCCAATCTGGTGGCTATTCAGGGTAGGCGTTTCGCCATCACTCTCTTTGTGGCGTAAGTCTTGCTGAAGAATGTCAGCAAGGCCGCTAATGTTGCCTAGCAGGTCTTCTAACTTATCAAGCTGAGGGGCAAGACGACTCATGACTGCACCTCGCTACGCACGCGGCGCAAGGCCAGCTCAATAGTCGGCTTGGTGATAGGATCGGTGCGGAAAGGCGCTAGTAGCTCAATTAAGCGCTTTAGCTGAGGGGTGGTTAATTTCATACGGCACCCCCAACGCTGCGCTGGGCAGTATCAGAAAGGCGTGCTTCTAGCTGTTGGGCTTTTTCAATGTGGTGGTTGTAACGCTTTAGGCGGGTGCTGGCGCTGCTGTCAGCAAACAAGGCGGCTTTCGCCATCGCTCTGTGTGCTGCGGCACGGCCAGATAAACTGCGGGTAATAACGTTGGACAGGCGTAGTAATGCCATGGGTGTGACTCCTTTGTGTTTGGAGTCGTCCCCGGATGCGGCCAAGCATCGGATGGGGGCGACTGTACGCGGGTTGGCCGACCGGTCACAAAGGAAACCGGCACGCTCGAAAGCGTCCCACGCACAGCCGCCATAACTAGCGGGCATAAAAAAAGCGCCTGCTATGATGGTGGCGCTGGTGCGCCTTTGTGATTCAGACCGGCCAAGGTCGGCTGACGATTTTGCGCCAGCACTTGAAGGGTAAACGCATGGCGTCGCATTGGCAAGCATTAGCACGCCTCCCGCTGGGATTGCTCCCAAGCTTCAAGGTCTGCCAGTGCCCAGCGCGTAACGTTTGGGCCTAGTTTGATCGGTGCCGGGAAGGTGCTTTCTTTTGCCCAGCGGTAAATGCTGGCGCGGTGTACGCCATAGCGGTTAGCCGCTTGTTCTGCGCTCAGGAACTCATTGCCGGGCTTGGCGGGTGCTTGGGGTTTCGTTTTCGCTGCCATGGGGCTTTACCTCGTCGTATTGGGTAACGGGGTAAAGCATGGCTAAGTGATAGATTGGAGTAATTGTCAGTTTTCGCAGGTTTCTGACAAGTCGAGAGGGGTAAATAATAACTCTTCTTCATCTAGTGATAGATTCAACCGAGGAGCGCCAGGGAATACTCTCCATGAGCATGGATCTAAAGCCATTTTCCAGTACGTTATTTCTCCATAGCTGTCATCTAGCGCCTCGCCAAACATTTCTAAAGCCAGCGGCATTAGGGATTGTGAACCGCCCCGGCTTTACCGGAGACTCCATATCTTGAGAGGATGGAGTTATGAACTCACCAAAACGATATTCCCCAGAAGTCCGGGAGCGAGCTGTTCGATTAGTCCTTGAACAGCAAGGCGAATACCCGTCCAAGTGGGCGGCGATCTGCTCCATTGCCAGCAAGTTCGGCTGTACACCAGAGACTTTGAGAGCCTGGTGCAAACGCACAGAACTCACGCAGGAAAACAGCTCGGTTAACCTGCCTGAAAATGAACGACTCAAGCAGCTAGAGCGTGAAAACGTCGAATTGAAGCGCGCTAATGAAATTCTCCGTAAGGCGGCTGCTTTTTTCGCCCAGGCGGAGCTCGACCGCAAACCCAATTGATGGTGTCATTTATCGACGAGCATCGTGCTCAGTTCGGGGTCGAGTCGATTTGTAGTCAACTGCCAATCGCCCCATCGACGTATTACCACCACAAGGCACTTGAAGCTGATCCTGAACGGCGGGCAGACCGGTATCGACAGGATGCGTTTCTTACCGCTGAGATTCAGCGCGTGTGGGAAGAAAACTTCTGCGTCTACGGTGCCCGTAAGGTCTGGCGGCAACTCCGCCGTGAAGGCGTTAATGTTGCTCGTTGCACTGTAGAACGGCTCATGCGCCGCCTAGGAATTCGCGGCGTGGTGCGAGGCCAACGCCCCTTCACGACCCTCAGTGATCCCGGCCAGAAACGGGCACCTGATTTAGTGAAACGTGACTTTACGGCTATGCGTCCTAATCAGCTTTGGGTAGCCGATTTTACCTATGTCGCTACCTGGTCTGGCTTCGTTTACGTTGCGTTCGTTATCGATGTTTATGCACGCTGTATCGTGGGTTGGCGTGTAGCGACGTCGATGAGAACGGCACTGGTGCTGGACGCTCTGGAGCAAGCTCTGTGGGCACGAAAACACAGACAAGGGTTGATCCATCATAGTGATAGGGGAAGCCAATATCTCTCGATCCGCTACACCGAGCGTATGGCTGACGAGGGTATCAATGCCTCAGTCGGCACCACCGGCGACTCCTACGACAATGCGCTGGCTGAAACCATCATCGGCTTGTTCAAAACGGAGGTGATCCATCATCGTGGCCCATGGAGGGGACTGGATGCCGTTGAGTATGCCACGCTGGAGTGGGTTGACTGGTTCAACAACCGCCGACTGCTGGAACCCATCGGAAACGTTCCACCAGCAGAACGAGAAAGGACGTATTATCGTCAACTGGAAGAGTCGGGTGAAGCTGCTTGACTCAAACAAACCGGTCTCCGGAATAACCGGGGCGGTTCATTGCGTTAGCTCAGGATCATTTGAAACTTCTTCAAAAAAATTTCTACCAAAGCGCCCATCTTCAGAATAATAAGCACGGGATACTGTTCTAGCAGCCATGCCAGATTGCTCGCCAACCAGCTCAAACAGCGCTTCACCTATTGGGTAGGTCTCTGGATCAATTTTGTGTATCGCCCATACTTTAGCGATTGCTTCCCTTTTTTCGTCTCTTCTGGGGTCAATTTGACGCTTGGGAGTTAGCTCCAGGCCCATGCTTTCCCCAATAAACCGCCCATCCTTAGCAGACCAACTGTTAACAGCTTGCGCCAAAGTGTCCATATGGTGGCTCTGTGGAACCCATGCTGAAATAAGCCATTCCTGTAGGGCACGAAGTGCTTCTATTAATGTGGATACTTCACCACCATGATTAGCATACTCCCCAAGCATGGTTGTATCAGAGGGGGCTTCCTTGAGTCGTTTCTCACTGAATAAGCCAGCACGAATAGCAGCTTCTAACGTTGAATCTTCAACTGCTAAGTAACTCAATACCGCTCGGGCTGCATCTGCCTTACTGTAAGTTCGCGGCTCTATATCTTCGCTTTTATGGCTTTTATGCTCCATATAACAAGACAACCGCTCTAGCGCGTTGTCCAGATCGTCTTGGATCGCCTTCAGTTCATCATCCATCGGTCGCCACCACTTCCCTGGTCGGTGCAACATTGCCAGCGCCAGCCGGTGCAGACGTGGTAACAAAAGCAGCCCACTGTTCCATAACGCGGGCACGCTTTTGAATACAGTTCAGCCTGGCGATATGTGACCATGGTGCGGTTAAAAGAATTATGTGCGCCATCGCTTTCGTGGCTTTTATCCGGCAAGGCTACTAGCAGAATAATAATCAGCTTCCGTCTGTTTTTGACCAATCAAAGTCTTGAAGCCATTCCCCAACAGTTATTGAGCTATCTTTATCAGGCATCGGCGGGGCTTCAGGGCCGAACGCACGATCAAAAGCTCCCCTTAACATTTTGGCATCTTTGGAATAGTAAGCACGGGATACTGTTTTAGCAGACATGCCAAATTGTTGGCCAACATGCTCAAATAAAGCCTCCCCTATGGGGTAGGCTTTAGGGTCGCGTAAATTCAAAACATAAACCTCTTCCGCTGCGCTCTTTCGGGCAAGTTTGCGCCAATCAACAAGTCGCTTTGGTGTCAAAGTAAGACCAACGTTCTCACCGATAAATTGACACTCATTCTGCGACCACGCATTTACAGCAAACGCTAGAGCCTGAGTGTGTGAGTCCTCAAGAGGCCAGCGGGTTACAATCCAGCTTTCTAGAGCGCGTAGCGCTTCAATCAGGTCGCTTAACCCTTCGTTATCCGTCGGATGCTCTCGGAGGCGGCAGCCCTTTGGAAACCCCTGCGCATTGCGGTCAAGCCCATCATGACAATACTCAGCACTGTTAATTGACGCATCCAAAGCATCTCCTTTGGTGCTTACGTAATGCAGTGCAACTCTAGCCGCGTCCGGTTTCTTGTAGTTTCTGGCCAAGGAATCATGCTTTTCTGAGCCTTCGCTATTCATATAATCAGCTAGCCGCTCTAGCACACTATCCAGATCGTCTTGGATCGCCTTCAGCTCATCACCCATCAGTAGCCACCTCTCCCCTTATCGGTGCGACATTGCCAGCGCCAGCCGGTGTAGGCGTGGTAACGAAAGCGGCCCATTGATCCATGACGCGGGCTCGCTTGGCGTATAAGTCGCTACGGCGGTAAGCCGCCTCTGTGCCGTTGCGGATACTATGCGCCAGCGCTGCCTCTGCCACTTCATGCGGGGTACCGGTACGCTCTGCCATCCAATCCCTGAACGTTGAACGGAACCCGTGAACCGTTGCCCGGTGATCCTCTTTCATGCGGCGGAGTAAAGCGGTCATGGCTGCATCAGACAGCAGTTTGCCTTGAGGGCTTAGAAAGACGTGTTCCCGCGCCTGGGGCTGCGCTTTGAGCAAGGCCAGTGCTGGCGGTGATAACGGCACGCGGTGTTCTTTGCCTGCCTTCATGCGGCTGGCGGGTATAGTCCAGGTAGCATTGGCCAGGTCTATTTCATCCCAGCGAGCGCCACGGGCCTCACCAGAACGGCAGCCTGTAAGGATCGTGAACGCCAGGCACTTGGCCGCGTCCCCAGTTCGTTTATCAAGGGATTGCCAGAACGCAGGCATGGTATCTATCGGCATGGCGCGGTGGTGTTCCACCTTTGCTACTTTGGAAGGCGCGGGCAATATCGTGTCGAGGTTGCCTTTCCAGCGTGCCGGGTTATCACCGCTACGGTGGCCATGAACCGTTGCCCAGTTCAATACGGCTTCAATGCGCTGGCGAACGCGGGTAGCGGTTTCCGTTTTGGTTTCCCAGATCGGCACAAGCACTTGCTTGACGTGTACTAGCTCAATATCTGAAACGGCCATCTTGCCCAGCGTGGGGAAAGCGTAGGTATCTAGCGTGGCTTGCCACTGCTTGCCGTGCTTTTGGTTGCGGCTCTCTGCCTGCTTAATCTTGATAACAGCGGCGGCAGCATCGGCAAAGGTAATACGCGCCAGCTCAGCAGCGCGGCGGGTCTGATCGGAGGCTCTGCGCTCAGTAACCGGGTCAATCCCCGCATCCAGCTTTTCACGAACAGCACGGGCCTTCTCGCGGGCTTGCGCTAGCGTGACGCCGGGATAGCTGCCTAGCCCCATATCACGACGCACCTTGAACGGTTTGCCAGATGCGGCTATGCGCGTTTCGCCAGTGGCATAACGCAACACCCACGACCGGGTGCCAGTTTTGGCGACCTGAAGATATAAGCCGGGCACTTCACCAGCGGCATAAAGCCCCCGTTGCGTGATCCGCTTCACTTCCAGTGCAGTTAATGGCTTCGTTTGTCTTGGCATAACGGGTTCCTAACTCTTTACCCAACATCCCACCCAACATAGATTTTGCGCTTGTGTGCGATGCCGTGCAACCCGATAAAACACCATGCGAACGTAAGTTATTGATTACGCGGGATACAGACGAAAAAAAAGCCCGCAGTTAGCGGGCTTTTTTAGGCGTTCTGGCGGAGGGACAGGGATTCGAACCCTGGATAGGCTATTAACCTATGCCGGTTTTCAAGACCGGTGCATTCAACCGCTCTGCCATCCCTCCGGCTTATGGGTGCGTATAATAACAGCTTCCCCTTGTAAGTCAACGCCTTTTGAATAAATTAGTAGAGCCTTAAGCCAACACGGGTAATCACGCCCCCCTCCATTTCACTCACGACCCAATGGATACCGTGCCAGTCCACGTCGTCACCGACGACGGGGTGCCCTCCCACTCTGAGTGAGACGAACTCCGCCAACGTCATCTCCTGCTCGCCGGGGCTCAGGGTCAAGCCGTAGGCTTGGGCGATGTCCTGCATTTGCGCATTGCCATCCAAGGTAAAGGTACCGAAGAAGGCGCGCTCCTGTTTAAGCTTGGCATCACCGTTGAACAGCCGGTTGAGCGCAACGAGGTCTTCCGTGCGACCGATCACGCAGATCACATCGCCCAGCTTCAGCCGGGTGCTGCCTTTGGGATGCAGCATGACGTGATTGCGGAATAGCGCGGAAATTAGTGCGCCCGAGGGAAACCGCAGCAGGCGAATGGGAACGTCTTCCAGGTCTTCGTTTTCGACCACGTACACGAACATCTCGAAGTCGTTATCTGGCAAAATACCCAGCGGGCCTCGACGGTTAGGCGTAGTACCCGCTGGCACTTCGACTTTCAACCAGCGGGCCATCAGAGTGAGCGAGCCGCCTTGAATCAGCAACGACATCAATACAACCGCGAAGGCCACGTTGAAATAGAGCGAGGCGTTTTCGACACCGCCAATCACCGGGAAGATCGCCAACACGATAGGCACGGCGCCGCGTAGGCCAACCCAAGCAATGAAGAAGGTTTCGCGCCAACGGAATTTAAAGAAGGGTTTGATGGTGATCAGTACGGCCAGCGGGCGGGCAATGAAGATCAACGCCAACGCGACGAACCCCGCAGGTAGCGCAACTTCCCAAAGCTGGCTAGGGGTTACCAGCAGGCCCAACACCAAGAACAGGCCGATTTGGCTCAGCCATGCCAAGCCGTCGTGCACGGGGAGAATAAAGTTGAGGTGCCGCCCGGGCTGGTTACCAATCATCAAGCCCGCCAGGTAAATCGCCAAGAAGCCGCTACCCCCCAGCACGCTGGTTAGCCCGAATACGCTAAAGCCAAGCGCCAGCGCCAGCATGGCATAAAGGCCCGGCGCCAAATCCAGCCAGCGGAGCAGCTTGGCGCTCAGCCAGCCGCCACCAATACCCACCGCCAACCCGATACCAAACTGAGAAACGAAGAACAGCAGCGTTTCGGTCACACCGCCAATGTCACCGACCAACAGCTCCACCAGCATGAGAGTCAAGAAAATCGCCATCGGGTCGTTGGTACCCGATTCGATTTCCAGCGTGGCCCCCACCCGTTCGTTTAGGTTCACCCCACGGCCACTCAGCATAGAAAAGACCGCTGCGGCATCGGTGGACCCGACAATGGCCCCCACGAGCAATCCCTGCACTAGGGAGAGATCGAACACCCACATGGCAATGACGCCGACGATAGCGCTCGTAATAAAAACACCCAGGGTGGCGAGAGACAGCGCAGGACGGAAGCCCACCCGGAACGTTTTGAGGCGGGTACGCAGGCCACCGTCGAGAAGAATCATGGCGAGCGCTAGGTGACCAATGGTAAAGGCCATGGAGTAATCGTCGAACTCGACTCCTAGCAGGCCCTCTTCACCGGCCAACATGCCCAGGCCCAAGAAAATCAGCAGCAGCGGTACGCCCACCATGGATGAGAGGCGGCTCGCCAAGATACTGAGCGTCATCAGGGAACCACCTACAAGGAAGAACGTATAAATTGCGTCCATGTCTCTCCGTCTCTACATCAATGCCGTTCTATTATTGCATGCCGCTGCTTAATTTACTGAGCGTGTTCTCTGGGTTTATGCAAGGGGCTAGCCAGGTGCTTTGCCTGACAGCTAAACTCCGCCGTCCTACCATCGGGAGTTGAGGTTATGTTGAACGCTTTTTTGCGTGGACGTTCATTGATAGCACTGTCATTGGCCTTAATTTTATTATTTTCAGTTTCAGCGACTTACGCAAACGAAGAGCGTAAAGCCGATACTCCAGAGGCGCCGCTCAGTCTGGATAGCGACGTGATGCTGCCCGAGGGGCTATGGCCGAGCGATGACGGCCGTGAAGCGGTTGTTCCCGAAGAGGCCCCGAGCATGGCGGTGATGCCACCACCGCCACTCGACCCGCCACCGCTCAAACAGCTCACACTGATGCTGGATTGGTATTTAAGCCCCCAGCATGCGGCACTCATTGTGGCGAAAGAGCGTGGGCTTTTTGCTGCTCAGGGCTTGGATATCGAGCTTTCGACGCCTGCCGACCCGTCCATTGCCATCAAGCTTTTGTCAGCGGGAGAAGTTGATTTAGCGCTGACGCGCCAGCCACTGCTGCACTTGCATGCCCACGAGGGCGCGCCCATCGTGCGCATCGCCACGCTGATCGAGACTCCGCTTAATGCCATCATCGTTGCCGGTGAAGCGCCGCCTCCTGCAGAAACCGAGGACGCCCTCGCCGATCTGCATTACGGTTTTTCTACCCGTGAAGGGCGCGATGTGCTGGTGGAGCGGCTGGTGCCCCGTTCAGTCCGTCAAGTGGACGATTTCGTTGCGCCTGAAAGCGTGCATTTCGATGCCGCCGATGCCCTGCGTTCGAGCAGAGTCGACGCCGTAGCGGATGGTTTTTTCCATACGCTGCCCCAACAGTTAGCGTCCGATGGCATCGTCACGCACACCGTGCGCTACAGCGAGCTCGACATCCCCCGCCATGACGGGCTGATTCTACTGGCCAACAGCGATGCCGTATCTCGCCGAGCCACCACATGGTCGCGAGTACTATTGGCATTGGAAGAAGCCAGCAACTGGATGATCGAGCATCCCAACGAAGCCTGGTCGCTGCTGGTCACGACGCACCCCGTGCTGGACAACCCCATTCATCAAGCAGCCTGGGAAGATTTGCTTCGCCGCGTCACGTTGAGCCCGGCCGCACTCGATGAACGGCGCTATGCGGCGTTTGAGCGCTATTTGCGCAGCGTCGGTGTGACGACCACCGAGCTTCCCGTCTCGCGTTTGGCGGTGAATCCGCATCTGCTGATGGAACGGTGATCTGCCACGGCAAGACTAGCCTCATCTTCAACACGCTGGAGCAACATGCACGATACCCCACTAGTGTTTATCGATGTAGAAACCACCGGCACCCGCGCCACCCGTGATCGCATCACCGAAATTGCCGCGCTCAAGGTTGTGGATGGCAATGTCGTCGAGCGGTACGTTAGCTTGATTCATCCCGGCACCAGCGTGCCGGCTCATATTAGCCAGCTCACTGGGATTGACGACGACATGCTGGCGGATGCGCCAGCTTTTTCCACCATCGCCGCATCGCTGTTGGAGTGGCTCGGCAGCGCCACGCTGGTCGCTCACAACGCCCGCTTTGATGCCAGCTTTTTACGCAATGAGTTCAAACGCGCGGGCTACACCTACCGGCCAACGCTGATATGCACGCTGCGTCTTTCCCGACGCTTACACCCCACGCTGTCAGCGCACAACTTGGAGGCGCTGCTGGCGCAGTTTGACATTACCCGGGCACGCCAACACCGCGCCGAAGATGACGCCACCGCGCTCTGGGCGCTATGGCAAACTTGGCAGCGCCAGTGTGAACCTGAACGTTGGCAGGGCGCCCTTGCCGATGAGCAGCGTCACCGTAGCTTGCCTGCCCATCTCGCTAGCGAGCAGCTCGCCGATTTACCCAGCGCCCCCGGCGTGTATCTGTTTTATGGCCATAACCGACTGCCGCTTTACGTGGGCAAAAGCGTCAACCTGCGTAGCCGCGTTTTGGGACACTTTCAGCGCGACCACCAAGACGATAAAGAGATGCGTCTTGCTCAACAAATCCAGCATATCGAATGGGAGGAGACTGCGGGGGATTTGAGTGCGCAACTGCGGGAGGCCAAGCTCGTCAAAACGTTGATGCCGATCATGAATCGGCAGCTACGCCGCCAAGGGCAGCTGAAAACCTGGTACTGGCCGAGCGATGCCCCCTGCCCCACGCTGGTCAGCGGCAAAGCCCTCAGCCAGCCTCAGCCCGGCAAGCTGTTCGGGTTATTCAGAAGCGCCAAAGAAGCCAAAGAGGCGCTGCGTAGCGTCGCCGAAGAGCATCAGCTTTGCCCACGGGTGTTGGGCTTGGAAAAAGGCAACGGCCGCTGCTTTGCGCAACAGCTCGGCAAATGCCGGGGCGCATGCTGCGAGCAGGAGTCGTTGGACGCGCACACCCAGCGCGCGCAGCAGGCCCTGGCCAAACTGCAGGTGAGCGCATGGCCGTGGCCTGGCCGGATCGTGATCCGCGAGCAGAGTCGTCGCGGCGGCCCCATTGCGCATCATGTGGTCGACCATTGGTGCTACTTGGGTAGCGCCACGAACCGCAGACGCGCCCAGACGCTAACGGGGGAAGTGCCACAGTTCGATGTGGATACCTATCGTATCCTGACGCGTTTTTTGAACGCGCCAGAACGGCACAAGCTCAGGATTTCGCCGCTATGATTGCGCCGCTATGAAAGCGTCGATGGCTTGCTGAAACGCCTCTGGCTGGTCGGCGTGCAGCCAGTGACCGGCGTTTTTCAGAGTCACCAACCGGGCTCGCGGTAGCACTTCGCGCAGGGCGGGCAGCATATCGTCGCTCACGTACTGAGACTCTGCCCCGCGCAGCACCAGCGTTGCCCCCTCGAACGGGCCATCGCCATCGGGCTCGCCGATGATGGCCTCGTAGCCGCGCTGAATTTCGTCCAAACCAACCCGCACTCCCATCACTCCTTGCTCATCCCGCACGAGGTTGGTCGCCAGGAACAGTCTGGTTGGCCGCGAGTCCACGTGTTGGGCCAACAAGGCATCTGCATCACGGCGGTTGGTCGGCTTGCCTTCCCGTACCTGCGCGAGCGCAGCAAAGACATCGTCATGGCCGTGCTGGTACGCCACCGGGGCAATATCGGCCACCATCAGCGACAGGCAGCGCTGCGGCGCTTGGCGGGCCAGCGTCATGGCAACCTTGCCCCCCATGGAGTGACCCAAAATATGGGCCTGGTCGATACCCAGCTTATCCAGTGCCGACAACACATCCTGGCTCATGGCGTGATAGCTCATGCCTTCGGCGTGTGGAGAGCGGCCGTGGTTGCGCAGGTCGACCGCGATGACTCGGCGCTTTCGTTGCCACACTTTCAGATGCGAGCGCCAGTTGTCGGCACTGCCGAGCAAGCCATGAATCACTACCAGCGGCTGGCTTTCTGCGTCGCCGTCAGCGGGCAGGTCCATCACATAAAGATCCACGGGGGCATGGTCGGTCATGCTACTTCCTTATCGGTTAAGCGGTTCGCGGGGCGGCGTCGGCCTGCCCAGTCCAGACCACCAAGCGGCGAGTCAGCCAAGCTAGCAGTAGACCGTACAGCGGCAGGAAGAACAGCAGGCTAATACCCAGCTTGATGGCGTAATCGACGGCCGCAATTTCTACCCAGTGTTGAGCCATGAACGGGTCAGGACTGTTATAGAAGGCGGTGGCAAAGAAGGCAAACGTATCCGCAAGATTGCCGAGAATCGTCGAGCACACTGGCGCAACCCACCAGGCCCACTGGCGCAGCCGGTCGAACACCTGCACGTCCAACAGCTGGCCAAGCACGTACGCCAGAAAACTGGCAACGGCAATGCGAGCAACGAAGAGATTCCACTCGCCTAGCGCTTCGATACCGGCGAAGCTGCCACGTGGGAATATCACCGAGACCACGTAAGACACTAGCAACGCGGGAAACATTACACGCAAGATAATGCTACGGGCTGGCCCCTTACCGAACAGTCGCACCGTCAAGTCGGTGGCGAGAAAGATAAACGGGAAGCTGAATGCGCCCCAAGTGGTGTGGAAACCAAACAGCGTAAAGGGTAGCTGCACCAAGTAGTTACTGGCAGCGATGATGGCAATATGGAAAGCGACCATCACCATGAGACAGCGGCGATGTTGGGCGTCGGTTAAAGCGAACATGTGGATTGGCCTTTTTTTACTAGAGAGAGGGGTTAGGGAACCCTCGGACAAGCGCGGTTAGCGCCACTGGGGCGCGCATTATACGCGTTCCTCACGCTAATGAAAGACGGCGCAGCTTGGGTGCTGCTCCCCGTCACCCAGGCATTGAGTGACGGGGTGGGCATCACGACATCAGCTATCGGTGGGGGTTGCTAGGTCGGCCGCCCCAACGTTGCGCTCGCGCATCGCCGCATGCACATCGTCTAGGCTGGTGGGGTCATCGATGGTGGAGGGAATGCCAAAGGACTTGCCATCGGCGATATTACGCAGCAGCTTGCGAAGTATCTTGCCCGACCGAGTTTTAGGCAGCCGGTTCACGATCAGCACCTGCTTGAAGCAGGCAATGGGGCCAATGTGTTCACGTACGCGCTCGATGAGTTCGGACTCCAGCGTTGCTTCATCGCCGTCGAAGCCATCTTTGGGAATCACCAGCCCTACTGGCAGTTGCCCTTTCAGCTCGTCGTGAATGCCGATCACCGCGCACTCCGCCACGGCAGGATGCGCGCCTACGACTTCCTCCATTTCTCCCGTGGAGAGGCGGTGCCCCGCCACGTTGATCACATCGTCGGTGCGCCCCATGATGAATAGGTAGCCCTCTTCATCGAAGTAGCCGCCATCGCCGGTCAAGTAATAACCAGGGTAAGCAGCCATATAAGCACTGTGAAAGCGCTGCGGATCTCGCCAGATGCCGACCAAACACCCTGGCGGCAGCGGCTGCTGAATCACGACGCTGCCCTGCTGCATGGCGGCCGCCCGTTCGCCGTCGCGATCCACTATTTGCACGTTGAACCCGGGCACCGGGTATGTGGCAGACCCTGCCTTAGTGGGCGCCGCTTCGATACCCGGCAGATTGGCGGCAATCGGCCAGCCGGTTTCAGTTTGCCACCAGTGGTCGATGACCGGCACATCGAGCAGATCGTCCAGCCAGTGAAAGGTGGGTGGGTCCAGACGCTCCCCCGCCACGTAAAGATGCCGCAGACTGCTAATGTCGTATTTCTCTAGCTGTTTGGCGTCTGGATCCTCTTTTTTAATGGCCCGAAACGCCGTGGGAGCCGTGAAGAAACTCTTCACTTTGTACTCCTCGATCAAACGCCAAAACGCACCAGCATCCGGCGTTTTCACTGGTTTTCCTTCATACACCACGGTGGTGCAGCCACGCAGTAGCGGTGCATAGACGATGTAGGAGTGCCCTACCACCCACCCCACATCCGAGGCGGTGAACATCACATCACCTGGGGCCAAGTCGTAGACGGCTTCCATGGAGTACGCCAGGGCGACCGCATAGCCGCCGGTATCACGCACGACGCCTTTCGGCTTACCGGTCGTGCCTGAGGTATACAGCACGTAAAGTGGATCGGTCGCTTTGACGGAGACACACTCCACGTAAGGGGCATCCGCCACTAGGGTTTGCCAGTCCACATCGCCGGGCTGAAGCTCTGCACGATGCGCCTCGCGTTGATACACCACGCAGGCGTCTGGCTTGAAGCTGCTCAGCGCGATGGCTTTATCGACGATCGGTTTGTAAGGCAACACCTTATCGACCTCAACCCCACAAGATGCGGCGATGACCACCTTGGGCTCGGCATCTTCGATGCGCACCGCCAGCTCATGGGGTGCAAACCCGCCAAACACCACGGAATGCACCGCGCCTAGCCGGGCACAAGCGTACATGGCAATCAGCGCCTCGGGCACCATGGGCATGTAAATGATCACGCGGTCGCCTTTGCTCACCCCCAGCTTGGCAAGCCCACCTGCAAAATGCGCCACCCGATCACGCAGCTCTCGGTAACTGAGCGTTTGCTTGGCATCTGTGACGGGAGAGTCCCAATAGAGCGCAGGCTGATTACCGCGGCCCTGCTCCACATGATAATCGAGGGCGGCGTAGCAGATATTGAGTTCGCCATCGTCAAACCATCGAGCGTGGCGCTGCTCATCGTAAGTAAGAATGGTGCTGGGCGGCGTGTACCAAGGGAGCCGCTTGGCCTGCTCGGCCCAGAACGTGTCGGGATGTTCGATAGAGTGCTGGTACGTACGCTGATAGAGGCTCATGGTGACCTTGTGATTATTGTGTCAGTGATGAAGCATCTTCAAAGCAAAGATGGATTGTTGACACTTTATAAAGTAACCATCCATCTCACCCTCATACTATGGGCGTAAACTCGACCAAAGCCGTATCTAAGCGCCAGCATTGTCAACAACACCAGCGGCATTACCATTGATAGAGCGTTAAACCGGTATTTGGACAAAAACCCCTAAATTACTGATCATTAAACAACCCAATCCTCGCGACGCGACGATGGCTACATAATCTATAACAACGCTGTCATAACAGTGTAGGCAAGGAGAACTTCATGTCTGCTTCTACTAGCGCCGCTGCACGTCTTCTGGAACATAACGGTCACGCCATCGAGGCAGGCACACATTTGCTCAAAGCGCTGGCCAACGAAAAACGGTTACAAATTCTATGCTTGTTGGCGGAAAAAGAGTTGTCGGTGACGCAGATCAACCAGCAACTTTCATTGAGCCAATCGGCACTGTCGCAACATCTCGCGATTTTACGTCGCGACCAGCTGGTCAATACCCGGCGGGAGTCGCAAACCATTTATTACTCCCTAAGTAGCGACAGCGCCAAGGCGATCATTGCCACCCTGGCGCAACACTACGCGGCATAACGCGTCATCATCGTTCGCTTATCGCACTGTTAACGACGCTGCCACCCCGCCGCGTCGATCACACCCAGGGCTTTTACCATGGCATGCTCTACGCCCGCCGAGATCGCCAACCCTACCTTACGGCTGATGGTTTTCGGCGGCTCTAACCTCACACGATACACCTGGGCTTCGGCAATGCGCTCTACCAGGTAAGCCTCACTGGTACCGACGCTATCCACCAGCTTCTGCGCCAAGGCTTCGCTGCCATACCAAATCTCGCCTGTGGCGAGCTTTTCGATGTCCATCTCTGGGCGGTGTTGGGAGACGTAGTTTTTGAACAAGCGGTGGGTGTTTTCCAAGTCATCGATGAATTTCTCCCGCCCCTCTTGGGTGTTTTCCCCCAACACCGTCAGCGTGCGCTTGTATTTACCCGCGGTCAGCAGTTCTACGTCGATGTCGTTTCGCTTGAGCAAGCGATGGATATTGGGGACTTGCGCCACGACACCAATCGAGCCGATGACCGCAAACGGCGCGGCTTTGATGTGGTTGGCGGTACAGGCCATCATATAACCGCCGCTGGCCGCGACTTTATCGATACATACGGTCGTGCTCAGACCTGCCTGACGCAACCGGTCGAGCTGAGCAGCAGCCAGACCATAGGCATGTACCAAGCCGCCTGCCGATTCGAGCCTGACGATGACTTCGTCGTCGGCGCTGGCGATCTCGATGACCGCAGAGACCTCCTGGGCAAACTGCTCCGCTTGCGAGGCTTTGATATCTCCATGGAAATCCAACACCCATACTTTTTGGCGCGTCTGGTCATCACTCTTGCCCTGCTTGGCCGCCTTTTGTCGCGCTTTCTCTTCCTGGCGAAACGCCTTCAACAGCTTTTTGCGTGCGCCCTGGGCGGTGGTCGTGACGCGAAGCCGGCGATGGCGAGTCCGACGCTGGTCGTTGAGCGACTCGACGTGTAGCTTCAGGCCTTGTTCGTTACTCTCTTTGCTGCGCAAAACGATGAGCAATATCAGCCCGGCGGCTGACATGATCAGCGTCGTTTGCAGTAGGAATGTGCCCATTTCTGCGAGCCATTCAGCCATCGTCACTCTCCTTTTGCTGTGTTTAAACGTTTAAAACGGTTACTTTTTTGCCACGTCGTCAGTCTAAGCCGCACACTTGGTATATCAGGCTTGATTAAAACAAATGTTTGAAATAGTCTCACGTCAGGCATGACCTTTTTGTGACCCACTTAACGCTTAGGAATTATCCCTATGTCATCCACTACGCTCGAAAAGTTGCAGGCCCGCTTTAATCCCGATGCGGCCAAAGGCATGAACGAAGTCTTCCAGTTTCACTTCTCGGATGCGGGCAGTCACTACCTAGACATTCAAGACGGTACGCTGGGCGTGCATGAAGGCGAGCACGACGACCCTTCGGTGAGCCTGAGCATGAGTACGGATACGCTGAAGGGCATCATGAATGGCGACATCAACGGCATGACAGCGTTCATGACCGGTAAACTGAAAGCCACCGGCAACGTCATGCTGGCCACCAAACTGACCAGCCTGTTCCCTAGCGAGTAAGCTATTGTTAATCGCGCCATTTCGCTAGGTGCGTTTCAATCAAGTCCCGAGAAATCGAGAAAGGCGGCGGCAGCGCCGGCAGCTGCCGCGGCGAGAACCATGCCGCATCGCTAATTTCCACGCCGTCGATCTTGATCCGCTTGGTGGTGGCTTCGGCAAAAAAGCCAAACATCAATGAATGCGGGAAGGGCCACGCCTGGCTATGGTGATACCGCAGCTGGTCCACATGGACCCCCACCTCTTCGAAAATTTCCCGATGCACGGCCTCCTCGGCCGACTCTCCAGGCTCGATAAAGCCCGCCAGCGTAGAGTAGCGCCCTGGCGGGAAGCGCGGGCTACGCGCCAGCAGCATCGCTTCTCCACTAGTGACTAGCGTAATGATGCACGGGGAAATACGCGGATAGTTGCGATGTCCGCAGGCATGGCAATGCATCGCAAATTCGGCCTCGAGCTTGGTGGCTTTCTCGCCACAGCGGCCGCAAAAGCGATGATTTTCCAGCCATGCCCCCACTTGCAGAGCCGTCGATAGCAAACTGAACCACGACGCGGGCAGCTCCCCAAGCCACTGTCGCCCATCGATCCAGTCATCCCCAGGCTGACTTTCCACTGACAGTGCGACGGGTTCATCGTGCCAGTAGCACAAAGGCTGCATCTGCTCGGTCCACGGCTGAAACGGCTGCAGCGGTGTCAGCTCACCCGTCAAAGGAGCAGGCGCAATGTGGCTACGAGACACGCGTATCACGCGTCCTTCATTGGCATGGTGCGGAATCAGGCGCTTAAGCATCGGCAGCGGTACCGTCTAACGACTCTTGAAACCAGCGCAACTGATGCGCTTCACATTTGGCTTGGTGGGCCGCACGCTCTTCTGAGGTTGGACGAACCACTCTCAACTGCCCAGGCGACAGCGACAGGCGGCTTACCGAGAGGCCCTCGTTCGCCTCGTTTTGCTGGCGCTTGTCACTACCGCTATCGGCATCCAGCGTCAGCGCGGTTTGACCGCCAGTCATCGCCAGATACACGTCGGCCAGTATCTCGGCATCGAGCAGTGCGCCGTGCAGCACCCGATGTCCGTTGTCGATATCGTAGCGCTTACACAGCGCATCCAGGTTGTTACGTTGGCCGGGATGCATCTCGCGAGCCATGACCAACGTATCGAGAATGCGGCAGTGATCGCGCACCGGGCCTAGAGCGGGAGCCTGGCGGCGTTTGTTGAGCATGCCTAGCTCATGGTCGATGAATCCGACATCGAAGGGCGCGTTGTGAATGACCAGTTCGGCGCCTTCGATGAACGCCCAAAACGCATCAGCGATCTCCGCAAAGACCGGCTCGTTGGCGACTTTGGCGTCATCGATACCGTGAACTGCCACCACTTCTGCATCGATATGGCGCTCAGGGTTGATGTACTGATGATAGGTACGCCCTGTGAACCGGCGGTTGATCATCTCGACGGCACCAATCTCGACCAAACGGTGGCCGTCTTTGGGGTCAATGCCGGTGGTTTCCGTATCTAAGATGACTTGGCGCATGCCGCACTCCTCTCATGTTCGTCGATGGCTTCGTTGGCCAATTCATCGGCACGCTCGTTGCCTGGGTGGCCGCTATGCCCTTTCACCCAATGCCAATTTACCTGGTGTCGCTGGGTCTCTTCGTGGAGGGTCTTCCACAGCTCGGCATTCTTGACGGGCTGCTTGGCTGCCGTTTTCCAGCCGCGCTTGATCCAGTTATGAATCCACTGGGTAATGCCCTGACGCACGTACTGCGAGTCGGTCCACAGTGCAACGCTGCATGGCTTGTTCAAGGTGCGCAGGGCCATGATGGCTGCCATCAACTCCATACGATTGTTCGTCGTCTCGGCTTCATAGCCTTTCAAGGTCTTTTGGTGGGGGCCGCTTTCTAGCACCACCCCCCAGCCACCCGGGCCCGGATTTCCTCGACAGGCCCCATCGGTATACACCGTTACCTGGGGCAGCCCCTCGGCTGCTTGCTTACTCACGTTCACTTTCCTTTTGTAGACGACGTTGGCTCTGCGGATAACGCCAGGGGGCGTCCGTGCGGGTGACACCCAGTGATGAGGGCGCCACCGGTGCACGCAGGCCAAATTTGACACGCTGAATCGGGGCATGGCGCTGGCGTCGCTGGGCTTGAATCATATAGCTTTCGCCCAAGGGCACGTTATGCCGCCTGCCCAGCGCCTCCCAACGTTCACCACAGGCGGCGCTCATTGGGCCACGAAAACAGCAGTAGTCTACGCGCTCCACCTCAAAATCGACAAACGCCAGCCAATCCTTGAGACGGTTCGCCGAGCGCCATTGACCGCTCCAGGGAAAGTTCGCCTGCTGCTTGCGCCAGCGCTGTGTAAGCCCGTTCAAGCCAAGGGGGTTGAAGCCAAACAGGACCAGCACCCCATTATCGGCCGTGACACGGGCGGCTTCTTGCAGCGTGTAATGGGCCTCCGGAAGATGTTCCAGCCAATGATGAAGGACCACGGTATCCAAGCAGCGGTCGGGCAGCGCCAATTGATCAGGCGGACAGACCAAGGTGGCACTGCTTTCCACCAAGGATAGGCTGGGCGCCCAGCGGATCGGGTGGGCGATGGCGGACATATCCATCATCGCTGGCCCCATGCCCATTTCTAAACTGTGACCGCCTTTACGGCCTTCGACCACGGGGCCTAAACAGGCGCGTTGTGTTTCCCAAAGCGCGCGCCCGGCGTCGGTTTGCCAGTAAGCCTGCGCGTTGGTCATGCGCTGGGCCAGGCTGATGGCCTTTGGCGAATTTGACATAAACGGCGCTTCCCTCCACAGTAACGGCTTTTTAACGTCTTTATGCGTCCGTTTTGGCGCACGACCGTGCATCATAGAACGTTACGCATTTTTAGCATTTAAAGGATCTCGCCCATGATGAGCGTGACACCGATACCCGCCCTAAGCGACAACTATATTTGGCTAATAAGACAGGATACCAGTCAAAGCGTTTGCGTGGTGGACCCCGGTGAGGCAGCGCCTGTCATCGAGTTTCTAGAGCGTGAGTCGCTCACCCTCGACACCATCCTGATCACCCATCATCATCAGGATCACACTGGTGGCTTGGCCACGCTGATCCAACGCTACTCTCCCCGAGTGATCGGACCCGACAACCCTACGATCCAGGGGATTGATGAGCGTGTTGGCGACGGCGATCAGGTACGTATTATGGGTCGCCTGTTCGAGGTCATGGCCACACCGGGCCATACGCTGGATCACATCAGCTATTTTACAGCGGGTATTCCCGCCCTACTGTTCTGCGGCGACACGCTCTTTTGCGCTGGCTGCGGACGCCTTTTTGAAGGCACGCCCGAGCAAATGTTCAGCTCATTGAATCGCTTGGCGGAACTCCCTGAGGATACGCTGGTCTTTGCAGCGCATGAATATACGCAGGCGAACCTCGCGTTTGCACGTGCTGCCGACCCTGAGAATGACGCTGTAACGCACGCGCTGCAGGAGTGTGAGAAGGCGCGGGCACTGGACCGGCCAACGTTACCCAGCACGATAGGACGCGAGCTGACCATCAACCCCTACCTGCGTGTGGGCACCGATAGCGTGCGCCAAGCAGCAGGCACCCAGGGGGCTATCCATGATGAACTCGCTACGTTCACCACTCTTCGGGAGTGGAAGAACCGTTTTTAAGAACGCTATCGATTAGACACGAACCCAATTATGACCTATCGAACGATTCGCCAGCGCTTATTGCTAAGCGCTGGGAGCACCGTAGTAATGGGCCTTTTTTTGGCCGCGGCAGCAAGCTCGCAAGCCTCTGCTACCGATCCAAACCTGACGTACACCACCGTCAACGACGCCACCACGGATGGCGGCCAACGCAGCGCAACGCGTTTTCAGCCTACGGCGCTGCATCACCACTTCTGGGAATCGCTGGTACTGGAGCCCCAGGATGCTTGGAGCTCGCTGCGCGCCAGCTTCCAATGGCAAGAGAAAGACCTGCCTGCCGATGCACAGGCAAGAGTCGATGAGTGGATCGAGTATTATCGCTCCAGCCCAGAGAACATCGCGGCCATCACCGAACGGGCCACACCTTGGCTTGCCTGGATTGCCCAACAGGTAAGCGACCGAGGCCTACCGGGTGAGATCGCCTTGATTCCCTTCGTCGAAAGCTCCTTCGACCCCAGCGCGCGTAGCCATCTCGGCGCGGCGGGTCTGTGGCAGTTCATGCCCGGCACCGGCGATGCATTGGGTCTGGTGCGCAACGGTCATTACGATGGCCGCCTCGATGTCGTGACCTCGACGGAAGCAGCGCTGGACTATCTCGAAATGCAGGCCGACGAGTGGTACGAGGGAGATCTCATGCTCTCGCTAGCCGCTTACAATGCGGGCGCAGGGACGGTCAATCGCGCTCAGCGCCAGGCGCAGAGCCAAGGGCTGGCAGGCAAGTATTGGGATCTATCCCTGCCGCATGAAACGATGCAGTACGTGCCCAAGCTCAAAGCGATTGCCACCATCATCAACGAACCTGAGAAGTACGGCGTCAAACTGCCGGATATCCATCCTGACCCCGCCTTCGCCAAAGTGAAGTTGGAGCAGCCGGTCAGCTTGGCACAAGCATCACAACTGTTGGATGTCAGCCGATCCGCGCTGGCCGAGCTAAACCCTGGACTGCTCAATGGCAGCCTCGACCCACGCAGCGCACAAACGCTTCTGGTGCCTGAGGAAGTGGATACACAGGTGTTAGCTCAGCTTTCGCAATCCAATGACACGGCGCTGGCCTCGACCAGCACCCCGGACGTGCACCGTGTCGAGCGGGGCGATAACCTGTCAACGATTGCCGCACAGTATAATCTCGATCAGCAAGACCTCATCCGTTGGAATGCCATCGAGCGCCCGGAAGCACTTCAGCCGGGACAGCTGCTGTCTCTGTCGGGCCAGTAGCAGAGACGGCAACAATCCGTATTAGGGTGGTATCACGACGAGTCAGGGTTACAACAGGAAGTTTACCGATGGCACGCAGCGTCATGCTTAAGAATACGGTGTTACTGATCAGCGCTCTGCTGCTGAGCTGCTCGCTATGGGCCTCGGACGAGAGGGCCGCCCCCTCCATCGAGACCGTGCATGGGCTATCGCTCTACGATAGCCCGGCGCTGCCTGACGATTTCGCTTACTTCCCCCACGTCAACCCGCAGGCGCCCAAAGGCGGTTCCATCACGCACACTGCCGTGGGCGGCAGCTTCGATTCGACCAACCCCTTCATCATCCGCGGCACACCGGCCACTGGCATTTCGCAAATCTACGACACGCTGATGGCCAGCAACCCCAACGAGCCATTCAGCCTTTACGGGCTGGTCGCGGAAGGTGTGCGCCTAGACCCCGAGCGGCGCTGGATGGAGTTCGACCTGCGCGAACAGGCACGCTTTCAGGATGGAGAGCCCCTCACAGCGTACGATGTGGTGTTTACCTTTGATCTCCTTCGCGAACAGGGCAATCCGTTCTATGCCAGTTACTATGCAGGCGTCGAAAAAGCCATCGCGCTAAACGAGCATCAGGTGCGCTTCGAGTTTAACGACACCGAGTCTCGCGAGCTGCCACTAATCGTCGCACAGCTACCCATTCTGCCCCGCCATTATTGGGAACCGCGTGATTTTAGCACCCCGACGCTGGCCGCCCATCCCGGCTCTGGCCCTTACCGAATTAGCGAGGTCGACCCGGGACGCCGGATCGTCTATCAGCGTGACGACGACTACTGGGGCAAAGACCTGCCCGTTAACGTCGGGCGTTACAACATCGACCGCGTGGTATATGAATACTACCGGGATCGAGATATCGCCTGGGAGGCCTTCAAAGCGGGGCTAACCGACTTCCGTATCGATGCGCGTGCCGCGACGTGGGCGATTGGTTACGACTTTCCTGCTTACCGAGACGGGCTGATAAAACGCATCACCGTGCCAGACGTCAACCCGTCGATGATGCAAGCGTTCGTGTTCAACCTGCGTAAAGAAAAATTCCAGGATCCCCGCGTGCGGGAAGCCCTAAGCCTGACCTTCGACTTTCCCTGGCTCAATACCAACATTTTCTATGATACCTACGCTCGCACCGAGAGCTTCTTTCAAAACTCCGAAATGGAGGCGGTCGGCAAGCCCTCCGAGGAGGAGCTGGCACTGCTGGAACCCTACCGTGACGAGCTATTGGCGTCGCACCAATCGGATCGACTCTTTACCGCCCCCTGCCTATCGAACACCCTACCGAGTTGCGTGAGCGCCTTCGACTGGCGTTGGAGCTGCTGCGCGAAGCGGGCTATCGGGTCGAGGATGGCGTGCTGGTGAGCGATGCGGGGCGTCCACTCTCGCTCGAAGTGCTGCTGTATGACGCCGGGCTGGAGCGCGTGGTCCAGCCGATGTTACGCAACATGGCGCGCCTGGGCATTCAGACCTCCATGCGGATCGTCGATATCAACCAGTACCTCAACCGGGTGCGGGATTACGACTACGACATGGTCATCAGCCATTTCCCGCAATCCAACAACCCTGGTAACGAGCAGCGTGATTATTGGACCAGCGCCGCTGCCGAAGCGCCCCAGAGCCGTAACCGTATGGCTCTTTCCCACCCTGCCGTGGATGCGCTGGTGGAAGACCTTATCCGCGCGGATGACCGGGAGTCGCTGGATACTGCAACGCGCGCCCTTGACCGCGTGCTGCGCTGGGGCTTTTATGTCATTCCACACTACCACTCTGGCGAGACACGTATCGCCGTGTGGGATAAATTTGGCTATCCCGAGCCTTTTCCTGACTACGCCATGGACCTCGATGCGTGGTGGGTAGATACCGAACGCGAAGCAGCACTGCAGCAACGTCTCCGCCGTCGTTAGGGAATCGCGCGGTTGGACGCTTGGCATGAACGCTGATATCGATCGCTGACAACCATTACTGACAACCACTGCTCGTTGTCATCCTTTCGTGGAGTGCGCTGTGGCACGTTACACCTTACGCCGACTGCTACTGATGATTCCGACGCTGCTCGGCATCATGCTGCTCAACTTCATGATTGTCCAAGCCGCCCCAGGCGGGCCGATCGATCAAATGCTGGCGCGCTTCGAAGGTGCCAACGCCATGGCCAGCACGCGGCTGGACATGGGCGGTGCGGATGTCCAGGTCAATGATGACTCGCGAGGCGCACGGGGCATCGATCCACGCTTCATCGAGCAGCTAGAGCAGCAGTTTGGTTTCGATAAACCCGCCCACGAACGCTTCATCGGTATGATGGCTGACTACCTAACCTTCGATTTTGGCACCAGCTTCTTTCGTGATAGACCGGTGATCGAGCTCATGATCGAGCGTCTGCCCGTCTCGGTTTCTCTCGGCCTGTGGACCACCTTACTGGTCTATCTGATTTCCATTCCTTTGGGCATCCGCAAAGCCCTGCGCCACGGCTCACGGTTCGACGTCTGGACATCTGGACTGGTGATCGTGGGCTACGCCATCCCCGGCTTCCTATTCGCCATTCTACTGATCGTCCTATTTGCCGGAGGCACCTACTTGGACTGGTTCCCGCTGCGCGGGCTGACCTCGCCCGACTTTGCCGAGCTCTCTACCTGGGGAAAGGTAAAGGACTACTTTTGGCATATCACCCTTCCCGTCATCGCGGCCTCGATTGGCAGCTTTGCCACGCTGACGATGCTAACCAAAAACAGCTTTCTTGACGAAATACACAAACAGTATGTGCTGACCGCCCGCGCCAAGGGCGCCGATGAGCAGCGCGTGTTATACGGCCACGTGTTCCGCAACGCCATGCTGATCATCATCGCGGGGCTGCCTTCTGCCATGATTGGTATTTTCTTCACCGGCGCGCTGCTGATCGAGGTGATCTTCTCACTGGATGGCCTGGGCCTGCTGGGCTTTGAAGCAGTCATGCAACGCGACTATCCGGTCATTTTCGGCACGCTCTTCCTCTACACCGTGATCGGCCTTTTGCTCAAGCTGGTATCGGATTTGACCTACGTCTGGGTCGACCCACGTATCGATTTTGCGTCGAGGGAGTCTTGATATGCACGCGATCACTTCACGCCTTTCGCCCATCACGCGGCGCCGCCTCGCCGCGTTTCGAGACAATCGCCGCGCTCGCGTCTCTTTGTGGCTGTTCGGCGTTTTGTTTCTCGTTAGCCTCTTTGCCGAGCTGATCGCCAACGATAAACCTATCGTCATGCAGTATGACGGCCAGTGGTATGTGCCGCTGTTGGTGGAGTATCCAGAAACGGAGTTTGGCGGCTTTCTACCGACCCGCACCGATTACCTGGACCCCTTCATTCAGCAGCAAATTAGCGAACACGGCTGGGCACTGTGGCCCATCATTCCGTTCTCTTATCAAACCTTGGACATGCAGATGACGCGGCCTTCACCAGAGCCGCCTGACCATCGCCACTGGCTGGGTACCGATGATCAAGGCCGCGACGTGCTAGCCCGAGTGATCTATGGTTTCAGACTTTCCGTCGCGTTTGCATTGGTATTGACGGCAGGATCGTTGGTGATTGGTGTCTTCGCGGGCGGTGTGCAGGGCTATTTTGGCGGCAAAGTTGACTTGATCGGCCAGCGGATCACCGAAGTATGGTCTGGCCTGCCGGTACTGTTTTTGTTGATTATTCTGGCGAGCTTCGTGCAGCCGGGCTTTTGGTGGCTGTTAGGCATCATGCTGCTCTTTTCCTGGCTGGGGCTCGTGGATATCGTGCGCGCCGAATTTCTGCGCGCCCGTAACTTGGAGTACGTTCGCGCCGCCAAAGCCATGGGCCTGCCCTCTCGATTGATCATGTGGCGACACGTATTACCCAACGCCATGGTGGCCACATTGACGTTCATTCCGTTCATTTTTACCGGCGCGATTGGCACCCTGACGGCGCTGGACTTTCTAGGCTTCGGCCTGCCACCGGGGTCACCGTCGCTAGGCGAGCTAGCGGCTCAAGGCAAGAATAACCTGCATGCTCCTTGGTTGGGGATTACCGCTTTCATGACCTTGGCCATCATGCTGTCTCTGCTGGTCTTCATCGGCGAAGGACTACGCGACGCCTTCGACCCGCGCCACGTCAAGCAGCGCTCTACCACTGCCCAGGAAGCCACCCATGTCTGACTCCACTGCCAAACCGCTCCTCCAGCTCGATGAGCTAACGGTGGCCTTCGACGGCAAAACCGTCGTAGACCGCCTATCGCTCTCAGTGAGGGCGGGTGAAACGCTGGCCATTGTAGGAGAATCTGGCTCGGGCAAATCGGTTTCTGCGCTGGGGGCTATCGATCTATTGCCCAGCAATGCACAGGTGCGCGGCCAACGCTGGCTGGAAGGTCGCGACCTCTCCACGCTGGGCAAACGTGACTGGAACGGCATTCGCGGCAACCGGGTGGGCTTCATTTTTCAAGAGCCCATGACATCGCTCAACCCGCTGCATCGCATCGGCAAACAAATTGGCGAAACTCTTCGATTGCATCAAGGCTTAACCGAGCAAGCGGCGCGGCAGAGAGCCAAAACGCTTTTGGAACAAGTCAAACTCCCTCGCTCCGAGGAGTTGCTGGATGCATGGCCCCATCAACTGTCTGGCGGTCAGCGCCAGCGAGTGATGATCGCCATGGCCATTGCCAACAACCCCGCCCTATTGATTGCCGATGAGCCTACCACGGCACTCGATGTCACCGTGCAGCAAGACATTCTTGCGCTCTTGAAAGAGCTGCGCGACCACCATGGCATGGGGGTACTGCTGATCAGCCACGACCTGAACCTCGTCCGCCGCCATGCCGACCGTGTCTGCGTGATGTACCAAGGCAAGGTGCAAGAAACCGGCAGCGTTGCTCAGGTCTTCAGCCAACCACAAAGTGACTACACGAAAGCGCTGATTGCCGCCGAGCCCGAAGGCCGACCCGCAGAACCTGCGAATACGATGCCCTTGTTGACCACACGGCAGCTTCGCGTGAGCTTCCCACGGCCCAAAACGCGACTGTTTCAACGTCAACCGCCTGCCTTTGACGCGTTGAAGGCCACTGATCTGACCATTGCACCGGGTGAAACGCTAGGCATCGTCGGAGAGTCCGGGTCCGGCAAAACGACCCTCGCTTCCGCCATCATGCGTTTGGTGGCAAGCCAGGGCGACGCGCAGCTGGGCGATACGCCATTGAGTCAGCTCTCTGGCGATGCGCTTCGACGTCAGCGCCACCGTTTTCAAATGGTGTTTCAGGACCCTTATGGCGCTCTCTCGCCGCGTATGCCGGTGTTCGATATCGTCAGTGAGGGGCTACGCTTTCACTTCCCCGCTTTAGACGAGACAAACATCGCTGAACGCGTACATCGCACCCTGCGTGAAGTAGGTTTACCGGAGAGCTGCGCGGCTCGTTACCCTCACGAGTTTTCTGGCGGACAGCGCCAGCGCATTGCCGTGGCGCGGGCAATTATTTTGGAGCCAGAGCTTCTGGTACTTGATGAGCCCACCTCTGCCCTTGACCGCACCGTGCAAAAGCAGTTGGTGATCTTGCTGCGAGAGCTACAGGCACGCCGCCAGCTTAGCTATCTGTTTATCAGCCACGATCTTGCCGTTGTGCGCGCCATGGCTCACCGCATCATGGTGCTCAAAGATGGCGACGTGGTGGAGCAAGGCAACTGTCTAGAAGTGCTCGCCGCTCCTCAGCATGCCTACACCAAAGCGCTGATCGAAGCCGCACATCTGCACTAGGTTTCTGCCTCACTTATTTTCGGTTGGGTCAATATGACTCGGGTGGGCAAATCGAAAGTGATGGATACAAGATAACGGTATAAATATGAGGACCTACTTCGCTACAAAAACGCCGCTCTGGATATAGCGTCCAAGGCGGCGTATTGAGGATCATCAGCGCTTAAAAGCTGGCAATCTCTTCTGCCGTCAGCTCCCGCCACTCACCTGGGGCCAAATCATCAGGCAGTACCACATCGCCAATCGAGCGGCGGTGCAACGCATTCACGTGGTTGCCTAAAGCAGCGAACATTCGTTTCACCTGATGGTAACGCCCTTCCGTAATGGTCAGCTCTGCCTGCTGTGGGGTCACAAATCGCAGCGTGGCAGGCTGTGTCGGCGTTTCTTCACCGTCCAAGAGTATGCCTTGCGCGACTTGATCTACCGCCCACTGTGCGGCCTCACCTTCCATCGGCTCGGCCAACTCCGCTATGTAGACTTTGGCACAGCGGTGGCGTGGCGAGGTCACTCGGTGAGACCACTGGCCGTCATCGGTCAGTAGTAACAGGCCGGTAGTATCCACATCTAAACGCCCTACGGGCTGCAGCCGCTCCACTTTCGGTAAGTCGATAATGTCGATGACTCGTGGGTAGAGCCCCCGACGAGCAGTACACTCCACGTCTACCGGTTTATGCATCATCACGTAGCGAAGTCCCACTAAGGCGAGCCGTTCGCCATTGAGTTTCACTTCGTCATTCCCGGTATCTACCTGGGTGGCCGCCTGTTTGATCGGTTCGCCATTGAGCGTCACTTCACCGTTTTTAAGCGCACGTTTTGCTAGGCTGCGGGTTAGCGGTGTGGTCTCACTTAAAAAACGATCAAGGCGCATTATTGCCCCACTCCTGGCAGCAACGAAAAGCGGTCGGCATCTTGCCAGGCAGGAAATTTGTCACGAAAGGCATCGAGTTCCGTTTTATCTAACGTCCCCGTTTCAATAAACGGAGTATGGGCGGGATGGTCGATCAGCGGTTCCCCTTTGAAATCGACCAGCATGGAGTCGCCGCTATAGGCCAGCCCCTTGGCATCTTCACCCACGCGGTTAACGCCCACCACGTAAGCGAGGTTTTCCACCGCGCGCGCCTGTAGCAACGTACGCCACGGATGCCGCCGAGGAGCGGGCCAATTAGCCACGCACAGGATGGCATCATACTCGAAATGCTCTCCTTCTGCTGGCTGCTGGCGCATCCAAACGGGAAAACGCAGGTCATAACACACACTTAATTGAAGCTTGAATCCGTTGAGTTCGACGATGTGACGCTGCTTGCCCATGCCATAGCGTTCGTGCTCACCAGCCATGCGGAACAGATGGCGCTTGTCGTAGTAGCTTACATTCCCAGTGGGAGTTGCCCACACCATACGGTTGAAATATTGGCCATCATCCACAACGGCGACGCTGCCAGTCATGACGCATCCTCTTGCCTTCGCTTGAGCCTGCAGCCAAGCCACGCTCTGGCTGTCTGCCATGGGCTGCGCCATTTCTCTGGAGTTCATCGTAAAGCCAGTGGCGAACATCTCGGGCAGCACGATCACGTCCGTATCACGGCTATCCAGTTCACCGAGCAGCGCCTCTAAATGTGTGTGGTTGGCTTGCGGATCCTCCCAGCGTAAATCGCACTGCACTAGGCTGGTTTTCAATTGGCTCATGCCGCGTCTCCTTTGCATCGGTGTGTTTGTAAATTGTGTGCTAGATTAGCATTTTTACTTAATGAGGCTGCTATGCTTCCATCCGCTCCACGAGACCCTGAAGCGGTCAAAGGCGTTATGTTCGGCTTGACGGCCTACACCATGTGGGGGTGTTTTCCGCTCTTTTTTGCTCTCTTCGATGGGATTCCTGCGCTCGAAATCTTGATTCATCGGATTTTATGGTCATGCCTATTTCTGGTCGGATTGATCAGTGTTCTGCGCCGCTGGCCGCCGGTGGTAGCGGCATTGATCGAACCCAAGCGCCTGGGACGGGTGCTGGCCTGTGCGTTGTTGATCGCCTTCAACTGGGGTATCTATATTTACGCAGTGGAGAGTAAGCAGGTACTGCAAGCCAGTTTAGGCTACTTTCTCACGCCGTTGGTGAATGTCGCACTCGGCATGTTAGTACTGCGAGAGGTGATGGCTAAATTGCAATTGGTGGCCCTGGGCCTTGCCAGCCTAGCGATTGCCATTCAGTTCGTCATGCTGGGGGAATTACCATGGATCAGTCTGCTGCTCGCGTTGAGCTTTGGTAGCTACGGCTTGTTTCGCAAGCAGGTTCCGTTGGATGGCTTATCCGGCCTCTTTGTGGAAACGCTGCTGCTTTTTCCTCTGGCCTTGGTCGCGTTAACGTGGATGAGTTGGCAGGGAACATCGCACTTCTTGCACGATGTCCCTATGTCTGCGCTTCTCGTCGTGAGTGGCGTTTTGACCGCCCTGCCCCTCATGGCCTTTGCAGGCGCGGCCCGCCGTCTACGTTTAGCAACGCTGGGATTCTTGATGTACATCAACCCCAGCATTCAATTTTTGATTGCACTGACGATCTTTGGTGAGCCGCTGGGCCTGATTCAACTCGCCACTTTTGTAATGATTTGGACAGGACTGGCACTCTACTCTTGGTCATCCTGGCAGTCACGCCCTCGCCAAGCGGCCGTTTGACGCTGGCAGTGCTGGCTCCTCGCTCACTGGCTTGGCGGTCTCTTTGTCGGGTTGATACCCCACTCGAAAGCCGCCCCAATGTTTGCCGTTGACATAGATGGGCACAGAGAGGTCATGCATGATCTCTCCGGTATCGCGTTTGTACGTTTGTAGTAACAGCGGCTTCTCATGCGCACCGCAGCGACTGCCAGTCGGGTCGTCGAAAATTCGTTTGCTACGACAATACTTAAGGTCGTGGTCGTAGTCGCCGGTGGGTTCGCGGCTCACTGCAGCGTTGTGAGTCGGCACGTATCCGTTGCGGTCGCAGGCAATCGCATAGCTCAAACCATGCTCGCTAAGCAGCGGCTCTTGTAGCGTGGGCAGCTGTTGGTCGGTGAAACGGTCGAAGCCGGTATGGTACAGCGTCGGACGGGTGCCACTGATGGCAGCGTAGTCGGGTTGAAACAGCGCCGCTTCCGATAATGTGCCTTGCGCAATAGCCGTTTCGAACAGCTTGCCAATGCGGTCGGCCGTACGGCGGGCGGCCATGAATACCGTTTGGTGCCGCCCCAGCAATCGCTGCTGTGCCAATTCGCCATCGACGCCTTCGGCAGCATCCATCAGCGCCCGCGCTTGCAAGGCCAGCTCGTGCATATTGCGATTACCTTCGTCCACGTCCTCTTCCAACTGCCGTAGACTGTCGGCGACGGTCTGGCTGTGTGCCTTCGTGCTGCTCATGGCCTCCGCCACGCTGGTAATCTCTTGCTCGACTTGATCGAACTCTTCCGTGATCGTCGCTAGGCTGCTGCCGACACGCTGCATCCCTTGAGAGCGCTCTCGCACGCGGGTCATCAGATCGTTCATCGTGACCACCACGCTTTGCCCGCTTTGATGCATGTCTTTCACTAGATCATCGACGCTCTGGGTAGCGGTAGAGGTTTTCATCGCTAAGTTACGAACCTCCCCCGCCACCACGGCAAACCCACGCCCGTGTTCGCCAGCGCGCGCCGCTTCAATGGAGGCGTTCAAGGAGAGCAGGTGGGTTTGCTCTGCGATGTCTTCGATCATCGAGGTGACACTCCGCACCCGCTCGATTTTATCGTTGAGCGCCGTCAGCATCTCCAATGCTTGGCTGGAGCGTTCGGCCACGTCGGTCATGTCCTGAATGATATCCGTCAGCTCGTCATGATTGTGGTGGCTAGCTTGACGAGCGCTTTCAGCCAGTGCAGCCACTTGAGAGGCGCTGGCGCTGACCTGCACGATGGCGGTGTTGATCGCGCTCATACTTGAGGACGCCTCGCTCGCCATGCTCTCCTGCTTGCCCAATCGCTGAGCCATCAGGTCGGCGTAGTGCGACACTTCTGCCGAGGCGATGGCGGTACTGCTGGCACGCTTCATCAGTCGGTACGCCATGGCCCGAAGGGACCCATAATCACGCAGGGGTTTGAATAGCGCAGTGCGTTCCAACTGTTGCTGACCCGCGTTATAAATGCCATAGAGGGAACTTACGACAGCCGTCATTCCTGCCAACAAAGCGCATACCATCGCCGCATAAGGCCATGGTCCAGGAAGCGATACCAGCCAAGTCGCCGTAATGATCAAGAGCAGTGGCACTAGCCAACGAAGTAGTCGCATGTGGTGCACTCTTTTGTAATTGACGTTGTTGAGTCGTAAGACGATGCGATAGGGGAGATTCCCACTTTCTCAGTCAGCTTAACGGTTTATGCTAATGAAATAAGTAGCACTTTGGGGGAAGAGCGCAGTACGGGGAAATAACCCAACCATGCCGTTATTGAGGACATAACGCGCTAAACTATCTGCCTTCGTTTTTGCTGTTGCTTTCATACTGACGTGGCGAACGCCTAGGAGCTTATGTTCAAACGCTATTTGCCCATCTTCAATTGGCTACCTCATTACCACAAGCGTTTGCTGGGAGCCGATCTTCTGGCGGGGCTGATCGTGACCGTCATGGTCATACCGCAGTCACTGGCTTACGCCCTACTGGCAGGCCTGCCAGCGGTAGTGGGGCTGTATGCCAGCATTTTGCCGCAATTGCTCTACACCTTGATGGGCACCAGCAGAACCTTGGCCGTGGGGCCCGTCGCCATCATCGCACTGATGACTGGGGCAGCCCTCTCTTCGGTGGCCACTCCGGGCTCGCCCGAATATCTCCAGGCGGCCCTTGTGCTTTCATTGCTCTCCGGTGCCCTGTTGGTTGCCATGGGCGCGATGAAGATGGGCTTTTTTAGCAACTTTTTGAGTCATCCGGTCATATCCGGTTTTTTGACCGCGTCAGGCATATTGATTGCCGTCAGCCAGCTGGGCAGCCTGTTAGGCGTCGCCAGCAGCGGTTTTACGTTGGTCGAACGCTTGATGACGCTGCTACCCAACCTATCTACCTACAACCTGTACACCATGGCCATCGGTGGAGGAACGTTGCTCTTTCTGGTGCTGATGCGCCGCTTCGGCAAGAAGAGCCTTATCAAACTTGGCCTCCCCGCCACACTCGCTGATTTAATCACCAAAGCAGGCCCGGTGTTTGCCGTGATCATCACCACCCTGGCCACGTGGTATTGGCAGCTCGCCTACAACGAGGGTGTAGCCGTCGTTGGCACCATTCCCAGTGGCCTGCCCGCCTTGAGCTTTCCTTGGAGCGACGTATCACTTTGGCGGGCACTCCTTATCCCCGCCATGCTGATCAGTTTGGTAGGCTTCGTGGAATCGGTCTCTATGGGGCAGATGCTGGCGGCAAAACGGCGCCAGCGCATCTCTCCCAACCAGGAGCTGATTGGCTTAGGAGCCGCCAACTTAGCGGCAGGATTGACCAGCGGCATGCCTGTTACAGGCGGCTTATCCCGCACCGTCATCAACTACGATGCGGGCGCGCAAACGCCTGCTGCTGGGGCCTTTGCCGCGCTCGGCATTGCACTTGTGACCATGGCATTTACCGGCTGGCTCTACTATCTGCCCATCGCGACGCTTGCCGCCACCATCACGGTGTCTATTTTGACCCTGGTGGATATCCCCATGCTGCGCCAAACCTGGCGCTACTCCCGCAGCGACTTTGCCGCCATGGCGGTCACCATTCTATTGACGCTGGTGGAAGGGATCGAAGCAGGCATTATCGGCGGGGTGACGCTCTCCATTGCGCTCTTTTTGTACCGCACCAGCCGCCCCCACAGTGCCTTAGTGGGCCGAGTGCCGGATACCGAGCACTTTCGTAACGTAGAGCGGCACGATGTGGAGACGGTAAGCAACGCAGCTCTGCTGCGCATCGATGAGAGCCTCTACTTCGCCAATGCCCGTTATCTTGAAGACACCGTCTACAACTTGGTGGCCAGCCGCCCGGAGCTTGAGCATGTCGTGCTGATCTGTTCAGCGGTCAACCTGATTGACGCCTCTGCTTTAGAGAGCCTGGATGCCATCAATGCTCGCTTGAAGGATTCCGATGTCAAACTACACCTGTCAGAGGTGAAAGGACCGGTGATGGATCAGTTGAAAAAAAGTGACTTTTTGGATGCTTTAACCGGGCGGGTATTTTTAAGCACCTACGCGGCATGGCGCGAATTTTCTTAGCTTTAAGAATCATAACTTATTGAAAAGTCAGGCAACCGCCTGGCTTTTTACGTTGTGCTAAGGACTATTTGTAGTCGCCTATGAGAACAGCGTTGACAGCCTCTCTGGCCTTACCTACTATCACTCGACCACTTAGCAAAACCAAATACCGCATAGCAAAACATAAAGTAACTGAACGTAACGAGCCCAAAAGCAACAATCACAATAGAAGCAACCACAATAAAGGAGCATTTCAATGCGTCCGTTTGCTCACCGCCTGTTAATCGCTGCCCTCCCGCTCTCGCTGTTAGGAGTGGCGGTCAGCCACGCCAACGAAGTAGAACTCCCCAGCACCATGGCCTGGACCGCCTACGGCACCAACTCCAGCGGCTACGCCCAGGCCGTTGCCATTGGCAATATGCTGCAGAATAAGTACGACTCTTCTGTGCGCATTCTGCCTGGCGATAACGATGTCTCCCGTATGACGCCCCTCAAACAGGGTCGCGTTGACCTGTGCGCTTGCGGTATCGCCAGCTACTACGGCGCCGAAGGGGTCATGATGTTTGCCGACCGCGACTGGGGCCCGCAGCCGCTGCGCGTGATTACCACCTCAACCGCGTCGTTTGGTCTGTCACTGGCCGTGGCGGGTGATTTGGACGTTGAAACCCCCGCCGATTTAGCAGGCAAACGCATTGCTTATATTCGCGGTGATGATGCCCTGAACAAAGGCACTGAGGCGTACCTTGCCTTCGGCGGCCTAACCTGGGATGACGTTGAACGCGTTGACTACCCCGGCTATGCCCGCTCTTTCGACGGCATTATTGCTGGCGATGTGGACGCCTCTTTTACTACCACCGTTACACCGCCCGCTCAGCAGCTCGCGAGCAGCCCACGGGGCATTAGCTGGCCGGTGCTTGACCCTAACGATGAAGCTGGCTGGGAACGCATGGCGGCGGTGGCACCCTACTTCCGCCCCCATGAAGTCACCGCCGGTGCAGGCGGCATTAGCGCCGACAACCCGGTACCCAGCGCCAGCTATCCCTACCCCATTGTGGTGGCGAATCAAGACCTTGATGACAATGTCGCTTACGGTTTAATCAAAGCGATGCAGGAAAACTACGACGACTACAAAGATAACGCGCCGGGTGCAGTGGGCTACGCGCTGGAGTACCAGGATCTACAGTGGGTAATCCCATTCCACGACGCAGTGGTGGAGTACTACAAAGAGATCGACGTGTGGACCGATGAGATGCAGGCCCACCAAGACCAACTCGTTGAGCGTCAAAACGTATTAATGCAGGCCTGGGAGCAGTTTATGCAAGACGCACCCAGCGATGCCGATACGTTTACTACTGACTGGATGGCCGCCCGCGCCACGGCGCTCACCGATGCTGGGTTCGAGCCGATCTTCGAGTAACTCGCCACGGGGCGGCGCTCGCCGCCCCTGCTGATTGATGGAACGCCCTATGACCACCGATACCACACCTGCCAGCACGCCGCAGGTTAAAGAAAAAATCAGCCAAATCCGCGAGCTGCCTCTGGCGCTTCGTTGGGTGCCTGCCACCGTCACCGTATTACTCATGATGATGACGCTGGACTACCTGTTTAACTGGGGCTTGCTCACGTTCGTGACCGGGCTGGAAACTCAGTTTTACTACGCAGTGGTGGCACTGCTTCTGCCGCTCGTGTTTCTGCTATGGCCCATGCGCAGCAGCCAGCAGGAGCAATCGATTCCCTGGTATGACTACCTGCTTAGCGCTGTCACGCTAATTGTGGGTGGCTACTTTGTGTATAACGCTGTTCCCATTCTGGAGCGCGGCTGGGCGTTTGCAGCTCCAGATATCGCCATTTATTTCAGCTATGCCTACTGGTTATTGATTATCGAAGCCGCCCGCCGAGCCGGCGGTTTGCCGATTGCCATCATTGCCGGGGTGTTCTCGCTTTACCCCTTGGTAGCCGACATCGTTCCTGGCCCCATCCAAGCATTCCCTTCTAGCCTGCCTGAAACGGCGATGTACCACACCATGAGCACCGAAAGCATCATGGGGGTTCCGCTACAGGCTTTTGCGGGCTTGGTGATTGGCTTTCTGGTGTTTGGCGTGGTGCTGCAAAAAAGCGGCGGCGGCAAATTCTTCATTAATTTAGCCTTTGCGCTTTTAGGCCATGTACGCGGCGGCCCGGCTAAGGTGTCGATTTTTTCCAGCGGCCTGATGGGTTCCATGAGCGGCAGCGTGATCAGTAACGTGCTGACCACCGGGGTACTCTCGATTCCGGCCATGCGCCGCATTGGCATGAGCCGCTCGTTTGCGGGCGGTGTGGAAGCCTGCGCCTCAACTGGTGGCGTATTGATGCCCCCAGTGATGGGTGCCACCGCCTTCGTGATGGCCATGTTCCTGGATATTCCCTACTCAGCGGTGGCGCTGGCAGCGGTAATTCCCTCGATTCTCTATTTCCTTGGCCTGTTCATTCAAATTGATGCCTATGCCGCGCGCAATGACATCAAAGGCCTGCCCGCCATAGAGCTACCGTCGATTAAGCAAACGCTGAAAGAGGGCTGGTACTTTATCTTCGTCTTCGGCCTGCTGGTGTGGATGCTGCTGATCATGCAGCGCGAAGCGGTTGCCCCATTCTATGCAACCGCCCTGCTGTTAGTGCTCAACCAACTCTCTAAGCAGAACCGCTGGGGTTGGAAGGATGTCACCGAAACGCTCTCGTCAGCGGCCAAGCTATTTGCCGAACTTATCGCCATTCTGGCGGGCGTGGGTATGCTGGTGGGCGCGCTCTCCATGACCGGCCTGTCGGGCACCATTGCCAACGACTTTATCAATATCGCCGGCGGCAGCGTACCGCTACTGCTGATTATGGGCGCGGTCACCAGTTTTGTACTGGGCATTGGCATGACGGTCACTGCGGCCTATATCTTCCTGGCGGTGGCGCTCGCCCCTGCGCTGATTCAAGGCGGCGGTCTAGACCCCATGGCGGTGCAGATGTTCATCCTCTACTGGGGCATGCTCAGCTTTATCACGCCACCCGTGGCATTGGGTGCCTTTGCCGCTGCCACCGTGGCCGGTGCCCGCCCGATGGAAACCGGCCTGCAGGCCATGCGCCTAGGCAGCGTGATTTACTTTATCCCCTTCCTGTTCGTGCTGAACCCCGCGCTGATCATGCAGGGCGAACCATTGATGATCATTGCCGTGTTTATCCAGGCAGTCATCGGCATCATTCTGTTTGCCTCTGCCATGCAAGGGTATCTGATGGGTGTTGGGCGATTGGGCTACGGCGCGCTGCAGGAAATCGTCATTCGCGCGCTAGTACTGATCGCGGGGCTACTGCTCGCCCTACCGGGCGGCGGCATGGTACCGCTAAGCCAGTGGGAGTTGATCGGTTTAGCCGCCGTGGCGCTGCTACCCGCCGTGGTGCTTGCCCGCCTTAGCCAGCGCCATCACCAGCGTTCGCTCACTGCCAACGCTTAATACCACCTTCGAGGATATTTATGAGCACAAAAACAAACCTCACCCTCGTACTCGGTAGTTTAACGGCAGGCCTGCTGGCGGCTGGAAGCGCTAGCGCCATGCCTAGCACGCTGAATTGGACCGCGTATGGCACCGGCACCAGTGGCCATGCGCAGATTATGGCCATCAGCCAGCTGCTACAAGAGGAGCACGGCACTCAGTCCCGCGTTATTCCAGGTGAAAACGACACCATGCGCATGACGCCGCTGAAAACGGGACGCGTGGATCTCTGCGCCTGCGGCATTGCCAGCTACTACGGCTCTGAAGGCGTGATGATGTTCGCCAGGCCGGACTGGGGCCCGCAGCCTATTCGGGTGATTTCAACCTCCATGGCGAGTTTTGGCATAGGCATGGCGGTGGCAGGCGACGTAGAGATGGGTTCCATCGCTGATCTGGAAGGTAAACGGCTAGCCTACCTGCGCGGCGACGATGCGCTGAACAAAGCTGCTGAAGCCTACCTAGCATTCGCAGGTTTGACTTGGGATGACGTTGAACGCGTCGACTTCCCCGGCTACAACGCCGCCTTCGACGGCATTATCAGCGGCCGTGCCGATGCCGCTATTACCACCACCGTGACACCGGCGGCGCAGCGGTTAGCGGCTAGCCCTCGTGGCTTACAGTGGCCAGAACTGCCCACTGACGATGAAGCGGGCTGGGCACAGATGCTGGAACTGGCGCCCTACTTCCAGCCCCACGATGTGACGTCAGGCGCGGGTATTAACGCTGAACAGCCGCTGGCCAGCGCCAGCTACCCTTACCCCATTCTAGTGAGCAACGCCGATTTAGCCCCTGAAACTGTCACCGGCTTGATCACCACGCTAGTGGAGTCGTTTGACGACTATAAAGATAACGCCCCAGGGGCTAGCGGCTATGCCCTTGAGAATCAAAACATGACCTGGGTAGTACCTTTCCACGATGCTGTGGTGGCGTACTACCAAGAAAGCGGTGTATGGACCGATGAAATGGACGCCCACCAAAACGCCCTGGTGGAGCGGCAACAGCTGCTAATGGACACCTGGGAAGCCTATCAAGCCGATGCCCCCGAAGACGAAGCGGCATTTATCGACGGCTGGATGGAAAGTCGGCGCGTCGCCTTACAAGAAGCTGGGTTAAACCCCGTTTTCTGATGTTGCTTCAATCACGACGGAAGTCATTACCTAAGGCCGCCACTGTGCGGCCTTTTGTTTAGCCAACTATATTCCGCAGTGCAGAACGTTATTTTGCATTATTGACTCCAACGGTGTCTTTCGCCATGATCACCTCATTCCGTATAACAACTTTAAATTTCATATAGCGAAACATGGGAGCCACTATGAGTGTTCACTACCAGCGACATGGCGAGGTCGGCGTCATTAGTATCGCTAACCCGCCCGTCAACGCATTGAGCCAAGCGGTGCGTAGCGGTTTGCTCAGCGCCCTTGAAGAGGGGTTGGCCGACCAGCAGGCCCAAGCACTGGTGGTGATGGCAGAGGGGCGCACCTTTATCGCCGGGGCCGATATACGTGAATTTGGTAAGCCGCCCCAAGCACCGCTGCTACCGGATGTCATCACACAACTAGAAGCTTGCTCGAAACCGCTCATTGCATCGCTACACGGCACTGCGCTAGGCGGCGGCTTGGAAGTTGCGCTGGGTTGCCACTATCGTGTTGCGCTGGCAGGCACACGCGTAGGTTTACCAGAAGTGAAGCTTGGCTTACTGCCCGGCGCAGGCGGTACCCAACGGCTGCCCCGCTTGGTAGGTGTGGAAAGATCCTTAGACATCATCACCAGCGGGCGATTTGTGGAAGCCGCTGAAGCGCAGGATATCGGCATTATCGATGCCATCAGCGATGCCCAAACACCGCTGGAAGCGGGTTTGGCAGCGGCAAAAGAGGTATTAGCGGGACAACAGCAGGCGCGCATCACCGGTCAGTTACTCGCTCCAGAGGCCAACTCCCAGGCCATTGATGACATGCGAAAGCAGCTTGAATCCAGCGCACCGGCACTGTTTTCACCGTTTCGCATTGTGGAAGCCGTTGATGCCTGCACCAAAGCCACATCACTGGAAGAGGGTTTGCGTCGCGAGCGTGAGCTATTTCTTGCCTGTATGGACTCCCCCCAGCGCGCAGGGCTGATTCACCTGTTTTTTGCCGCTAGAAATCCCCATGTCGTCCCTGGCGTAGACAATGCTGAGCCCTTTGCGCAGATCGCCCTTATCGGTGAGCACCCGCTGTTTGAGACGCTTCATAGCGCCACCCAGCGCGCCAACATAACGCTAACCGATACCCCAAACGATAGCACTGAGCTGTGCCTGCTCGCCCCTGGCGAAGACGCAAGCGCCTGCCCTTCTCAAGCGGTCACCGTATCGCTGCAGTTACTTACCGCAAATGCCCCAACATCGCCTCTCAGCCTAGTGCTTGCCGAGCGCGGCCCCTTCCATGAATTGATGAATCACAGTGCCAGCGCGACCGACCAGCAGCGGGCAGCCTTAACGCTCAAAGCGCTGCGAGCCAACGTGGTGGTTAGCAAGTCGCCTAGCGTATTGAGCACGCTTTATAACGCCGCAACACAAGCGCCCAACAACGACGCTCAGTCAGCCATGGAGCAGGCGAGCCTGACGCTAGCGCAGCAAGGCGCCTGCTACCGCGAGAGCGATATTGATCTGCTGGCAGTGGAAGCGTTGGGCTACCCACGCCATTTAGGCGGGCCGCACCGCCAAGCCACGCTGCCATCCCATTTATCGATTCACAAAAAGACGCCTTCCGAGGATGCACACTCATGAACCTGACGTTTAGCCCCGAAGAGCAGGCATTCCGCGAGGAAGTCCGCCGATTTTTAGCCGATGCACTGCCGAGCGACATCCGTGAGCGCGTGCGCCTTGGGCGGCATCTGCGCGCCGATGACCACATCCGCTGGCAGAATATTCTCAGCGAACAAGGGTGGCTTGCCGCCAACTGGCCTGTTGAGCACGGCGGTCCAGGCTGGGGCCCAGTGCAGCGACATATCTTCGATGAAGAGTGTGCCGCCGCCCACGCCCCTACGGTGGTGCCCTTTGGCGTCAACATGGTCGCGCCAGTGATCATGAAATTTGGCAGTGTGAAGCAGCAACAGCACTACCTGCCGCGGATTCTTAATAACCAGGACTGGTGGTGCCAGGGCTACTCCGAGCCGGGTGCTGGCTCGGATTTGGCGGGCTTATCCACCCGCGCCGTGCTCGATGGCGACCACTACATCGTCAACGGGCAGAAAACCTGGACCACCCTGGGCCAGCACGCCAACATGATGTTCTGTTTGGTGCGTACCGACCCCCACGCGAAAAAGCAGGCGGGCATCAGCTTTTTACTGATTGATATGCAGACCCCCGGCATTACCGTACGGCCGATTATCACCCTCGACGGCGCTCATGAAGTCAACGAAGTGTTTCTCGATAATGTGCGCGTGCCGGTAGAAAACCGCGTGGGTGAAGAGGGCCAAGGCTGGACCTGCGCCAAATTCCTGCTAACCCACGAGCGCACCGGCATCGCCGGGCTTGGCCACGCTAAGCAGGCGCTGCGCCATTTGAAGTCCCTCGCAACCCGTATGCAGCATCGCGGCAAGCCGCTTTTATCGCTCCCCAGCTTTCGCCAGCGGGTGGTCAAAGCCGAGCTTGAGCTGATGGCACTGGAAGTGACCAACCTGCGCGTGATTGCCGCAGCGCGAGATGGCGGGGTGCCGGGGGCAGAAAGCTCGCTGCTAAAAGTACGCGGCTCTGAACTGCGCCAAGAGATTAGCGAGCTTACCCGCCGTGCGCTTGGCCCTGCTGCCCTGCCGTTCTTCCCCGAGTTTCTCCATGGTGATGAATCGCTGGCTGATGAATATGCCCAAGGCGCTGCCACCAGCGCCCAGTATTTTAATCGTCGCAAGCTGTCGATTTATGGCGGTGCCAACGAGATTCAAAAAAGCATCGTCGCTAAAACCATTTTAGGTATGTAAGGGGGTCACCATGGATTTTGCACTCACCGACGAGCAGCGCATGCTCGAAGAGACACTGACACGCTTAGTGGCCGACCAGGTAACGCCCGAACAGCGCCGCGCTATGCTTGAAGCGCCTGCCCAAGGGGCCAGCCCGCTATGGCGCACTTTTGCCGAGCTGGGCCTGCTGCATATGCCGTTTAGCGAAGACGTCGGCGGGCTAGGCGGCGACGGCACCGACTTAATGATTATTATGCAAGCGTTGGGGCGCGGCTTAGTGCCAGAAGCGTACCTGTTTGGGTTAGTCATGCCCGGGCAGCTGCTTGCGCTATGCGCCAACCCCGCACAGCAGGAGCGCTGGCTGGCCCCGCTGTTGGAAGGTGAACACCAGCTCGCCTTGGCTTGGCAAGAACACACCGCCCGCTATGACGCGTTCGATATTTCGACCCAAGCGAGCCAACAAGATGGCCAGTGGCAGCTTCACGGCCGCAAAGATGTCGTAATGAACCTGGGCAGTGCCGCCGCCACGCTGGTGACCGCCCAACTGCCTACCGGCAAACTGGGGCTGTTTATCATCCCTGCGGACACTCACGGCGTCACCTTACAGACCTATCTCACGATGGATGACCAGCCCGCCGGTGACCTAACGCTGCATAACGTGACTCTGCCGCTAGAGAACTGCCTAAGCGAAGACGCAGGTGACGCGCTGGCAGAGGTACTGGCTCTTGGCCGCGCCGCACTTTGCGCCGAAGCCATCGGCGCAATGGAAACCGCCTGCGACCAAACCCTCGCCTATTTAAAAGAGCGCAAGCAGTTTGGCCTGCCGCTGGCCACGTTCCAGTCACTGCAGCACCGCATGGTGGATATGCATCTTCACCTGGAGCAGTCGCGCTCCATGGCGATTCTCGCCGCCACCAGCCTCTCGCTGCCTGCTGACGAACGGGACTATAAAATCGCCGCGGCCAAGGCCTACTGCGGCGAGTCTGCGCGCTTTATTGCGGAACAGGCCATTCAGCTTCATGGCGGCATGGGTATGACCGAAGAGTGCTACGTGGCCCACTACGCCAAACATTTGGTGATGTTTGATCACTACCTGGGCGACAGCGACTATCACCTTGAGACGGTGAGCGAACAGCTCGACGCCGCCTAAGGAGAAGCTCATGCGCAGGGAAGACGATCCGTTAGTACACCTTGAGACTACCGAGGGCGGTATCGCCGAAGTGACCATTGCGCGCCCTGCGGTGCGCAATGCCCTCAACGAGCCCACGGCCCTGGCGCTCAATAACGCATTAGCCACCGTGGCAGTTGACCCGCAGGTGCACTGCGTGATCCTGAGCGGTGAAGGTAGCGCCTTTTGTGCCGGTGCTGATTTAGCAGAATTCGAAAAGGCCTCCACCCAGCCTGCAAGCCAACGGCTGGCAACGCTTTTTTTGCCTGCGCTGCGCAGCATGATGACGATGGAAAAGCCCGTAATCGCCGCCGTAAGCGGCGCTGCCGCGGGGATTGGTGTGTCCTACGTGCTGGCCAGCGATATAGTGGTGATGGGCCGCTCGGCTTACCTAAAACTGGCCTTTATCAATATTGGCTTGATTCCCGACGGCGGCGCTTGCTGGCATTTGGTACGCAAGCTTGGCCACGCCCAGGCCTTTGAGATGGCGGCACTGGCTACCCCAATGGATGCCGAGCGCTGTGTGGCGCTGGGCTTGGCCAACCGGGCAGTGGAAGATGATCAGGTGTTAGCGGAAGCACGAGCGCTGGCACAGGCCCTGGTGGCTCAGTCACCCCAAGCGCTGGGAGCAACAAAACGGGCCATGCGACAGGCGGCGAACCTGCCGTTAGACGACACGCTAACGCTTGAAGGCGCACTGCAGGATGAGTGTAAGGCCACCGAGGATTTTCATGCTCGCGTGGCTGCTTTTCGTCAGCGCCGCCGCAATTGATTCAGCGCTTGTTGGTAATCGTCGCGCAGCGTGGCTACTTCATCGGCCACGCTGTTCAGTGTGGTAATGCCCCCCACCCCTTGCCCTGCACCCCAAATATCCCGCCACGCTTTTGCCTTGCTGCTGCCGCCTGATCCATAGCGCATGGCGCTTTTGTCGCCCTCTGGCAGTGCCTCTGGGTCAAGCCCGGCCAGCTCGATGCTTTGGCGCAGGTAGTTTCCGTGCACGCCAGTAAATAGGTTGGTATAGACGATATCCCCCGCAGCGGCTTCCAGTACCATCTGCTTGTACGCTGGCTGAGCATTGGCCTCCTGGGTGGCAATAAAGCGCGTGCCCATATACACCATGTCCACGCCCAGCGCCTGGGCGGCGGCGATCTGCTCGCCTTTGGTTATCGTCCCTGCCAGCACCAGCGGGCCATCGTAAAACTGCCTGACCTCGGCCACAAAAGCGAAGGGGTTAAGCCGCCCCGCATGACCGCCTGCGCCATGGCAGACCAAAATCAGCCCATCCACCCCGGCATCGATGGCTTTTTTAGCGTGCCTCAACGTGGTCACGTCATGAAACACCAGGCCGCCATAGGCGTGCACCTGCTCGACCACTCGATTGGGCGCATGCAGGCTGGTAATGATCAGTGGCACCTTGTACTCAGCGCATAGCGCCACATCATGCTCCAGGCGGTCATTGGTGGGGTGCACGATCTGATTCACCGCAAACGGCGCGGCGGGCTGCTGCGGATTCTGAGCGCTATAGTCGTCTAAGGTATCGGTAATCTGCTGCAGCCACTCCCGAAGCACTTCCGCAGGCCTGGCATTCAGCGCCGGTAACGCGCCAATAATCCCCGCCTGACACTGGGCAATGACCAGCTCAGGGCCAGAAACGATAAACATGGGAGAGCCGATAACCGGCAGCGCCATCGAGGCAGTCAGTTGGGTTAGCATGGAAAACTCGCTAGTTATTATTTTGAAGCAATACTGCAAAAGGCACCACAGGGCCTTTCAATAAGATGCCACACTGCAGTGGCATGGTCGGAACAACCCTGCGTGGGGGCGCTGTGAACCCATCCATGGGCGCTACTTTCGCCATCCATGGCGAAAGACCCCCGCTACGGGTTATTCCGACCAAGACGTGGATGCAAGAAGCTTTTACAGCTTGCTTTCCAGTTCCGGCAGGATCTCGAACAGATCCCCGACCAGGCCATAGTCGGCCACCTGGAAGATCGGTGCTTCGTCGTCTTTGTTGATCGCGACGATCACCTTGGAGTCTTTCATGCCCGCCAAGTGCTGAATCGCACCGCTGATACCTACCGCAATATAGAGCTCGGGTGCGACGATCTTACCGGTCTGACCCACCTGCATGTCGTTAGGCACGAAGCCGGCGTCTACCGCCGCGCGAGAAGCGCCAATGGCGGCGCCCAACTTGTCGGCAATGCCGTTCAGCAGCGTGAAGTTTTCACCGTTGCCCATGCCGCGGCCGCCTGAGATGACGACCTTGGCGCCGCCGAGTTCTGGGCGGTCGCTTTGCGCCAGCTCTTGCTTCACAAAGCTGGACTGGGTGTTTTCCAACACGGTATCGACGGCTTCGATCGTTGCACTGCCGCTACTGCCCACCGCATCGAAGCCAGTGGTACGCACGGTGATGACTTTCAGCACGTCATCGCTTTTGACCGTGGCAATGGCGTTACCGGCGTAGATCGGGCGCAGGAAGGTATCGGCACTTTCAACACCCAGCACATCCGATAGCTGGCTGACGTCTTTTAGCGCGGCCAGGCGCGGCAGGACGTTTTTGCCGGTGGTGGAGGCACTGGCCAGCACGTGACTGTAATCATCGGCCAGCGCGACCAGCAGCGCTCCCATGGGCTCGGCAAGCTGGTGGGCGTACACGGCGTTATCGGCAACGCGTACTTTGTTGACGCGGTCGAGCTTGGCAGCGGCGTCTGCTGCTGCCTGAACGCCTTCACCGGCGACCAGAATATCAATATCGCCACCGATGGCTTGGGCGGCCGCCACGACGTGGGCGGTGGCGCCCGCTAACTGACCTTCATGAAGGTCGGCAAGTACCAGAATGCTCATAGAATTCACTCCTTTCAAAGCATGTCGATCAACGTCACGCCGACCTTAGATCACTTTGGCTTCGTTTTTCAGTTTGTCGATCAGCTCGTCTACCGAGGCCACTTTGATACCGCCTTTGCGCTCAGCAGGGGATTCCACCTTGAGCAGCGTGACCTTGGAAGCCACCTCAACGCCATAGTCGGCGGGGGTTTTGACATCCAACGGCTTCTTCTTAGCCTTCATGATGTCCGGCAGCTTGGCGTAGCGCGGTTCATTCAGGCGCAGGTCGGTGGTGACGATGGCCGGGAGTGTCAGCGCGACAGTTTGCAGGCCGCCGTCGATTTCACGCGTGACATTAACCTTGTCACCGTCTACCGCGACTTCTGAGGCGAAGGTGCCTTGCGGCAGGTTAGTCAGCGCGGCGAGCATCTGTCCGGTCTGGTTGTTGTCGGTGTCGATGGCCTGTTTGCCGAGGATGACGAGGCCGGGCTGCTCTTCGTCCACCACTTTGGCCAGCAGTTTGGCCACCGCCAGCGATTCGGCGCGCTCGTCGGTTTCAATGTGGATGGCACGGTCAGCCCCCAGCGCCAGCGCGGTGCGCAGCTGCTCTTGGGCGGCCTTGGGGCCCACGGTCACGGCCACGACTTCGGTGGCCACGCCCTTCTCTTTCAGGCGCACCGCCTCTTCCACGGCAATTTCGCAGAAGGGGTTCATGGCCATTTTGACGTTGGTAAGGTCCACATCAGAATGGTCCGCTTTGACGCGGATTTTGACGTTGTAGTCGATGACGCGTTTCACCGCGACGAGGATTTTCATAAGGCATGCTCCAGCGATTGAACCATCGGCTTTTTATTCCGCATAGCAAAATAATATTTCACTTTATAAAAATAACAATAAAAAAACGCCTGCCAAAGGTCAAGCGTTTCCTTGAACAGCCAACCTCAGAAAGGCGACCAACCAAACCATAACGCCAGCAGCGGGATGGCAGCGACCAAAAAGCGCCCGTTCCAGCGGTAACCGATGCGGGTGGCGGGTACGCCGGTAAAGCGCGAGAGAATCAGCATGGAAGCGGTCATGGGTGATGACATCAGCGCCAGCGCCCAGCCTACCATTAACGATGCCCCAATCAGCTCAGGCGTTAACCCCTCAATGCCCAGCGTAGGGAGCAAGCCCACCAACAGCGTCACCGTGACAATCGGGTTGACGCCTATTTGCGCTAGCCCCACCACCATCAGCATGGCTAACACCGCATTCAAAGTGCCCAGCGGGTCTAGCACCGCCAATAGCGGTGCTAGCTGCTGAGTATCCACCAAGCCCACGCATACATGCCCCAAATAGCCTGCCGCCCCCAGCACCACGATTTCATTAGCGCTGGGAGACAGCAACCAAGGTAGCTGACGATGCACCGCCGTTATGGCGGCAGGCAACCCGCCAAAGCCCAGCCTGCGACGCTGCCAAGCCAGCCATAAGAGCGCCCCGGTAGGCGCGCCCAGCAGCGCGGCAATGGGGAGTCGTAACTCCAGCAGCCACGCAATAGAGAACACCAGCGCCACAATGCCGATTAGCAAAACGCTAAACTGCGCCAACGGGCGCAGCGACGGGGTGACATAGGTTTTATTGGCGGGTGGGTGCGGGCCGGTGAAATAGTCCACCGCCCAGCCCGCCATAAAAATCAGCGCGGCGGCCCCTAGAATATAGGGTGCCAGCTGTGACCAGGTGACCTGGGGAAGGCTTGAAAGCACCACGGCTACCCCAATACCCATGGGCGAAATTAGCGGTGCCAGCGAAAATCCGCGCAGCAGCGCCAGCATCATTCGCCGCTGGCGGGCCTCACGCACCCAGGCGCGCCCTTGGGCGGCACTCAGGGTATTGCTCTTCTCGATCATCGCGGCAAACAGATTCAGCACGCCAATGTTCAGAATGATGCCAAACAGCGCCGAGCCCAGGGATAAGATCGGATAACGGCGGCTGGGGGATTGAAGCAGCATGCTTTGCCCGCAGCGGCGCACTAAACGGGAGCGATAGGCAGGTAAGCGCAGCATACTCAGCGCCACTATAAAGGTGGCAAAAAACGCAAAACGCCCACTCGCCTCAAACAGCAGCTGCCCAGGGGTGGGCGAGCGCCATAGCGCGAGCAGCGCGAGTACGCCAGCGGCACACAGCAGCCCCTTGGCCATGCGGGTGAGTTGACCTTTCAGGGTCACCAAATAAAGCAGCAGCGCAACGATGCCTGCGGCTTGCCACGCCACGCTGCCACCGACCAAATGAATCAGCGTGGCAAGCGTCACCAGTAGCAAACAGGAAACCCGGAAACGGGCTGGGCTCACTCGCCAGGCTCCCTCAACTGCGGGTCGGGAATGCCTTGTGACGATTCGCTGCCACTGCGGCGGCGAAACGAGCCTTCGCCCATAGCCACCAGATTGCCCCGCTCATCGATAATCTCACCGCTGGTCATGAAGGTTTTTTGCCCACCGCCACGCAGCGTGCCCGTGGCCCGCAACACGCCATGCCGAGCAGGCCCGACAAAGGTGGTGGTGAGTGATAGCGTCATCCCACGGCGAATATGCCCTGGCACATCACAGTGCAGGCCCGCTAGGCTTAAGGCGCTGTCCAGCATGGAAGCCAAGACGCCGCCATGCACATTGCCGCTGCGGTTAAGGTGCTTGGGTTCAATGGTGAGTTCCACCACCGCGCGCCCCTCTTCCCACTCCACCACGTGCATGCCCAGCAATTCGTGATAGCCCATCAGCGCCTGGGGTATTGTTGAGGCGTTAGCGCTGTCTGATTCGCTCATAAAGCGCTCTCCTGCTGGGCCAAGTCGCGTAGCCGTCCTTTTAAAATCTTACCGCTGGCGGTGGAAGGCAGCGCATCCATTAGCATAATCTGCGTCGGACGCTTATAGGGCGCAAGCCGCTCGGCAATAAAGGCTTTGAGTTCTGCCATATCGACTTCAATGCCCGGCTCACACTGCACAAATGCCACGACCTCTTCATTGCCAGCCACCTGCCGCCCGACCACTGCGGTTAACGTCACCGCAGGATGCTCATTAATCACTGCTTCCACATCCGGCGGGTAGATGTTGAAGCCCGAGCGAATAATCAGCTCTTTACTGCGGCCCACGATATAGAGCTGATCGTCGTGATCCAGTTTGGCGATATCACCGGTATTGAGCCAGCCATCTTCCGTTAAGGTGGCGCGGGTGGCGTCCGGCTGGCGGAAGTAACCTTTCATGATATTAGGGCCACGCACCCACAGCTCGCCGATCTCATCGCCTGCCTTTTCTGACGTGCCGCTGCTGCCTAGGGGCTCTAACCGATACTCCAACAGCGGCAGCACGCGGCCCACGGTGCTGCTCTGGTGGCGGTCTTCAATGCGGGTTTGACTAATCGTCGGGCTAGCTTCGGTGAGACCGTAGCCATTGTGCAGCGTTAGGCCAAACGCAGCTTCCACGCGTTTTTTGGTATCGCTATCCAGCGGCGAGCCGCCTGCGGAGATATAGATAAGCGCAGGCGCTTCTAACGCGCGCTGCTCACGCTTCAAATACTCCAGGGCGCGAGCATACATGGCAGGCACACCTTGGAGCACCGTAATACGCTCCTCTTTCAACGTTGCCAACAGTTGAGCAGCCTCGAAACGCGGCACGGTGTACAGGCACGCGCCGTTATACAGCGAACCCATACACACTGATGAGAGGCCAAACACATGAGACATCGGCAGCACGCCATACACCCGCTGCCCTTCACTCAGATGACGCATGCCGCCTGAAATAGAGGCGATATACAGAATACCGCGATGGGTCAGCATGACGCCTTTCGGCGTACCGGTGGTGCCTGAGGTGTAGATCATCGCGGCTACCTGCTCGGCACCGCTGGCGTGAACAGGCTCTGGCTCGCTATCAAATAGCGGTGAAATCGCTAGGCCGCCGAGCTGCGGATGCTGATAGCGGTCAGCCGCGTGGCGCTCGGCGTGCTGGCTCGCCTCTGGGGAGGCTTCGCAGGTGTAAAACACTCGGCGCGGCAGGCAATTGCCTTGGATTAAATCCACTTCCTGAGCGGAGAGGCGCGAATTGACAATCGCGACCCAAACATCCATTTCACTGGCGGCCAACAGCAGTACCACCAGGGCACGGCAGTTTTCACTGACCGTCATAATACGGTCGCCGGGCCGTATGCCTAAATTAGCTAACCACTCGTAGGCGGCATGAATCTCTTGCCCCAGCTCGGCGTAGCTCCAGCGAACGTTGCCATCCACAAGCGCGGGGTGATCCGCTAGGCGTTTCGCATTTTCCAGCACGCGGGTACTCAAGCGCTCGGGGAGTTCTGCTAAAAGCTCGCTTGCCAGACGGCCAAAGATCTTCTCATCTGGCGCTTGGTAAGGGACCGACAGAGCCATTAGGACGCCTCCCGCACCATGTTCCGGGCAATCACCAGCTGCTGAATTTGCGTCGTCCCTTCGTAAATGCGGAACAAACGCACATCGCGGTAGAAACGCTCAACGGCGTATTCCGACATATAGCCCGCACCGCCGTGCACCTGCACGGCGCGATCCGCAACGCGACCCACCATCTCGGCACAGAACAGCTTGCAGCAGGAGGCTAGGGTTGAGACGTTTTCGCCATCATCTTTGCGGCGTGCGGCGTCCATTACCATGGTTTTGCCTGCGTAGGCTTCGGTTTTGCTATCTGCCAGCATAGCCTGCACCAGTTGATGCTCCGCCAGCGGCGCACCAAACTGCTTACGCTCCATAGTGTAGCGCAGCGACTCTTCGACCAAACGCTCGGCCACGCCCACACACACCGCAGAAATATGCAGTCGCCCACGGTCGAGCACTTTCATGGCGGTTTTAAAGCCTTGCCCCTCTTTGCCGCCAATGATGTTTTCAGCCGGTACACGGCAGTTATCAAAAATGATATCGCAGGTATGCGCGCCCTTCTGGCCCATCTTGTTATCTGCCGGGCCGCGAATCAGACCAGGCGTATTGCCTTCAACAATAAAGGCAGAGATACCGCCAGCGCCTTTGTTGTCTGGGTCGGTACGCGCCATCACGGTGAACAGGTCCGCTTCCGGGCCGTTGGTGATATAGCGCTTGGTACCGTTTAACACATAGTGGTCGCCATCGCGCACGGCGGTGGTGCGCAGGCTGGCGGCATCGGAGCCGGAGTCCGGTTCGGTCAGGCAGAACGAGCTGAGAATTTCCCCGGTGGCCAAGCGCGGCACGTATTTGGCTTTCTGCTCTTCAGTGCCGTCAATCAGAATGCCCTGGGCACCGATGCCGTTATTCGTACCAAATACCGAGCGGAACGCGGGAGACGTTTTGCCTATTTCCATGGCTACCAGAGCTTCTTCTTCCATCGTGAGCCCTAAGCCGCCGTACTCTTCAGGAATGGATAGCCCGAACAGCCCCATCTCCTTCATTGCCGCCAGGATCTCGGCGGGCACTGCATCCTCTTCGGCAAGCCGTGCCTCATTGGGAATCAAACGCTCCCGTACAAAGCGGGCAATGGTATCAACCAACTGATTCAGCAGTTCGGGATCACGGATCATAACGGCTCCTGGTAGCAACGATATTTTTATGGTTGGCGTTCGCGCGGGCAGTGAGGCCTGCAATAATTCTGCATGGCGAAACTAGCGTTCACTCTCTTGTCAGGCACTTTTGCATAGCCTAGGATGGCAGTCAATAAACGAAATGCTATTTTGCAATGCAGAACAATAAACACTTGCAGCGAGGATTTTGACCTATGTCCAACGACGCAGTCGCCCATTCGTTCAACACTCTTGGCATTGTCGGCACCGGGGCCATGGGTAGAGGGATTGCTCAGCTCGCCGCGCAGGCAGGCCTGAACGTCATGCTATTTGATGTAAAAGAAGGCGCGGTGGCGGAAGCGACTGCCTTTATTAATGGGTTATGGCGGCGCAGCGCCGACAAGCAGCGGATTACCCAAGCCCAAGCCGAGCAGTACGGCGAACGCTTGATTGAGGCCCGCGACCTCGCCGCCCTCGCCCCCTGCGATATCGTCGTTGAAGCCATCATCGAGAAGCTGGAAGCCAAACAGGGGCTGTTTAGCGATTTAGAGGGCATTGTTCGCCAGGATGCCGTTCTTGCCACCAACACCTCTTCGCTGTCTGTTACCGCAATTGCTGCCGCCTGCCAGCGCCCAGAGCGCGTGATTGGCTTTCACTTTTTCAATCCCGTCCCGCTGATGAAAATTGTGGAAGTGATTCCAGGGTTACGTACCGCTAACGATGTCACTCAGCGGGTTAATGCCCTGGGCACCTCCATGGGCCACTTTACCGCCCAGGCCACCGATACCCCTGGCTTTCTGGTCAATCACGCCGGGCGCGCCTTTGGTACCGAAGCGCTGCGCGTTCTGAGTGAGAGCGTGACCGACCCTGCCACCATTGACCGCATCATGGTGGATCAAGGCGGTTTTCGGATGGGGCCGTTTACCCTGCTGGACCTGACGGGTCTGGATGTTTCCCATGCGGTGATGGAGTCGGTGTACCACCAGTATTATGAAGAGCCGCGCTTTCGCCCTTCACCGCTCACCCGCCAGCGGCTCTCAGCAGGCTTGCTGGGGCGCAAAACCGGTGAAGGCTTTTATCGCTACGTGGATGGCCAGCAGCAGATGCCGGAAGAGCCCGCCATTGCGACAGCCTCGCCTTGCCCCGTGTGGATCAGCCAAGACGACCCTGGCAGCGCCGCCCAGCTTGCCGAACTGGTCGCCACGGCGGGCTGGCCACTAGAAAGTGCGGATCAGCCCTCCTCAGAGGCGCTGTGCCTGCTGACACCGCTGGGCGAAGACACCACACAGTGCGCTCTGCGCCAAGGCTTGAATGCCGAGCAGTGCGTCGCGGTGGATATGCTGGCGGGGCTGGATAAGCGCCGCAGCCTGATGGCCTCCCCCATTACCCGACCCGAACTAGTCAATGCCGCCGCCAGCCTGTTGAATGCTGACGGCACGCCGGTCAGCACCCTACAAGACAGCACCGGCTTTGTGCTGCAGCGCTTGGTGGCCTGCATCGTCAACGTTGGGGCAGATATCGCACAGCAAGGCGTCGCTGCACCCGCCACTATTGATCGTGCGGTGGAACTTGGCCTGGGCTACCCATTTGGCCCGCTGCGCATGGGCGACCATTACGGCGCTTCGCGCATCCTGACCATTTTGAACAACCTATTAGACGCCACCGGTGACCCCCGCTATCGCCCTAGCCCGTGGCTGCGCCGCCGCGCCGCGCTGGGCATGCCCCTCACTGACGGGCCAACGGGCTGAACCCCCTCAGTTTCAATTACGGCTTAAGTAAGGCTTACACAAACAAGGAAAATAACCATGCAAGACGCCTATATTTACGACGGATTACGCACCCCTTTCGGCCGCCATGGCGGCAGCCTAGCGGCCATTCGTCCGGATGAGCTGCTGGGCTTAACGCTCAAAGCACTGGTGGCGCGTAATCCGTTTGCCCCAGAAAGCTACGAAGAGGTGTTGGCGGGTTGCACTAACCAAGCGGGGGAAGATTCTCGCAACGTGGCCCGTCACGGTGCGCTGCTAGCGGGCCTGCCGATTGAGGTGGCAGGCCAAACCGTCAACCGCCTGTGCGGTAGTGGCCTAGCCGCGATGATGGATGCCGCCCGTGCCGCTCGCTTAGGCGAAGGTGAGCTATTTTTGGCTGGCGGCGTGGAGTCCATGTCCCGCGCGCCTTACGTGCTGGGCAAAGCCGACTCCCCCTACGCTCGCAATCAGCCGATGTTTGATACCGTGATTGGCTCGCGCTTTCCCAACCCGTGGATTGCCAAAGAGTACGGCAGCCACAGCATGCCGGAAACTGCCGATAACATTGCCCACGACCTGAACATTGGCCGCGAGGCCAGCGACGCCTTTGCCGCCCGCTCCCAAGCGCGCTATGCCAAGGCGCTGGCAAACGGCTTTTATGAAGGCGAAATGTTTGGGGTAGACGTGCCTCAAGGACGCAAACAGCCGCCGCTGTTGGTAGATAAAGACGAGCACCCCCGCGCTGAAAGCACCGAGGAAAAACTAGCCAAACTCGGCGCGCTGTTTGAAGGTGGTGTCGTGACCGCAGGCAACGCGTCTGGATTAAATGACGGGGCTGCCGCGCTGATTGTCGGCACGCGTGCAGCAGGCGAGCGAGCTGGGCTTGCTCCGCGAGCGCGTATCGTTGCCAGCGCCGTGGCGGGCGTTGCTCCCCGCGTCATGGGCTTGGGGCCGGTACCCGCCTCGCAAAAAGCGCTGGCCCGGGCTGGCCTCTCGCTTGAGCAGATGGACGTGATTGAAATCAACGAAGCTTTTGCGGTGCAGGTGTTGGGCTGCGTTCAGCAGTTGGGGCTTTCCGCCGACGACCCGCGCCTTAACGCCAACGGTGGCGCCATTGCCATTGGCCACCCGCTGGGTGCCTCGGGCGCACGTTTGGCACTCACTGCGCTGCGCCAGCTAGAAGCCACCGGCGGGCGCTATGCGCTGGTCACCATGTGTATTGGCGTTGGCCAGGGCATCGCGACCATCATTGAACGCCTGGACAGCTAACCGCCCTCCTGCGGCGCTAGCACAGTATCTAAGGCAGGCGCCGCAGGCCAAGCGTTGACTAAGCTCTCTTATCGCGCTTTGCAACGCCCCAGCGCAGGTATGCGATACTTGCCATTCAATGATTGATTAGCCGAGACGCTTGATGGAACCAACCGACGCCGCTGCTGATGAGCCGCAATCACCCGAAAAAGATCGCAACTTTGTCACCGCGCTTGCGCGGGGGTTAGAACTGCTCCGCGCTTTTGGAACAGGGGAAGAGTACCTGGGCAATGCAGAGCTCTCTAATCGCACCCACATCCCGCGCCCCACGGTGTCCCGGTTAACCTATACGCTGACCCAGTTAGGCTACCTGCAACACAACCGTCACCTGGAGAAGTACCGCCTCGGGCCAGGTGTGCTGGCGCTGGGTTACCGCTTTCTGGCCAATATGGGCATTCGCGAAATTGCTCGCCCCCATTTACAGCACTTTGCCGACGCCACCGACTGCAACGTGAGCCTGGGCGGTGCCGACCGCAGCGACATGGTGTATCTGGAAACCTGCCACGGCCACGGCCCGCTGATTATTCGCTTAGATGTTGGCTCTCGTCTACCGATTGCCACCTCGGCGATTGGTCGTGCCTGGCTGTGCGGATTATCTGACGAGCGCCGCCAACAGGTGATGCAAGAGCTAGCCGCGTTTCACGGCAGCGATTGGCCGCGCCTTCATGCCGGTATTGAACAGAGCCTGCGCGACTATGCCGAGTATGGCTTTTGCCTATCCGAACAGGATTGGCAGCGGGATATCAGCGCCGTGGCCATGCCGCTCATTTTAGAAGATGGTGCCGAAGTGATGGCGATTAACTGCGGTGGCTCTAGCCTGCGTTTAGATCATGATCGATTGGTCAACAACCTTGGCCCCAGACTCAAGGAAGTAGCAGCAAAAATTATGCAGGAGCTGGCCCCCAAGTATCGTGCGTCACGTTAAGAAACGACGGCTTACCTTTCACTAACGCTCGTTTTATTGCATCATAGGCCTTCACTGCATGTGAAGGCACTGAGGAGCAGGGATGCCAAACGAGTGGATCACTCAACAGGGCGAGCATGTCTCGCTGCACGGCGAATGGACACTACGCCACTACGCTGAGCTGAAGCGCGCCCTACAGCAGCAGGGTCGGCTAAGCTCGGCAGCGCTGTCGCTACCCGGCTTTGAGGGGCTGGATACCGCCGGCGCGGCGCTGATCGTTGAGCTAATTGGTGTTGAAAAAACCAAACAAATTGGCGAGTGGGCAAGCGATCTTCCCCAGGTGCAGCAGGCCTTGCTAATACGCATTGCCGAGGCTATGGACGCTCCGCTTGAGAGCCCCACACCCCGCCCCAACCGGATTAGCGAAGCCTTAGCGACAGTGGGCCAGCAAATGGTGGCGCTGGGGTCTCAGCAGCGCCAGCTACTGGCTTTCATTGGCTTGGTGCTGGCCACATTTACCTCACTTCTGTTTCGACCCCGCCACTGGCGTATTACCGCCACCGTCGCGCATATTCAGCAAAGTGGCTTGAATGCGGTGCCTATCGTTGCGCTCTTAACCTTTATGGTGGGCGCAGTGGTGGCGTTTTTGGGGGCCACGGTGCTCCAAGATTTCGGTGCAACGGTTTACACCATTGATCTCGTAGCTTTTTCATTTTTACGGGAATTTGGCGTACTCTTGGCCGCGATACTTTTGGCGGGCCGCACTGCCAGCGCCTTTACCGCCCAGCTTGGCGCGATGAAATCCAACGAAGAGATTGATGCCCTCAAAACATTGGGACTCGACCCGATTGAGCTGCTAGTGCTTCCCCGGGTGATGGCGATGTTGATCAGCCTACCGCTGCTGGCGTTTGTGGGCATGCTGAGCGGCCTCGTCGGCGGCGCGGTGGTAGCCACCCTATCGTTGGATATTTCTGTGAGTCAGTTCATCACCACACTGCAAAAAGACGTGTCGGTCACTCATTTTCTGGTCGGCTTGAGCAAAGCGCCGGTATTTGCCTTTGTGATTGCCGTCATTGGCTGCCTAGAAGGGTTTAAAGTTAGCGGCAGTGCCCAATCGGTGGGTGCCCACACGACATCCAGTGTGGTGCAAGCCATCTTCATGGTGATTCTCATCGATGCATTAGCGGCGTTATTTTTCATGGAGATGGGCTGGTGACCGAGCGATATTCAGAGATGCCTCAACAGCCCGAGCGCGAGGAAGCGGTTATTCGCGTGCAGGGGCTGGTGAATCGATTTGGCGACAACGTCGTTCACGAAGGGCTGGACTTGACCCTCTACCGAGGCGAAATTCTCGGCGTTGTCGGCGGCTCAGGTACCGGTAAATCAGTTCTACTGCGCAGTATTGTGGGCTTAAAGCGGCCAAATGACGGCACAGTAGAAGTGCTGAACCAGCGGTTAAATGAGTTAAGTGAGTCCCAACGCAGCCAAGTCGAGCGGCGCTTTGGGGTGCTCTTTCAGCGTGGGGCGCTATTTAGTTCGCTCAACCTGCAAGAAAACGTTGCGCTGCCGCTTATCGAGCACGCCAAACTCTCTCGGCAAGAGGCCGAGTATCTGGCGCGTATCAAGCTCTCGCTGGTAGGCCTGCCCCCTCATGCCGCCCGACAATTTCCAGAATCGCTCTCTGGGGGCATGGTGAAACGTGCCGCGCTTGCCAGGGCACTGGCCCTGGACCCGGATATTTTGTTTCTCGATGAGCCTACCGCAGGACTCGACCCCATTGGGGCCGCCGCGTTTGACCAACTGCTGGTCACGCTGCGCGATGCAATGGGCTTTAGCGTTTTTTTGGTCACCCACGACCTCGATACCCTCTATGCGGCCTGTGACCGGGTCGCGGTGCTGTCGCAAAAGCGCGTTCTGGTGGTGGATACCCTGGAAAACGTCGCAAAAACGGACGACGAGTGGGTACAGGATTACTTTAATGGACCGCGTGGACGCGCTGCACAGCGCTCTGCTGGCCCAACCTCTTCTCAGGAGTGACGCACATGGAAACCCGAGCGCACCATATTTTGATTGGCCTGTTTACCGTGCTGACGGCCGCTGCCGCCTTGCTGTTTGCGCTCTGGATGAGCTATGCGGCTGGCCAACGCGACTATCAACCCTACCGCATTTTGTTCGAGCGCAGCGTCAGCGGCCTCTCAGTGGGCAGCAAGGTGCAGTACAACGGCATTGAAGTGGGCGATGTTACCGAGCTTTCCCTCAATCCTGACGACCCACGCCAAGTGATCACACTTATTCGCGTGTATGAAGACACTCCGATTAAAGTGGATACCCGCGCAAAGCTAGCCTTTGCCAGCATTACCGGCAGTATGTCCGTGCAGCTCTATGGCGGCACCCCAGAAAGCCAACGCTTGCTAGCGCAGAGCAGCGACGATACGCCTTTTATTAAAGCCGACCCGTCGCCTATTGCTACGCTGTTTGACGAAGGCGAAGAGATGGTCGAAAACCTCAACGCGATTTTGCAGAGTGTGAACGAACTCTTCAATGACAATAATCGTGAGCAAGCAGGCAATATCCTGACCAATATTGCCCAAATCACCGAGATGATTGCCTCTCAGCAGTCTGCCCTGGATGAAAACATGGCGCTCTTTGGCGATGTGTCACGCCAAGCCTCCACCACGCTTGAAAGTATCGAATCGCTTAGCCTAGAGGCGAACCGCTTGCTGAGCCAGGAGGGTCAGCAGGTGATGCGCAGCGCAGAGAGCGCCAGCCGCAATGTTGCCAGCGCTGCCCAGCGGATAGAACAGTTGGTGAACGATAACGCGGGTGCTGTCGAAAGCACTCTACAAAGCACTCGCGACATTGCCCCGGCCCTAGCGGCGTTACGCTCGACACTCGCCACCCTCGACCGCATTACACGGGAGCTTGAGGAGAGCCCCACGGACTTTTTCCTAGGCCGCGACCAAGTAGAGGAGTTCCACCCATGAACATGCACGCTTTACGTAACGGCTTTTTTCTAAGTGCCTTACTTACCCTTTCGGGCTGCTCTATTTTACCGGAGAAAGCGCCATCGACGCTGTATCGCTTGCCTGCTACCACGATGCAGAGCGCCCCTGCCACCATCACGCAGCCAGAGCGACTGGGTATCGCTACACCAGAAGCGGGCCACCTGCTCAGCAGCAATCGTATCGTGGTGTTTCCTGAAGGCAATGTGGTCAATGTGTATGAGGGTGCTCGCTGGCATGAAGATGCGCCGGACATGCTGCAGGCCCAGCTGATTGCAGGCCTTCAGCAGCAAGAGCTTTTCGCCAATGTGAGCAGCGACCGGCTCCCTCACGACTTGCTGCTATTAAGCGAGCTGCGCCACTTTCAGAGCGAGTATGACACCTCTCCGCCAAGCGTTAACCTGCAGTTGGACGTCCAATTACTCGGCGCGGACCAACAGCCCGTGGCCTCCACCAGCTTTGCGATCCGGGAGCGCGCCACAAGCACTGGGATACCCGATGTGGTGAGCGCCTTTGGTAGCGCCACCGACCGTTTAACCGAACAGTTGGCGAGCTGGCTAATCACAAACGCGCCGAATTAACAGTGCCGCCTAACGCGGCGGCGCGGGCAAGGCGCTTTTTCTCACATACTCTTTTGGGTCTTTGGGGTAGAAGTGCTCTGGCTGTCGTTCTAAGTGGGTAAAAAAGCGCGTGTCTTTGTAGGGCATCTTCATAAACCCTGACACGCCCAGCCCCTCGATTTGACTGACAGCGGCCAGCATTCGGCTCAGTAGGCTGCGAAACTCCTGCTCACGTTGAGGGTCGAGCAGCCGGTAGTAGCTATGGATTTTGAGATGTTTGGGCAGCGCTTCAAAGATGATCATACCGGTATGGTGAATCTCATTGAGCCGCTGAAGCAGTTGCATAATGGTATCCGGCAGCACCAATAGCTCTTCTGGGTCAGGGCCATCTTCAAAGTAGCTGTGCTGCCGGGTGCGATCCTCCATTTCCGGCACCGCGCTCACTTCGTAATTAATCGCCATCTCTGGCTGGCAGTGAAACGCCTCCTCAGGGCTAGCACGCTCTAAGTGCAGCGTTTGGCGGGCATTGAACAGACAACTTTTAAATACCCCCTGGCGATGAATGGCCCGTGCTAAGTGCACCATGTTATTCACCGCTTCGATAAACGCGGGCTTTAGCGCTGGGTCATGCAGGTTGAGCGACGAATCAATATAGACCCCCTCCCGCTCCCAGCGCACCGCTAAACCACCGACGACTGGGTATTTGCCCAACCGGCTCACCGAAGCCAAAAAGGCTTTTTCGGTTTCTCCCATCCCCTGCATAAACTGTTTGTAGTAGCGATCAAGCTGCACATCGTTAACGTCGTTTAACGTCTCTTCAGCGCTTGCCTCGCGTAAAAACGCCTTTCGTGAGCTGTACACCACGGTATCAATCTCTTGGCTAGCCGGGCGACGCAGACCTTTTCCCCATACGGGCACTAGCGGCGCTTGGGGGGCGATTGGCAGGTCAACCATAACCAGCTTCGCCATGCGCGGCATTTCACGAATAAAGTAATCCCCCGCTTTACGCCGCACCTGTGGGTCGGGGTCGAGCATGCCATCCAGCGTGCGCGCGAACTCGATCGGCAACCCCAATGCGCTTGCTGGAATCGCTCGATGGCCAAAACGACAGGACTGCGCAGACGCTAGCGCATAGAGCGTACCTGCCGCCCCCTGCTCGTCGAACCGTGGCGACGAGAGCGCTCCGTTAAGCTGCTCTTCGCCAATAAAGTAGACATCGCCCAGCCGAGCATTGGTTTGCTGAAGGTTGTCGGACATTAACTCCATCACGTTGGCGCCAACAAACTGCAGCGTTTCATCCAACTGGGCAAACACCGACGAGCCCCAGTCAATCAGCGCAATGGCCTCGCAGGTGGCGTCAAAGACCAGATTAGAGGGTTTAATGTCGCCATGTACCACCGGCCGCGCGTTCGGGCCTGTTTCACGACGCAGTGCTTGTAGGATGTCTGCTAACTGTGCGGCGATGCGCACAATTAACCGAGGTGTGAGCCTTCCCTGCTTGAGCGACACTTGCTCCAGGTTCCAGCCAGGGGCACGCTCCATGACCAGAATCGACTGGCCGCGTGAGCGCTGATAGGCGATGAGTTTAGGAATCCGAGGGTGTGACACTTGATCAAGCATAAACGCCTCCTCTTCGAGGCGTTCTTGTAAATGAGTGGGCAGCGTAATGCGTGAAAACTTGAACACGTAGTGCGCCTTGACGCCTTGCTGCCAAGCGCTACCCGCAAACACAAACCCGTAAGCCCCCTTACCAATCAGCTCGATATTCGAATAGCCCAACTGGGCAAGCTGTGCCTGGCACAGCGCTACCCAGTCTTTTAGCTTTCGCGCATCGTGATGGCTTAGCAGGTACACCGACTGCTCTTCGGGTATGTAAAACTGCTGCAGCGGTGCCTGGCTCATAGCAAGGTGCCTACACGGTTAGGCCAGATGAAGCAGCATGCTTTCCGGCGCCTCGAGAAAGCCTTTCCAGGCGTTGCAAAAACGAGCAATGGTACCGCCATCAATAAAGCGATGATCGCCTGCCCACGTGACCGTCAAAATTGCCCGGCGCTGCACAGCCCCGTGCTCATCAAAGCGCGGCAGCCACTGGGTTTTGCCAATGGCCACAATGGCGGCTTCCGGCGCATTAATAATCGGCGCCGCGTAGGTTCCCCCGAGGGCACCAATGTTGGAGATGCTGATGGTGCCGCCCTTTAGATCCGCCTGCTCCACGCGCCCTTCCCGCGCGGCATTGGTTAGCCTGCCGACCTCTTTGGCAATCTCAAACAGCGTTAAGCCCTCGACACCCTTCACGTTAGGGACCAAAAGCCCCGCTTTGCTATCCACCGCCATGCCGATATTGCACTGGCCGTAGTAGCTCAGCTCGTTGGCTTCGCTGTTTAACTGTGCATTGATGATCGGCGTCTCCGCCACGGCCAGCGCCATCGCTTTCATAAATAACGGCATCAGCGTGAGCCGTTCGCCCTTTGCCTCTAACTGCGGCTTGAGCCGCTCGCGCAGCGCCAACAGCTCAGTGACATCAATCTCTTCACCGTAGTGAAAATGAGGAATGGAGCTAGCGGCCTCTACCATGCGCTTGGCCATCACCGCCCGCACGCCGCGCAGCGGCTCTACTTTTGAGGGTGCTAAGCCTGTGCTTGAAGGCACCGCAACACTGGCCGTTTGGGTAGATACCGCTGGCGCGTTGAGGTGCGCTAGCACGTCTTCTTTCAACACTCGGCCATCTTTACCACTGCCTGAAATTTCCGACAGGGCTAGGCTGTGCTCGCGTACTAAGCGCCGTACCGCAGGGCTAGCGGGCACTTTGCTTGAAGAAGCCGCGGTAACGGCTTGGCTTTTCGGCGGCTGACCTTCATCCGCGGCCACTCCGTGGCTGCTGGGCGGCGCTGAAGGTGCCTGCTCGGTAGCGGTAGTGTCGCTGTTCGTCTGACCGGCGGTTTGGTAAGCATAAAGCGGCGCGTGAACTTTGGCGATCTTACCCTGGGGCACATACAGCTTGGTGACCGTCCCGGCTTCTGGCGCGGTGATTTCCACCAGCGCCTTGTCGGTCATCACTTCGACAATCGGCTGATCCTCTTCGATGGTGTCGCCTTCGGCCACGCGCCACTCCACCACTTCACACTCAACAATGCCTTCACCGATATCTGGCAGTAAAAAATCACTCATGGCTGTTCTCCCTGGCGCTAAAAGTTCACGCTTTCGCGAATCGCTTCAAAAATTTTCAGGTGGTCGGGCAAGTACTCTTTCTCCAGCACAAGCGGGAAAGGCGTATCCAGCCCGGTAACCCGAGTAATCGGCGATTCCAGATAGAGAAAACAGCGCTCCTGTATCGTCGCGGCAATTTCACCTGCAAAGCCGCCGGTGAGCGGCGCTTCATGGCTAACAATCATACGGCCGGTTTTAAATACCGACTCTGCCACGGTATCCACATCCCAAGGCAGCAGCGAACGCAGGTCGATGACCTCGCAGGAAATCCCCTGCTCTTCAGCAAGCTCGGCGGCTTTGCTGATCACTTCCATCTGCGCACCCCAGCCCACCAGGGTAATATCGGTTCCCTCTTTGATCACTTCTGCTTCACCAATTGGCAGTTGGTAATCTTCATCGGGCACTTCACCTACGGCGGCACGATAGAGCCGTTTTGGCTCTAAAAAAAGCACGGGGTCGGGGTCACGAATCGCCGCCAGCAGCAGCCCTTTGGCTTGATAGGGGTTGCGCGGCACCACCACTTTTAAGCCCGGCGTGTGGGTAAAGTACGCCTCAGGAGATTGCGAGTGGTATAAGCCCCCGGAAATGCCGCCGCCATAGGGTGTGCGAATGGTGAGCCCGCCTACGTTGAAGAGATCCCCAGAGCGGTAGCGGAATTTGGCGGTCTCGTTAACGATTTGATCAAATGCGGGGAAGATGTAATCCGCAAACTGGATTTCAGCGACGGGTACAGAGCCTTGTGCAGCCAGTCCGTTAGCAAAGCCAATGATGCCCTGCTCTACCAGCGGCGTATTAAAACAGCGCGCTTTGCCGTACTTTTCTTGTAAATGGCTGGTGGCTCGGAAAACACCGCCAAAAATACCCACGTCTTCACCAAAACAGATGACTTTTTCATCTTCCGCCATGGCGATATCCAGCGCGTTATTAATCGCCTGGAGCATATTCATCGTCGCCATATTACGCCTCTCCCTGGGTATCAGTGGCTGACGAAAGCGTCAGATCGAGTGATTTTGCGCCGCGCGGGTAGGCTTCTGGGTAGCGGCGAATATGCCGCTTCAACTGATCCAACTGACGCTGTAGCGCAGGCGTCACATCGGCGTAAACATCGCTTATCAACGATTCAAGCGGCGGCGGCGGGCGTTTTTCGGCACGCTTCATGGTTTCCAGCACTTCACGGCGCAGGCTCTCCTGCTGGGTAGCCTCCTCTTCATCGCTCCACCAGCCTTTCTTAGCCAGCCAGCGCTGCATACGCAACAGCGGGTCTTTTACGCGCCATGCTTCCTCTTCGCTCTTAGCGCGATAGCCTGACGGGTCATCCGACGATGAGTGGGCAGCTAACCGGTAAGACATGGCTTCAATCAGCACCGGTTGGTTCTGCTCAACGGCGATTTTTCGAGCCTGCCGGGTTGCTTCATACACCGCTAGGGCATCGTTACCATCCACACGAATCACGTGCATATGGTAGCCGAAGGCACGGGGAGCAATTCCGTCAGCGGCAAACTGTTCTGTGGAGGGAGTAGAAATAGCGTAGCCGTTGTTGCGGCAGAAGAAGATCACCGGCACCTGATGCACCGAGGCCATATTGAGCGCGGCGTGGAAGTCCCCTTCTGAGGCCGCACCTTCGCCAAAAAAGGTCAGCGTACAGTGACCTTCACCGGCCAGCTTTTGACCATAGGCATAGCCGGTGGCTTGCGGGATCTGAGTCGCTAGCGGGGAAGAGATGGTCATGTAGTGCAGCTTGCGAGAGCCGTAATGAATCGGCATTTGGCGGCCTTTGCCGTAATCAAGCTCGTTGCCAAACAGCTGATTCATAAACTCATCGATAGAGAAACCGCGATACATCAAGGCACCCTGTTCGCGGTACTGGGCCATGATCATATCGGCATCATCAAGCGCGGCGGCAGCGCCTACCACGGCTGCTTCTTCACCGGTGCACTGCATATAGAAACTCAGCCGCCCTTGGCGCTGCGCGGCCATCATGCGCTCATCAAGAATACGCGTGGCTAACATGGCTTGATACAGTCTACGAGCGTGGTCTCGGGTGAGCGCGGGCTCTTCGCCACCCGGATACAGCTCACCATCCGGATTGAGTAGACTGAACGTCTCGATCGAGAATTCATCACCGGTCATGAAAGCCGGTTGGTGTACGTACTGAGTCATCATTATTGTCCTTGTTTTTACCCCTTTTGAGGGCAGTGTTGTCGGTCATGACCTTTTATGCCAGTGGATTTATCTGACAAGGGTCAACGCAACACTTGGACAGTAACTCAGTGCAAGCCGTTTAGGGATTCAACTTAAGACGCAGAGAGCACTTAAGAAGCAGAGAGGCGTTGGCGAAGCCGCTGCTGGTAGACGTTAAAGGCGCTATCCACGCTCAGCGCCAGCAGCGCGATCAATAGCGCGCCTTGCAGCACGTAGGCCATATTGCCATTGACGATACCGGCAATAATCGGATCACCCAGGTTGCTAGCCCCTACCGTCGCTCCAAGGGCTGCCGTGGCAATATTGATCGTCACGGAAGTACGTACCCCTGCCAATATGACAGGAGCCGCTAAGGGAAGCTCCACGTGACGCAGCACCTGCCAAGGCGTCATGCCCATGGCCTGGGCCGCCTCTTTGATGGTCGCGTCAACATCGTTAATGCCCGCCAGCGTATTGCGTACGATTGGCAGCAGCCCGTAAAGCATCAGCGCAACGATAATAGGCAGCGTACCAAACCCCAGAACGGGTACCGCCAGCGCCAACACAGCCACCGGAGGAAACGTTTGCCCTAAAGAGGCCAACTGCCCCACCAGAGGCAAAAAATCCCGCCCTCGCTCGCGGGTAACGGCAATACCTGCCGCCAAACCAACCGCAATGGTGACCACTGCCGCCACGCCAACCACTAACACATGGCGGCCCAGCAGCTCGTAAAACGCCGCGCGATCATAGACGACTTGCCGGGCGTCAGGCTCTACCCAACGAAACAGGCCCTCTAGGAGCGGCATGCCGACGATGCACATCGCCAGTAGCGCGGCCCAAATAAGCGGCAGAAACCATTGAATGCTCGGTGCATTCGGCAAGCTGACGGTGGCAGAATTACGCGTCACGTTGGCTCACCTTATCCAACTGCGCCTCTTTAACGATGCGGCGCAGCGAAAGCTCCCCTATCGGTACATCGCCTTGATCCACCACGGTTAAGCGGTCGCATTGATCGCGCAGCATCATAGAAAGCGCTTGGCGCAGCGAGAAATCGGTGGGAATTCGAGATTGTGCCGGTAAAGTAGGCCCAAGCGATGTCATATGATCTTTTACGCGCGTTAAAGCTGCCTGCTTCAACCCCCGCTCAAGCCCACCGAGCAGGGATTCCACAAACGGATCAGCGGGCTGCTGAAGCAGTGCCAGCGGCGTGCCCTGCTGGACAATACGGCCATCACGCATGACGACCAAATGGTCGGCTAGCTTCAGCGCTTCATCCATATCGTGGGTCACGAACACAATGGTTTTGTGTAGCCGTGCCTGTAGCTTGGCCAGCTCATCCTGAAGCTTTTCTCGGGTAATTGGGTCCAGTGCGCCAAACGGCTCATCCATCAGTAGTATATCGGGGTCTGCGGCTAAGGCACGGGCCACCCCGACCCGCTGCGCTTGACCACCTGAGAGCTGATGGGGATATTTATGCGCAAACTCGCCCACTGGCAGGCCAAGTAAGCCCATCAGTTCCTCTACACGGGCGTTAATTTCTGTAGCGGGCCATTTCAGCAGCCGAGGGACTAATCCAATATTGCGCGCGACGTTCCAGTGCGGGAACAGCCCGGTACTCTGGATCACATAGCCGATTCGACGACGCAATTTCACCGGATCGTACTGCTCGATCGCTTGGCCATCCAAAATGATGTCGCCGCTGCTGTGATCGATCAGCCGGTTGATCATACGCAGCGTGGTGGATTTACCACAGCCAGAGGTCCCCACCAGCGCACAGAACTTTCCTTTTGCGACCCGTAGCGTGATGTCATCCACGGCGGTGTCGTCGCCAAACTGTTTTGAAACGTGGGAAAGCTCGATCATTCCTGTCCTCCGGGACGCAGCGCGTCTGCTAACGCGCCTAACCCTGCATCCACCATTAGTGCCAAGATTAGAATGGGCAGCGCGCCCAGTAGCACCATATCCATGGCGGCTTGACCCAGCCCTTGAAAAATGAACGTACCCAAACCACCGGCCCCGATCAGCGCGGCCACAGCGGTTAACCCGACGGCCTGAACGGAGGTAATACGCACGCCTTCTAACAGTACGGGAAGCGCCAGCGGAAAACGCACTTGCCAAAAACGCTGGCTCGTACGCATGCCCATGGCTTTAGCAGCTTGCAATGTGTCCTCGCTCACCTCTTCGAGGGCGATGTAGGTATTACGTACCATCGGCAGCAGGCTGTAGGCTATGAGCGCGATCAACGCGGGCGCGTTACCAATACCGCTCACCCCTAATGCCGCCAGTGTCGGTACGTTCGCTGCCAACCAAGCCAGGGGCCCTAGCAACAGTCCAAAAAGCGCCAAGCTGGGGATGGTTTGTAAAAAGTTCAGCAGCGTAAAGGCGACTTTTTGCAGGCGCTGATAGCGACGCATCAGCATCGCTAACGACATCCCCAGCACCACGCTGACGCCTACGGCGGTGCTCACCAGCGCAATGTGTTGTCCCACCGCCTGATAAAACTGCTGCTCGCGCGCCTGAAACTCCTGCACGAGCGCAAGGTGATCCAGCCAGAGTGCCGCACACCCCCACCAAGCCACGCCTACCCCTCCTAGCAGTAGAGTGGGCCACCAGCGCGACAATCCCAAGCGCAGTCGCAGTTCTACCAAACAGAGCAGTAAGACGAACAGCACGGACCAATAGGCCGGACCTATGCCAAGCCGGGCCTGGGGCAGTGAAGGGTCGACCAGCCAATGCCCAGCTACCATCAAGCCAAATGGCATGAGTAGCAAGGTGAGTGTGATAAGACCCAGTATCGCCCGGTAGTGTCGGGGGCTGGGTACGCAGGCCAGAGTCGTCATGGCAACAAAGAGTAGCGACACGAGTATCGCCCCTGGCCAACGAATAGCGTCGACGATGCCAAAGGTGGTACCGGAAACGATGCGATTAGGGGCAACACTCACGAAGCTCAACAGCCAAGCGGCAGCCAGCATGGCAACGCTTAGGCACAACAGCACAACATTCGGGTACCAAGGGCGTCGTTTAAACGATGGCGATGGCAAAGCGTCGATTAACGACATTCATTAGTCATCCAGGCCGTCAAGGTAGTCACTGGCGACCTGATCCGGCGAGAAGCCATTCACCGCGACATCTGCGTTGAGCTCTTGAAGCGTGACGAGGTCGAGCGTGGCGAATACTTCATTCAGCACCGCTTCCATTTCAGGGTAAGCGTTCAGTACTTCCTCACGCACCACGGGGGCGGGTTGATACACCGGCTGGACGCCTTTGGAGTCTTCGAGGACGACAAGCCCTAACGCGCTCAAACCACCGTCGGTCCCGTAGGTCATGGCACCGTTGACACCGCTGGTTTGCTGAGCCGCTGCACGCATCGTCGCCGCGGTATTGCCACCAGAAAGCACCAGCAGTTGGTCATCGCTCAACTCGAAGCCGTAGGCGTCTTGGAAAGCAGGTAGCGCCTGGGCAGATTCGACAAATTCGGCGCTGGCAGCAAATTTGAACTCCCCGCCGTCGGCAAGATACGCGGCCAGATCATCCAGCGTCACCAAATCATTGGCCTCGGCCACGTCCTGACGAATGCTCATGGCCCACGTATTGTTGGCACTGGCAGGCTGGAGCCAGATCAAGCCCTGTTCAGCATCACGTTCGCTAACGGTTTGATACGCCTCTTCTGCGCTGTTCCACACCGGGCTATCGGTCATGTCGAAGAAAAACGCGCCATTCCCCGTGTACTCGGGGTAAAGGTCGATCTCGCCTGCTTGCAGGGCGCTGCGTACCACGCTGGTGCCCCCCAGTTGCAGGCGATCTTCGGTGGGAATCCCGTTACGCTCCAGCGTCTGGATGATCAACTCGCCCAGGACGGACCCTTCGGTATCGATCTTGGAAGAGACCACCACAGGGTCGTTAGCACTGGCGGTGGAGAGTGTGGCGACAGAAAAGGCTACCGTCGATAGACAGGCAGCCAACGAAGGTGTGTACAGTGAGCGCATGGGGTCATCCTTTTCAATGAGCGTCTAGGGCTTATCGTTTCAGTATAAGAGCCTGCTGCGTTGAAGTCAGACGCCGCGTTAACGACGTCTGACCCAGGCGCGCGATTAAGGCGCTTCGATCACCCAGGTGGTTCCTTCCCGGGAGTCCTTGAGAATGATGCCAAGCGCTGCCAACTCGTCACGAATAGCATCAGCGCGGGCAAAATCCTTGCTGGCTTTCGCTGCATACCGCTCGGCGATTTTCGCTTCGATCTCCTCATCGCTTAGCGCTACCTGCTGCTGGGCACCTTTCAGGAACGTTTGTGGCGTTTGCTGCAGTAGTCCCAGCACCCCGGCCAAGCGCTTTAACTCACCAGCCAAACGCGGTGCCTCTGCCGGCTGATCGCTTTTCGCTCGGTTGAGATCGCGGGCCAAGTCGAATAGCGCGGCCAAGGCGACAGGCGTGTTGAAGTCGTCGTCCATTGCCGCGGTAAAGCGCTCTGCGGCGTCGCTGGCGGCTGCCTGCTCGTCAGCGTTCACGCCATCTAATGCCGTATAAAGCCGCGTCAGCGACTTACGCGCTTCGACCAGGGAGTCCACCGAGTAATTGATGGCGCTGCGATAGTGGCTTGCCACCAACAGGTAGCGCACCACTTCTGGATCATGCTCGTCAAGCACGTCGCGGATGGTGAAGAAGTTACCCAATGATTTGGACATCTTCTCTTGGTTGACGCGAACGGCTCCGGCATGCATCCAGGTATTGACGTAGGTTTTCCCTGTCGCCGCTTCCGATTGGGCAATCTCGTTTTCATGATGGGGGAAGGTCAAATCCGGCCCGCCACCATGGATATCGAAGGTATCGCCCAAACAGCAGGTCGACATCGCGGAACACTCGATGTGCCAACCCGGTCGCCCGTCTCCCCAGGGAGAGTGCCAGTGGGCTTCACCCGGCTTGGCCGCTTTCCAAAGCACGAAATCCAACGGATCTTCTTTGTGCACATCCACATCGACCCGTGCACCAGAGCGCATGTCATCCAACTGACGGTTATTCAATTTGCCGTAGTCGGCGAATTTACGCACTCGGTAATAAACGTCACCATTGGCCGCTGCGTAGGCGAAGCCTTTTTCGATGAGCGTTTCGATCATGGCGACGATATCGCCAATGTGGCCCGTCGCCCGTGGCTCCTGGCTAGGCGGCAACACGTTCAGTCGCGCCTCGTCCTCGTGCATTGCGGCAATCATGCGCTCGGTGAGCGCGCTGATGGTTTCGCCGTTCTCCTCGGCCCGTTTGAGGATTTTATCGTCGATGTCCGTGATATTGCGCACGTAGGTCACGTCGTAACCGCGGTGGCGCAAGTAGCGGGTAATCACGTCAAAGGCCACCATCACCCTGGCGTGGCCAAGGTGACAGTAGTCATACACCGTCATGCCGCAAACGTACATGCTGACCTTGCCAGCAACCAGTGGGCTAAAAGGCTCTTTGCGGCGTGTCAGCGTATTGTAAATGTGCATATGACGTTTCCTTAACCCTTCTGTTTGATTTTCGCCCAGCTATCTTTCAGACCGACGGTACGGTTAAACACGAGGTGCTCAGCCGTCGATGCGTGACGATCGGCGCAGAAGTAACCTACTCGCTCGAATTGGAAGCGATCTTCTGGAGCTGCACTGGCTAAACTTGGTTCGCCGATGGCTTCACATACCACCAGCGACTCGGGGTTCAGGTGCTCCAGGAAGTCGACATCCTTATCACGGTCCGGCTGCTCGACCATAAACAGGTTGTCGTACAGGCGGACTTCCATCGGTACACCATGGGCAGCGCTGACCCAGTGAATCACGCCTTTCACCTTGCGGCCTTCCGGGTTTTTACCCAGGGTGTCGAAGTCCACGGAGCAACGCAGCTCAACAATCTCACCTGCATCGTCTTTGATCACTTCATCACAGCGAATTACGTAGCTGTTGCGCAGACGCACTTCTTTGCCCGGTGCTAGGCGGAAGAATTTCTTCGGTGCGTCTTCCATGAAATCGTCTTGGTCGATGTAGAGTTCACGCCCAAACGGCACCTTCCGCATGGGCATGTCGTCACGCGCCGGGTGGCCTGGCACCTCGTAGACCTCTTCGTGGTCTTCCGCCACGTTGGTCAGTACCACTTTCAACGGCTTGAGCACGCACATGGCGCGGGGTGCGTTATCTTCCAAATCTGAGCGGATGGCGTGGGTCAGCATGGCGATATCCACCAAACCACCGTCGGAGCGGGTCACGCCGATCATTTCACAGAATTTACGAATCGAAGCGGGCGTATAGCCACGGCGACGCATACCGGAAATGGTCGGCATCCGTGGGTCATCCCAACCATCGACGATCTGCTCATCCACCAACAGCTTCAGCTTACGCTTGGAGGTCAGCGTGTAGTCGAGATTGAGACGGGCAAATTCGATCTGACGCGGTTTTGCGGGCACCGGCAGGTTATTCAAGAACCACTCATACAGCGGGCGATGGTCTTCAAATTCCAGCGTACAGATGGAGTGGGTAATGCCCTCGATGGCATCCGACTGGCCGTGGGTAAAATCGTACGAGGGGTAGATTTTCCACTTATCACCGGTTTGGTGGTGATGAGCATGACGAATCCGGTACAAAATCGGATCGCGCAAATTGATGTTGGGCGACGCCATATCGATTTTGGCGCGCAGTACTTTTTCGCCTTCACCAAACTCACCGTTGCGCATCCGCTCAAGAAGGTCCAGGTTCTCGTCGGCGCTGCGCTCACGGTAAGGGCTCGGCTTGCCGGGCTCGGTCAGCGTGCCTCGATATTCACGAATCTCATCCGGGGAGAGATCATCCACATAGGCTTTCCCTTCGCGAATCAGGTGTTGGGCCCAGGCGTAGAGCTGATCGAAGTAGTCGGAAGCGAAGCGCACCGGACCGGCCCATTCAAAGCCCAACCAGCTAACGTCTTCTTTGATGGCATCGATGTACGCCTGCTCTTCTTTCGCCGGGTTGGTGTCGTCAAAGCGCAGATGACACTCACCACCCAACTGCTCTGCCAACCCGAAATTCAAACAGATCGACTTGGCGTGGCCGATATGCAAAAAGCCGTTGGGCTCCGGGGGAAAGCGCGTCACGATTTTGGTGACCTGGCCGCCCGCTATCTCGTCGCGTACTTGGTTGCGAATGAAGTTCGGCGCTGGGGTGGTCTCGTTGGTCATGGTGGTGTTGATAACCTCATGGTGGATGGCGTGCTGGGCAAACGATACGAAGGCAATCGGGGTTTGCGCTTCGCGGTGCCGAGCAAAACCGCTATTATAACGTGACGCCGATGCACAGCGCCAAGGCGAACGCCTTTATTGAACAGGAATTTATCCATGATCGTATTACAGACGAACCACGGTGACATCACCATTGCGCTTAATCATGAAAAAGCCCCGGCCACTGCGGCGAATTTCGAACAGTACGTGCGCGACGGTTTTTACGACGGCACGCTGTTTCACCGGGTCATCGATGGCTTCATGATTCAAGGCGGAGGTTTCGACCAAGAGTTCAACCAAAAGCCGACACGCGATCCGGTCGAAAACGAGGCTGACAACGGTTTGCAAAACACTATCGGCACGCTGGCCATGGCCCGTACGCAAGACCCCCACTCCGCCACGGCGCAGTTCTTTATCAATGTCGGTAATAACAGCTTCCTCAACCATAGCGGCAAAAGCCTGCAAGGTTGGGGCTACGCGGTGTTTGGAGAGGTCGTCGATGGTATGGACGTGGTCAACGCCATCAAAGGTGTGAGCACCACACGTCGCGGCATGCATGCTGACGTTCCCGCAGAAGACGTCATCATCGAACGCGCCTACGTGAAGGAAGCGGAATAACCGTTAGGAGCTTTATGCGTACTCTGCTCATCGCTGATATGCATCTAAGTCACGATACCCCTGAGATCAATCAGGGGTTTTACCGTTACTTGGAACAAACCGCTCAAGGTGCAGACGCGCTCTACATTCTGGGCGATCTTTTCGATGCCTGGATTGGCGACGACCTGCTGGACACGCCGCATCCGTTGAGCGCCGTGGCCCATAACGTCATTCAACGGCTACGTGTACTCAGTGACGCGGGCACTAGCATCTATTTCATTCATGGCAACCGCGATTTTTTACTGGGTGAGCGCTTCATCAACGGCTGTGGTGCCACTCTGCTGCCAGACAGTGAAGAAGTCGAACTGCAAGGTGTCCCCGCCGTTATTCTTCACGGCGACAGCCTGTGTACCAAAGACGAAGCTTACATGGCGTTTCGCGCTCAGTCGCGAAGCGAGCAGTGGCAGCATCAGATTCTCTCGCTGCCATTGGAGCAGCGATTGGAGCTTGCCAAAAGCTTGCGCATGCAGTCAGGTGATGCCAATGCGGGCAAAGCCGACGACATCATGGACGTCACCCAAGACGAAGTCGTGGCACTTATGGAACGTTGCGGCGTATCGACCATGATTCATGGTCATACTCACCGGCCCAACGTACACGACCTCACAGTGGAAGACGTGCCTGCCAAACGCTTCGTACTAGGGGACTGGGACAGCGAACACGGCTGGGATGTGCTAGTGGAGCGCTCTGACGAGCGTCACGCCGAACCCGTATTGCGGCAGTTTCCACTCAACGCTCCGCCCTAACCTGCGCTCATTGCGACATAAAAAAGCCGATCAAATCGATCGGCTTTTTTTCTATGGCGTTCCTCCAACGCGGGGCTATGCCCTAGCGCTCGATCTCCGCCTCGCTACGCAAGTCGTCAATCAAGCCCTGGATGACCGATTGCGCAAGAAGCTGCTCGGCCATTTGGGCCACGAACGCCGTCATTTGCTCATCCACCTCGCCAACGGAAACGTCGTCAAGCGCAACGACAGCCACCCCTTGCGGCATGTTGACGGCACGGTAAACGCTTTCGCCCTCGTCTGGACGAGGCATACGGAAGACTTCACCCACCAGCGATTGAGGCAGCGTGGTGTCCGACTGACGCGACACGTCATTGGCTTCCAGCCACTCCAGCTCGACACTCTCACCTTCCCGCAGGGAAGCAATTAGCTCTGCGGCCTGGGCCTGAAGTGCTTCTTGGCGCTGCTGAGCCGCAACAGCCTGCTCGACTTCCTCGCGAACGGCTTCCAAGGGCAGAACCGTCGCGTCCCGATGCTCGGCCACCCGCAGCACGAGACGTCGATCATTATCGAGTTCGATTACTTCGCTGTTGTAGCCCTCTTCCAGCACGTCTGCACTGAAAGCTTCATCCAGAACGCCGGGCTCAGACAGCACACCTTCTCCTTCACCACGGGCGATCCATTCCGTTCGCTCGAGCGTCAGGCCGAGATCATCAGCGACACTTTGCAGGTCATCGGCAGCAAAGCTCTCGTCGATCAGGCGCTGCACTTGCTCGTTGAATTCGTCGTTGATACTGCTGAGTGCTACGTCCTGTGCCAGCGCATCGCGCTGCTCTTCAAACGATGGGCCTGCCAGTTCGGTTACCCGAAGAATGTGGAAAGCACCGTCCATTTCTACTAACTGAGAGGTCTCGCCTACGCCAAGAGAAAACGCCGCTTCATCGAAGGCATCACCAAAAAAACCACGGCTAATGACGCCAAGATCGCCACCGTCCTCGGCACTGGCCGTATCGTCCGAGTAGCGCGCCGCGGTATCCGCAAAACTTTCGCCCTCTTCCAATGACGCAAGCGCTTCGCTCGCCAGCGCTTCAGCTTCTTCGCGACTCCGCTCATCGTCGAAGGTTACCATGATGTGTGATACACGACGGTCAGCGCTTTGGTTCTGCTCGCGCCACGCTTCCCGAAGCGCCTGCTCGTCCACCTCGACGTCGTCCGCCATAGCTTGGCGATCGATCAACACGTACTCGACGCGCACCTGTTCAGGACGCTCGAAACGTGACTGGTTGGCATCGTAGTACGCCTGCATCTGTTCGTCGGTGACGTTGACGTCGATCTCGACATCATCTGCATTCAGCATAACGTAGCGAAAATCGCGCTGCTGACGCTGCAGATCGGCCAAGCGCTGCTCTTCACTGGGTAGACTGAAATCGCTAAACGCAAGCCCCTGCTGTAAATGCTGACGTTTGATATCGACTCTCAGTTCTTCTCGAAATGAGAGTGGCGTGTAACCGGCGCCAGCGAGACGGTTACGGAACAGCTCGGCCGAAAAACGCCCGTCTTGGTCATGAAACTCCGGCAGGCTGACGATCATTTGATCCAACTGTGCATCGGAGACGTGAAAACCGCCGTCTTCGGCGTATTGGGTCAGCAAGGTTTGGGTAATGAGCTGGTCGAGCATGTCATTGCGCAGCGCTCGCTCTTGCTCGGGCGGCACCTGGCCAGAACGCAGTGCACGCTGAACGCCCAGCTCGACGTCTTGGCGCATAATGGGTTCACCATTCACGCTGGCGACTTCGTTGGGGTCGCTACCAAACACGCTAAACAGCGATTCCACGCCAAACAGTGCCATGGCCGCCACCATGAGACCGATAATTATCTTGGCACCCCAGCTTCTGGAGCCATCTCGTATACTTTGCAGCATGCTAGCCTCAGATCATCAAAGCCATCTATTGCCCAAATCATCGGGCCAGAAAAGAACATGGGCGCATCGCGGATGCGATGCGCCCATTAGGTTACAGCAAACGCGTGCCAATTAGTTGACGGCGTCTTTCAGCGCTTTACCGGCTTTAAAGCTGGGTACTTTGGCGGCGCTGATTTCGATGGGCTGGCCCGTTTGCGGGTTACGGCCGGTACGTGCAGCACGCTCTTTGATTGCGAAAGTACCAAAACCGACCAGAGAAACACTCTCGCCTTTTTTGAGGCTATCGGTGACAGACTCCACCATGGCATCCAATGCGCGGGTTGCCGCTGCTTTCGGAATATCTGCAGACGCGGCAATAGCTTCAATCAGCTCGGACTTATTCACACTTCACCCCTTAACTGTTTCAAAAAATGGCTCTGAACGGCACGGTCACCGAGTGCATCAACCTCAAAGCATAGCTGCGTTTTATAGCAATGCCTTGAAACACCTGTCAAGCGACCGGGCCGTGAAATGCCCGCTGCTCAAGGCATTGGGCAAATTTATTAAGTAAAATTAAAGCGGAAGGTGCTTTAATGCTTAATGGGTGCTTGCAACAGCATTTGTACTGAACGACTTATCGGCGCCTTTTAGCGTGGCCCCTTCGGTCACGTTCTCCGCCAGCGCAACCGCCAGCACGTCATCTATCCACCGTACGGGACGAATATCAAGTGCTCCTTTGATATTCTCCGGTACTTCCTTGAGATCTCGACGATTTTCCTCAGGGATTAGGACGGTCTTTATACCACCCCGCCGGGCCGCCAGCAATTTCTCCTTTAGACCACCAATCGGCAGCACTTCGCCCCGTAGGTTGACCTCACCTGTCATGGCCACATCGCAGCGTACCGGGCGTTGCGTGTAGGCCGAGACAATGGCTGTCACCATGGCGATACCCGCGCTAGGCCCATCTTTGGGCGTTGCACCTTCAGGCACGTGGATATGCAGGTCCTCGTTCTCGAAACGCTGAGGGTCGATACCATAGGCATCGGCTCGCGCCTTGACCACCGTCTGAGCAGCACTCACCGACTCTTTCATGACATCGCCCAAAGAGCCGGTTTTATTGATGCGACCTTTTCCTGGCGTGACGACCGATTCGATATTGAGCAGCTCGCCGCCCACGGACGTCCATGCCAAGCCGGTGACTCGGCCTACCTGATCCTCTTGCTCTGCCAAACCGTAGCTGTAGCGACGGACACCCGCATAGGTTTCGATCTGATCGGCAGACAAGAGTTGCGGAGCCTGCAGCTTGCTACCGGCTTTGTCTTTCGAGGTGCGCTCGGCTTCAAGGCGCTCGCGCAGTACCTTGCGACACACTTTGGCGATTTGACGTTCAAGCTCCCGCACACCCGCTTCACGGGTGTAGTAGCGTACGAGCTCCAGTAGCGCATCGTCACCGAGTGCCAACTCTTGCTCTTCCAAACCGTTGGCTTCCAGCTGTTTTGGCAGCAGGTAGCGCTTGGCGATGGCCAGCTTCTCATCTTCGGTGTAGCCGGGCAGGCGGATGATCTCCATACGATCCAGCAGCGGGCCTGGAATGTTCATCGAGTTCGCCGTGCAGATAAACAGCGTCTCGGAGAGATCGTAGTCCAGCTCGAGGTAATGGTCGCTAAAGCTGCTGTTCTGCTCGGGATCCAACACCTCCAGCAGCGCGGAGGCGGGATCTCCCCGATGGTCCATTCCCAGCTTGTCCACTTCATCCAACAGGAACAGCGGATTTTTCACACCGGCACGACTCATGCGCTGCATCAGCTTACCGGGGAGCGAACCAATGTAGGTACGACGATGGCCACGAATCTCCGACTCATCGCGCACGCCACCCAGCGCCAGGCGAACGTACTTACGATTGGTCGCACGGGCAATGGACTGCCCCAATGAGGTTTTCCCCACACCAGGCGGCCCCACCAAACAAAGCACCGGCCCCTTCAGTTTTCGCACGCGCTTTTGGACTGCCAGGTACTCAAGAATGCGCGCCTTAACCTCTTCCAAACCGTAATGATCCGCGTCGAGCACTTCTTGTGCTTTGACCAAGTCATGCTTGACCCGCGTGCGTTTTTTCCACGGCACGGCGATGAGCCAGTCCAGATACGAACGCACTACGGTCGCCTCAGCAGAGTTCGACGCCATCATCTTGAGCTTGTTGAGCTCTTGCGTCGCTTTTTCAGATGCCTCTTTGGGCATGCCGGACTCTTTGATCGCCTGTTCGTACTTTTCTGCCTCATTGGGCACGTTATCCAGCTCACCCATCTCTTTCTGGATGGCCTTCATTTGCTCGTTAAGGTAATACTCGCGCTGCGTTTTCTCCATCTGCTCTTTGACACGCGAGCGGATGCGCTTTTCTACCTGGAGCAGATCGATTTCAGACTCGATCAGCGCCATCAAGTGCTCGATACGGTCACGTACGCGATCCATCTCGAGCAGCTCCTGCTTGTCACCGATTTTCAGCGACAGGTGGGCGCAGATGGTATCCACCAGCCGACTCGGATCTTCGATGCCGGAGAGCGAGTTCAGCACTTCGTTGGGGACTTTCTTGGAGAGTTTGACGTACTGCTCGAACTGATTCAGCAGCACTCTCACCAGCGCCTCCTGCTCACGGCTGGTGAGCGGCTCGCTTTCACGCGGCGTTAAATGCGCTTGGGTGTAGCCCGCCTCGTTTTCTTCGATATCGATGACATCAGCGCGGAAGCTGCCTTCAATCAACACCTTTACAGTGCCATCTGGCAGTTTCAGCAGCTGCATGATGTCTGCAACGGTCCCCATCGCGTAGAGGTCCGCATTGTCAGGATCATCCTGTGAGGCTTCTCGCTGAGCCACCAGCAGTACACGCTTGTCGGCTTCCATTGCGGCTTCCAGGGCCTGAATGGACTTTTCACGACCAACAAAAAGCGGAATAACCATTTGCGGGTACACTACGACATCCCGCAATGGCAACAGGGGTAGACATTGTGTCTGATCGGCGTTCTGCTGCATCGCAGACGTTCCTCAAATTCGGATGAGTACTTGAACGGTACTTAGCCAAGTACCTCACAGTGTGAAAGGGCATGGCAGGACACGCTCACTGCGTGCTGATCAGCCATTTCAAGTCGTGTGTTAACAACAAGGGGCCGCCTAGGCGACCCCTTGGTTTGGCACCAGCGGTGGAGAGCTAGGCCGTGGCACGCACGTCGGGGTTAGCCGTCGGTGCCGTCGACCCGGGCTTCTTCCTGCTGCGAGTAGATCAACAGTGGCTCGCTTTCGCCAGCGATAACCGAGCCATCGATGACGACTTTGCTCACCCCTTCCAAGGATGGAATTTCATACATCGTGTCGAGCAGAACCGACTCTAGTATGGAGCGAAGGCCACGCGCGCCGGTTTTACGCTCCATGGCTTTCGCCGCCACGGCTTTCAGCGCATCGTCTCTAAACTCCAGCGTGACGTCTTCCATCTCGAAGAGCTTGGCGTATTGCTTGATCAGCGAGTTTTTGGGCTCGGTCAAGATTTGCACCAGTGCATCTTCGGTGAGTTCGGTCAACGTGGCGATAACGGGCAGACGACCGACGAACTCTGGGATCAAACCGAACTTGACCAGATCTTCAGGTTCGACATCTGCCAACAGCTCTCCCACACCGCGAGAGGACTCTTTGCTCTTGACGCTGGCGTTGAAGCCAATCCCGCCTTTCTCGGCACGATCACGAATCACTTTATCGAGACCCGCAAACGCACCGCCGACGATGAACAAGATATTCGCCGTATTTACCTGGACAAACTCCTGCTGAGGATGCTTGCGCCCCCCTTGCGGAGGAACAGAGGCCGTCGTGCCTTCAATCAGCTTCAACAGCGCCTGTTGCACGCCTTCGCCAGAGACATCACGGGTAATCGACGGATTGTCCGATTTGCGCGAAATCTTGTCGATTTCATCGATGTAAACAATGCCGCGCTCGGCCTTCTCGACATCGTAGTCACACTTCTGAAGCAGCTTTTGGATGATGTTTTCAACATCTTCACCCACGTAACCTGCTTCGGTCAGCGTCGTTGCATCAGCAATGGTAAAAGGTACATTCAGTAGCCGCGCCATGGTTTCGGCGAGGAGCGTTTTACCGCTGCCCGTCGGACCAATCAGCAGGATGTTGGATTTACCTAGCTCCACATCGCCTTCACGCACTTCTGACTTCAGACGCTTGTAGTGGTTATACACCGCTACGGACAGCACCATTTTGGCGCGGTCTTGTCCGATGACGTAGTCGTCCAATGTATGACGTATTTCGCGGGGCGTAGGTAAACGCTCCTCATCGCTCTCGGCATCGGCTTCGAGAACTTCTTCGCGAATGATGTCATTACATAAGTCGACACACTCATCGCAGATATACACGGACGGGCCGGCAATCAGCTTACGTACTTCGTTTTGGTTTTTGCCACAAAACGAGCAGTAGAGCAGTTTGCCACCTTCGTCCTTGCCTTTGCCGTCGGCCATTCGCGTACCTCTGTCACTGCGGCGGCTGACGCCGCCTTAAAAGCTCGTTAGAAAAGCAGAATCCTATCACGCTATCAGGATGTAGGCCGCTTATCCAGCACTGCGTCAATCAAGCCGTACTCTTTGGCCTTATTGGCGCTCATGAAATTGTCGCGGTCGGTATCTTGGGCCACTTTCTCAATCTCTTGACCGGTGTGATGGGCCAGAATTTGATTCAGTTTTTCACGAATACCGAGAATTTCACGGGTGTGAATCTCGATATCCGATGCTTGGCCTTGGTAACCACCGAGCGGCTGGTGAATCATCACACGGGAATTAGGCAGGCAGTAACGCTTGCCTGCGGCACCCGCGGTGAGCAGAAGTGCGCCCATGCTAGCCGCTTGACCGATACACACGGTGGAGACATCCGGCTTGATGAACTGCATGGTGTCGTAGATGGACATCCCTGCCGTCACCGAACCACCGGGCGAGTTAATGTAAAGATGAATATCCTTATCAGGATTCTCAGACTCAAGAAACAGCAGCTGCGCCACGACAAGGTTGGCCATGTAATCTTCTACCGGGCCTACCAGGAAAATCACGCGCTCTTTGAGAAGACGCGAGTAAATGTCGTAGGCTCTTTCCCCTTTGGCGCTCTGCTCAACCACCATGGGCACTAAACCGCCGGCGTTTTGAATATCAAACTCACTCATTCGGGTGATTCCTTGCGTCCGGTAAGGGAAAAGCGCACCCCAGCAGGGTGCGCCACGCGATGAGATCAGGCGCTTGCCTGTTCGCCCTCTTCGTTCTCATCTTGCTCAGCCTGTTGCTGAGCGGCAGCCAGCGCTTGCTGGTAAGACATTTCCACGTCTTTTACGTTCGTTTGCTCAAGCAGCTTATCAACGGCTTTCTCTTCGAGAATGGCAGATTTTACCTGGGTCTTCAGCTGCTCGTTACCCATGTAGTACTCCACCACTTCGGAGGGGTCTTGATACTGCTCGGCCAGCTCTTCGACCTTCGCTTTGATCTCAGCGTCGTCAGCGTCAAGCTCGTGGGCTTTGATCACTTCAGCCAACAGCAGACCGACTTGAACACGACCTTTGGCCTGCTCTTCGAACAGCTCGTTCGGCAGTTGGCTGACATCAAAGTCTTCACCCAAACCGAACTGCTGAGCTGCCTGACGCTTCATGCCGTCAGTCTCTTGCTGAACCAGCGCGCTGGGAACAGGAATGTCGTTCGCCTTTTTGAGGGCATCCAATACCTGCTGCTTCACACGATTATCGACCGCCTGTGACGCCTCACGTGTCATGTTCTTTTTAATCTCAGCGCGGAATTTGGTCTCGTCACCACCTTCTACGCCAAAACGCTCGATGAACGCTGCATCCACTTCCGGCAACTTCTGAGTGCTGACTTTGTGGACGGTAACTTTGAAAGTCGCATCCTGACCGGCAAGGTGCTCGGCTTGGTAATCTTCCGGGAACGTTACAGAGATGGTTTTCTCTTCGCCCGCTTTGGCACCGATCAGCTGCTCTTCGAAGCCCGGAATGAAGCTATTGGAACCGATGACCAACGCGTGGCCTTCAGCGCTACCACCCTCGAACGGCTCGTCACGCAAGAAACCTTGGAAGTCGATGGTGACTTGGTCGCCATCCGCTGCGGCCGCGTCAACCTCTTCCCACGCGGCGTTTTGCTTACGCAGCGTGTCGATCATTTCATCGACATCGGCGTCGCTAACGGAAACCACCGGACGCTCAACCTCAGTGCCTTCGATAGACGCCAGTTCGACCTGCGGATAGATTTCCATGATGGCAACGAACTCGAGATCTTTGCCTTCTTGATTTACTTTTGGCTCGATCTGCGGGAAACCAGCAGGATTGAGGCCTTCTTCAGTGATCGCACGCACGTAGCGTTCACGCATCACTTCGCCTACCACTTCATTGCGCACGCTGTCGCCATAGCGCTGACGCACGACGGCCATTGGCACCCGGCCTTGGCGGAAACCGTTCAAGCGAACGTTTTTCGCGGTGTCTTTCAAGCGAGCGCTGACGGCCTCGTCGATATCTGCTGCCGGCACCTGAATAGTGATACGGCGTTCGATCTGGGAGGTCGTCTCGACGGAAACTTGCATGAATTGTCCTCTAGCGGCTGGGCGTTGTGTTAGTTGCGTAAAATATATTCAAGGGGTCAATTTTAAGAACCCTGACGCATGGTGGCAAGCGCCATGCTCGCAAGATGGGGGCACGAGCATCAAATACAAGGGGTTAGCAGGACAAAAACTCACGCGTCACGCGCTGGCCACCATAACGATACCGCATGCAGCAGGAGGCCACAGGTCGTCGCGTGGGAGATGAAGACCTGCCAACTGATCCATTCGGTAAACACGGCATGCCAGGCTCCCATTACCAAAGCCCCCAACACCAGCATCATGGCCAAGCGCTTAAGCAATGGCGGCACTGCTTGCCGGGCTTCAAGTGACAACATCTTCCACTGAAAGATGGCAGCACCTGCTACGAACACCAAAGCTATCAGCAGTAGCGTCTGGCGAGTTTCGTGCCCGCCCGCCATGTAACGTGGCAATGCGGACAGCATCACGACGCACAACCCCAGTGCCACGCTGACCCGCTCAGGGGAGTAAAGCGCTCGCTGCATGTTAAACGACCTTCAGCTGCTGAGTTTCGATCCACTCCTCGACCCAAGGTAGCGCAGCATCATCGGCCATGAAGGTTTCCATGGCATCGATTTCAAGACGCTCACCTAACCGTTGAGCACCGTGGTCTTGAAGGAGGTCATCCAGCGCCCGGCCCGCGCCGCAAAACGTGTCCCCATAGGAGCTGTCACCTAGCGCAATGAGGCCATAACGCAATCCTGTAAGTGAAGGGCTTTGGTCTTTCAGGCTGCGTACAAAGGGAACGAAATTACCGGGAAAATCCCCACTGCCGGTGGTCGAAACACAGAACAGGGTCAGGTCATTTCTCTGGGTAATATCCTCAACCGTTGGCTGCTCAGAGATGTCGACAGCATAACCAGCCTGTTCAAACAGAGGCTTGACCTGTTCCGCCACATCCAATGCACCGCCATACATGGTGCCCACCAGAATGGTTAACGTCGGCATTGTTCTACTCCTAGGCAATGGTGTCGCACCTTACGTTGTGATCTCCACAAAGTTCAGTCGACAAATACCTGATGAATTTGCTCAAATATTAACACGACTGGCAAAAACGACGCACGCCCCACGTGGGGCTTCGACAATTGCGCAACAGGAGCGCTTATGCAGCAGGCCTTCGAGACATGGATCACGCCCATCATGGTGGGTGGCTTGATCATCTTTATGTGTTTCATCATTTGGGATTTGGCCAAAAAATCGAACGCTGGCAAGTTTGGCACGATCATGCTGTTTGTCGTGCTAGGCGCTGGCATGCTGGGCTACGTCATTAAAGTCGTGATCACTTGGCTGATTGAAGGACGCGGTATTTAACTTCGCACTCATTACGACACATCCAGAAGCCCATATGAGTGATGCAAAAAAGGAGTGCCTGACGGCACTCCTTTTCGTTGGGCAGCCATGGCAGGGTGATACTACTGGCTACTCGCGTAGCGCTCCACCTGCTGCTTGAGCTTCTGACCGGGGCGAAACGTGACGACACGCCGAGCAGAAATGGGAATCTCCTCACCGGTCTTGGGGTTTCGTCCTGGCCGCTCACGCTTATCACGTAGGTCAAAGTTGCCAAAGCCCGACAGTTTCACCTGTTCGTTCTCACGCAAACAGGCGCGAATTTCTTCAAAGAACGCCTCTACCATCGCTTTTGCTTCTCGCTTCGACAGCGCCAGCTCTGTGTGTAAATGCTCAGCTAGCTCTGCTTTGGTCAACGCACCCATAGGGCTCCTCCATGTAGCATACGCATTGCCAAGAACGTGATAAGCGTCGTGTCATGGCATAGCTTAGTTAGCCGCGAAGTTCGGCATCTAATTCGGCTCGCACGTTAGTAATGATCGAGTCGACCAACTGATTGATTTCTTCATCATTTAGCGTGCGCGAAGCGTGTTGCCAGGTCAAGCCCAATGCAATGCTCTTATAACCTTCGGCCACGCCTTTACCAGCATAGACATCAAATAGCTTTATGTCTTTCAGGTAATCCCCTGCCTTGGCTTTAGCGCAATCCAACAGCGCTTGCACTGGCGTGGCATCTTTGAGGATGAACGCCAAGTCACGACGCACCTCTGGATAGCGGGACAGCGGTTCAAACGCCGGAATCGCCCCTTGGCTCAGCGCATCCAAACGGACCTCGAACAGCACGGCATCGACCTTGAGGCCCAATGTCGCTCGCACTTGCGGATGTAGCGTACCAATCCAGCCTGCTGGTTTACCCCGGTGGAAGAGCTGCGCTGTTTGCCCTGGGTGCAGCGAAGGGTGCTCTCCGGGTTCGAAGCGCCACTCGTCCTGAGCGCCGCCCATGGCCAGTAGACTCTCTAGATCGCCCTTCAGGTCATAGAAGTCCACCTGCGCCTTGGCACCATTCCACCCTTCCGCCTCGCGACCACCACAAACCAGTGCGCCCATCATCGGCACCTGAGTCAAGTGATCCAACGGCCCATTGAACACCAAGCCCGTTTCAAAAATACGCACACGCGTCTGCTGACGATTCAGGTTGTGCTCGAGCGCTCGCACCAAACCGGGAAAGAGACTGGCACGCATCACCGACAGATCCGATGAGATCGGGTTAGCGAGCACGGGAGAAACCGCGTCGGGTAGCATTGCAGCCTGCAGATCAGGTGCAACGAAGCTGTACGTCACTGCTTCTTGGAAGCCGCGGGCGACCATTTGGTTACGCAACTGTGACTGGGTCAAGCTGGCTTCGTTCGCGGATCGCAGCGCCAATCGGGCGGCGGGACGACGCACCGGTAGGTTGTTGTAGCCATGAATACGCGCCACTTCTTCGATGAGGTCTTCCTCGATGGCGACGTCAAATCGCCAACTAGGCGCGACCACCGACCAACCTTCCGCCTGCTTATCGACGGCAAGCCCAAGACGCTGGAGAATATCGGTCACATCGTCCGCCGATAGCCGCTTGGAAAGCGCGCTTTCAAGACGAGCTTCACGCAGCGTAATCGCGCGCGGTGCGGGCAAGTGTTCCTCGCTAACGGTCTCTACCACCGGCCCCGCCTGACCACCACAGATCTCCAACAGAAGCTGTGTGGCACGCTCGACTGCCATGACGGGGAGCTCAGGATCGACGCCACGTTCGAAACGGTGCGATGCATCGGTGTGCAGCCCGTAAGAGCGCGCCTGCCCAGCAATCGCAAGCGGCGCAAAGAACGCCGACTCTAGGAAAATAGTCTGTGTATTTGCGCTAACCCCAGAGTTCTCGCCCCCCATGATACCAGCCATCGCCAGGGGGCCTCGCTCATCGGCAATGACGAGCGTTTCGGGGCGCAAAGCGACCTCTTGGCCATCCAACAACGTCAAGCGTTCGGCGTCTTTGGCCAGACGCACGGTAATACCGCCCTGCAAATGATCGCGATCGAATGCGTGTAACGGCTGGCCAAGCTCTAGCATGACGTAGTTGGTGACATCCACCACCGGATCGATGGAGCGCACGCCGCTGCGACGCAGGCGCTCGACCATCCAGAGCGGTGTTTCGGCATCCACTTTCACGCCTTCGATCACCCGCCCCACGTAGCGAGGGCACTGCTCTGGCGCATCGACCACAACGGGGAAAGTCGTATCGATGGTGGCTTCGACCTCGGTCATGTCCGGACCGTGCACCGGCAAACGGTTAAGGACGCCGACTTCTCTGGCCAGCCCTTTGATGCTGAGGCAGTCGCCGCGGTTCGGCGTCAAATCCACCTCGATGGTCATATCATCGAGCTGCATGTAGTCACGGAAAGGCGTACCAACCGGCGCCGACTCGGGCAGTACCAGAATGCCTGGAGAGGTTTCCTCCTCCAACCCCAACTCTGAAGCCGAGCAGATCATGCCGCGGGATTCAACGCCACGCAGCTTGGCTTTCTTGATTTTGAAATCCCCTGGCAAAACACCCCCCACCTGGGCAAAGGGAATTTTTTGCCCTACGTCGACGTTGGGCGCACCACACACCACTTGCACAGGCTCACCCGTGCCGTCATTGACGGTACAGACATTGAGCTTATCGGCATCGGGATGCTTCTCTTTGGTCAGCACTTCAGCCACGACCACACCGCTAAAAGCAGCGGCGACCGGCTCAACGGCATCTACTTCAAGGCCCGCCATGGTAATCTGGTCGGCCATGGCCTGCGTTTCCAGCTGCGGAGCTACCCATTCACGCAGCCACTGTTCTGAAAATTTCATGTTGATTCCCGTCGCTGGCAGCGGTCTTAGGTGAATTGACGAAGAAAGCGCAGATCGTTTTCAAAGAACAAGCGCAGATCATTAACGCCGTATCGAAGCATCGCCAAACGTTCAGCGCCCATACCAAAGGCAAAGCCCGTATAGCGCTCGGTATCGATACCGGAGTGCCGAAATACCTCAGGGTGAACCATGCCGCAACCCATGACTTCCAACCAGCCGCTATGGGAGCAGACACGACAGCCATGACCGCTACACATCACGCACTGAATATCGACCTCAGCAGAGGGCTCCGTGAAGGGGAAGTACGAGGGGCGAAAGCGAACCGACAAATCGTCACGCTCGAAGAACGCCTGTAGGAAATCTTCGATCGTTCCCTTCAAGTCGGCAAAACTGACGCCTTCATCCACCAGCAAACCTTCGACCTGATGGAACATGGGCGTATGGGTCAAGTCCGAATCGCTACGGTAGACGCGCCCAGGGCAGACGATACGAATGGGCGGCTCACTGCTCTTCATAGTGCGCACTTGCACCGGAGACGTATGAGTGCGTAACAGGCGAGTCGCATCGAAATAAAAGGTATCCGCCATTCCGCGCGCCGGATGGTGAGCAGGAATATTGAGCGCTTCGAAATTGTGATAGTCGTCTTCGATCTCGGGACCCACGGCCACATCGTAACCAATACGCGTAAACAACCCTTCGATACGCTCCAGCGTACGGGTAACGGGGTGAAGCCCGCCGCTCTCTTGGCCTCGACCAGGTAACGTGACGTCAATTCGCTCAGCCGCTAAGCGGGCATTGAGCGCTTCGCTCTCCAGTTGCTGCCGCTTGGCATCGATCTCACTCGACAGCGTCTGCTTGGCCTGATTGATTTGCTCGCCAGCCGCAGGGCGCTCTTCTGCCGACAGCTTGCCCAGCCCTTTCAACAAGGCCGTCACTTCGCCTTTCTTACCTAAGTAACGTACGCGCAACTCATCTAGCGCTGAGACGCTCTGCGCAGCTTGAATAGCATCGCGGGCCTCTGACACCAGAGTAGGAAGGTGATCCATCCGATTTACTCCGAATTAAGCGATTCCATCTCTGAGGATGGCTGGCATGTTGAAGGTGACAAAAAAACAGGGGAAGAGCGGCTGCTCTTCCCCTGCATGGGTCACACTGAAATGACCTCTGTCATCTCACACTGGCATCAGCTCAGTGCAAATGACCTTATTGGGCAGCCTTGGCTTTTTCCACGATAGCAGCAAATGCTGCTTTTTCGTGTACTGCCAGGTCGGCCAATACTTTACGGTCGATTTCAATACCGGCTTTCTTCAGACCGCCAACGAAGCGGCTGTAAGACATGCCGTTGATGCGCGCACCAGCGTTGATACGCTGGATCCACAGCGCACGGAATTGGCGCTTGCGGTTGCGGCGGTCACGGTACGCATACTGACCGGCTTTGATAACAGCCTGTTTGGCTACACGGAAAACACGCGAACGTGCACCATAGTAACCTTTGGCCTGCTTCAGAACTTTTTTATGGCGACGACGGGCAACTACGCCACGCTTAACACGGGTCATAACACACTCCTGACTTTATGACTGAGGCTAGAGGCACTCAGATAAGAAAATTCGACCTTACAGGTTCGGCAGCATGCGCTGAATCAGCGCTTTGTCGGAAGCATGGATCTGCTTCATGCCACGCAGCTGACGCTTACGCTTGGTCGACTTCTTGGTCAAGATGTGGCTACGGAAAGACTGTTTATGCTTGAAGCCATTCGCAGTCTTTTTGAAGCGCTTGGCAGCGCCGCTGTTGCTTTTGATTTTCGGCATGAGAAAACTCCGCTCGATATTTTTTAGAAAACCCAGGGCCGACTAGCGCCTAAGCGCTAGCCCGTTGACTTCGCCGTTGGATCACTTCTTTTTCGGGGCAAGAATCATGATCATCTGGCGGCCTTCCATTTTCGGGAAAGACTCCACCGCTCCGATCTCTTCCAGGTCTGACGCAATCCGTTCCATCAGCTTACGACCGATGTCTTGGTGCGCCATTTCACGACCGCGGAAGCGCAATGTGACCTTACCCTTGTCACCACCTTCCAAGAAGCGGGTCAGGTTTTTGAGTTTCACCTGATAATCGCCTTCGTCGGTGCCAGGACGGAATTTGACTTCCTTGACCTGGATTTGCTTTTGCTTCTTCTTTTGAGCCGCTTTTTGCTTTTTGGTCTCAAAAACGAATTTGCCATAATCCATGATCTTACAAACGATCGGATCGGCATTCGAAATTTGCACGAGATCTAAACCGGCTGCTTCCGCACGTTCAAGAGCCTCAGTGGTGGGCACTACGCCCAACTGCTCACCGTCGGCATCGATTAAACGCACTTCTTCTTCGGTAATACGCTCGTTCATTGGTGGGCGCTTGTCTTGTGGACGCCCGCGCTGATTGCTTCGCTTGATCGCTCCGTCTCCTTAGGCAATTGACGATGTCGCCAGGGCTGCTCGCTCTGCACTAAAACGTTCGATGAATTCATCGACGGTCATGGTACCGAGGTTTTCGCCGCTGCGAGTTCGCACGGCCACTGAGTCAGCTTCGACTTCCTTATCTCCTACCACAAGGAGATAGGGAACTTTCTGTAACGTATGCTCACGGATTTTAAAGCCGATCTTCTCGTTCCTCAAGTCCGCCTTGATCCGTAAGCCACTTTTTTGCAGGCGCTGCTCTAAATCGAGCGCATAGTCACGCTGCGCATCGGTAATGGTCATGAGAACCGCTTGCTGCGGTGCCAACCATAACGGCATTGCGCCTGCATAATGCTCGATCAGTATACCCAGGAATCGCTCAAAGGATCCCAGAATAGCACGATGCAGCATCACAGGGGTTTTACGCGTACCGTCTTCGTCGACGTATTGCGCCCCTAAACGCCCTGGCAAGTTAAAATCTAGCTGAAGAGTACCACACTGCCAAACACGATTCAGACAATCTCTTAACGCAAATTCAATTTTAGGACCATAGAAAGCCCCTTCGCCCGGCTGCAGCTCCCACGCCAAACCAGTCGCATTGAGCGCTGCCTCAAGCCCCTGCTCGGCCCGATCCCACATCTCGGCTTCACCCAGAAAGTCTTCGGGACGCGTAGATAGCTTGAGCTCGACGTCTACAAAACCCAGCGTTTTATAAACTTGCAGCGTTAGCGCAATGAAGGCCTCGGCCTCGGCCTGAATCTGACTTTCCGTGCAGAAAATATGGGCATCGTCTTGAGTAAAGCCGCGCACTCGCATCAGACCATGCAGGGAACCCGAAGGTTCATTGCGATGACAGCTACCAAATTCTGCCAAGCGCAGCGGAAGGTCACGGTAGCTTTTGAGGCCTTGATTGAACACCTGAACGTGACACGGGCAGTTCATCGGCTTGACCGCGTATTCACGCTTTTCAGACTCAGTGGTGAACATCAGCTCACTGTAATGCCCCCAGTGACCCGATTTCTTCCACAGCGACAGATCCACCACCTGGGGCGTTTTGATCTCTTGATAGCCGTGCTCACGCTGAATGTTGCGCATGTACTCTTCTAACGCCTGGTACATGGTCCAGCCATTAGGGTGCCAAAAGACCATACCCGGCGCTTCTTCTTGAAGGTGGAACAAGTCCATCTTCCGCGCCAACTTGCGGTGATCGCGCTTTTCCGCTTCTTCCAGGCGCTTCAAGTAGGCCTTTAACTGCTTTTTATCGCCCCACGCCGTTCCATAGATACGGGTCAGCATTGGGTTGGAAGCATCGCCACGCCAGTAAGCACCGGCCAACTTCGTCAATTTGAAGGCCTTCAAATGACGCGTATTGGGAACGTGAGGGCCACGGCACATATCCGTGTACTCCTCATGATGGTACAAACGGATAGTTGCGCCTTCCGGAATGCCGCGGATGATTTCCTGCTTGTAGGTTTCACCCCGCTTTTCGAAGGTAGCCATCGCCTGATCGCGATCAACGTACTCTCGAATGACATCGTACTCATGATCGATCAGCGCTTGCATGCGTTTTTCGATGGCGTCCATGTCTTCAGGCGTTACCGATTTACCAAAATCGATGTCGTAATAGAAGCCATCATCGATCACAGGCCCAATGGCCATTTTGGCCTCTGGGTAAAGCTGCTTCACTGCGTGACCAATCAAATGGGCACACGAGTGACGAATAATCTCTAAACCCTCTTCATCACGGGCAGTAATGATGGAAACGTCGGCATCCTGCTCGATGATGTCAGCGGCATCCACCAGCACACCGTCTATTTTGCCCGCCACGCAGGCCTTGGCCAAACCAGGGCCAATGGACTCTGCTAGCTGCATAATAGAGAGGGGTGCTTCGAACGTTCTTTGGCTGCCATCCGGCAGTGTCACTATGGGCATTCAAGTATTCCTTGAGCGCAGTGGTGATCCATACCAAGGATCACATTTCGCTATCAATGGTCGGGGGTATTCAGCACGTATTAAAGGCTGCCAAGCCTATCAGACTTTATGACATCGTAAAATAAAACGGGAGGCATGAGCCTCCCGTTCTGTATCAAAGGGTGTCGTCGACGCTGACGCCGACGACACTACCCATTGAGGGTACAGTCGAGTGAATTAGTTCCACTCATCCAGTTCTACGCGACGGTTCTGGAAACGACCTTCTTCAGTGTCGTTAGTCGCTACCGGACGCTCTTCACCGTAACCAATCGCACGCATGCGGTCAGCCTCTACGCCGCGCTGATTCAGGTAAGCAGCCACAGACTCTGCACGACGCTGTGACAGATCCTTGTTGTACTGGTCAGAACCACGAGCATCGGTGTGGCCTTCAATGCTGACACGTACGTCAGGGTTGTTCACCAGACGCTCAGCAACGCCGTTCAGAACGTTTTGCGCGTTGGCAGTCAGCTGAGCAGAATCAAACTCGAAGTTGACTTCACGCAGCACAACGCTCGCCGGGCAGCCCAGGGCGTTAACTTCTACACCAGCCGGAGTGTCCGGGCACTGGTCGCGATAGTCCGGAACGCCGTCGTTATCGGAATCCAGCGGGCAACCGTTGGCATTGACTTCGACGCCAGCCGGGGTACCCGGGCACTGGTCGCGGTAGTCCGGCACGCCGTCACCGTCGGAGTCCAGCGGGCAGCCTTCGGCATCGACAGCAACACCAGCAGGCACTTCGCCATAGCTCGGGCACTGAGGTGCTACCGGCTCAGGCGTACGGTCTGCACACAGCAGGCCGCCGATCGCAGCACCCGCTGCGGCACCCGTCGCAGCGCCCGCGTCTTCATCAGAGCTGCTGCTGGTGGCGTAGCCGATGCTGCCGCCAATGATGCTGCCCGCCAGGCCACAAACGGCCGGGTGCTGATACCAGCTTTGACCGCTGTTGGCGCCGTCTTGGCTGGAAGACTGAGAGGCCGAGCTAGCGCAGCCTGATAGGCCGACGACTAATGCAGAACCGATGAGCAAGCCAGTCGTTGATTTTTTCATGCAAGACTCCTTCTTGATCCAATGCTGACATGGTCTAAAAGACCAAATCTATCCAATGCTTCTTATGGCGAGAGCATCCATTTTTCGCTGTTCTGTTTCAGGTCTAGGAACCCTACCCCATGAAACGAACAAGGTGCCTATCATTAACGTTTCAGCGCTAGAAGGCAACAATGCCGAGATATCAACTTCTTGCCAATACCGACCCTACCAGCATAGCAAAGCTGACATCGTTGGCATTAAAAAAATTTCAATGCAGAGCGGAGGGGCCTTTAGCGCGCCATTTAATCACTGCCGCCGCAGCCGCAAGCACCGCAGGGCGCATCTCGTCTTCGACGGCGAGCCGCTCCTTGTCTTCTTTCATTCTTTCCCTAGGGGTCAACTGCTTACGTGCTGAGTGAGTCTTCAAGTGACGCGTACGATGATAGACGTCCGCAAACGCTTGGAATTCAGGACGCTCAGCAAGGCTTGGGTCGATGATCTCGAGTAACACTTTACAGCGCCAAGAACCCTCGGTGATATCGACCTGCTCTTGGACGAGGGCACTGACGACGTAATCGAGATTTTCCAGGCTATTCTGTTGGGCACGACGCTCTTCGTCCAAACGAAATGCCTCGCGGCGCTTCACCTCATTACGAAGCTTGTAGGCATAGCCTCCCAAACCGATAATGATCAAAACGGCGACGACGAGCAGTAAAAGTGCAACCGTTGAACTCATAAAGCCCCTACTGACTGGGAAATAAATAGCTTAACGAGAATTGTACACCTAATTAGCGGAGTTAGACCAACACCATTCACTGTCACTCCCCTCTAAAGCCTCCAAACCCACGCTTAGCTGTAACGAGAAGCCAACTCGTCTCTCTGTGGCATAGAGTACGCCATCTCCCGCACACTGACACGATAGCACCAACACCACCAAGCCCATCCAAGACTCAACACGAGTGCTACAGCGCCAGCGGTATGGAGTAACGCTAGCCAAAGCGGCAGCCACAACAGCACGTTAGCGACACCTAGCCCCACTTGGAGCGTATAGGCACACAGCACACCCACCAGTGCATTCGCAACTTGTTTGATGTGCCGGTAACGCCACCAGAGCAGCAGTAGCGTCATACCCAACAAAAGCGCCCCCAGCCGATGTACCATGTGAATCGCCGTGCGGGCATCGGCATGCAATTGACCATGAAGATAATTGGGACCAACGGTTTGTGTTAGGTGGAACCCTTCACTGAGATCCATACTGGGCCACCAGTGCGTGTTACAAGTTGGAAATCCTTGGCAAGCAATACCGGCGTAGTTACTGGTCACCCAGCCGCCTAGCGCGAGTTGAAGCACTAGTACCCCGCCAGCAGCGTACCAGAGCACGTTGCCTGCAGCGCCCGAGGAAACGCTTCCTTGCCGAATGCTGCGCAACCGAAGATGCAACCAGAAAAACACCATTAAAACGCTGAGTCCGCCCAGCAAGTGAAGCGTGACCACCTGAGGCCACAGCTTGAGGGTAACGGTAAAGGCGCCAAACGCGCCTTGCACGAGAATGACGAGCAATAGTGACAGGCTGAGACGCCACGGATACCCCTTACGCGTTCGCAGTGGCCAACCCAAGGCCACCACGCTGAGCACGATGACGCCTAGAAAGCTCGCCACGTAGCGGTGCGCCATTTCTACCCACGCTTTGAAAGGTTCTAACGGGGCATCAGGATGCTGGAGCGCCGCATGTTCACTATCGGGGACGATGAGCTTTCCATAGCAACCTGGCCAGTCCGGACAGCCTAACCCGGCATCTACCAACCTCGTCCACGCACCTACCAATATCACGCAGGCAGTGAGTAACGTACCTGACAACGTCAACCATACAAGCCAGCGAAGACGGCGCTGTGGGTCGCTATGCATCATAGTTCCTTACGGCTAAGAGTAGCCGGGCACGGGCTATAGTGGATTGACTTTAAACAAATGACGTATGTCATCGAGGATGTCGGCGGCAGCCGTTGCGTCGTCAAAAGCAAGGGCGGGCCTACCCATCGGGTCGAACAACCACACGCTGCTGGCGTCACCCCACGCAGGGGAACGTTTCCAACTGGTGACCGTTTCGCCCGGCAATGCAGCGGCTTCCCCACCGATTCTCAATCGCTGCAGGCGTGGTGCCTCCCGCCCCAAGGCGCGGTGTAAACGCCAAAGCTCGTCCTGCTTTTGTTCACAGTGCGCGCCGCAATCGAATACCAGCGTCCACCGCTCAGAGGCAGGCGCCGGCAACGTCAATGGCCATTCATGTAAAGAAGGAACGTCTAGCGTGACTTGGCCATGGGCGGTGTGCGCTTGAGGAATGCCCACATGCCAAGTCACCATCCCCCAAGCGGTGACAATGGGAGCAGCAAAAATCACGAACAGTAGCAGCAGCTTGGTTCTTGGATAGCGTACGGGACGATGGGGTGGCATATTAGCGTCCTCCTAGATAGCGTTCGCGATTGTCGGCGACCAAACGGTGTCCACCAAACAGCATGATCATGAAAGCCGTTAAGGCCAACGCCCACCACTGCACGGCATAGCCAAGATGACGGCTGGGCGGCATCACACTTGGCTCCCACCAAGGTGTCAGCGTACCGGCTCCCTCCTCTGCATGCAGCCACCCTTGATGACTGAATGCGCCTAGCGTCGACTCCCATGGCATAAGGCTAAGCTGTTGAAGCCTGACACCCTCTCGATTAGCGCCATAAAGGGGGCCTTGTACTTGTGCATTCTGCCACTCCCCAGAGACGTCGATCATGCCGACAGGCGTCGATGTAGAGGGTGCCTCTCGGCTGGGCCCCGTTTCTAAAAACCCTCGCTGAACCAACCATAGCTGCCCGTACCTATCTCTGAGCGGTGTAAGCACCGCAACGCCCAACCGACCTCCCGTCATTCGATTGTCTAAATAGAGCGTATGCTCCGACAGATATCTGCCACGTAAATGTACCTGTGCGCCTTCGACGGGTGTATCGGTGGGCTCGATCATCACAGGAGCAGCCGCTCTGCTGGCCAATAATTCGCGCTTGTCATCCGCCCGCTCCCACTGCCATAGTCCTAAGACGAGACCGAGCGTGACCACCACACCCCAGAACAAATACCAGACATAAAGTCTGACTGGATAACGAGAGGGCTTGATCATGTGGTTAAAACTACTCATCGCCGTGGTATTTATCGGAATGGTGGCCAGCCTTGCCGCAGGCGCAGGCTTTTTGCTTCGTGATGACAGCACTTCCAGGCGCCTGCTCATATCACTGAAATGGCGTATTGCTCTCGCTTGCCTGCTGGTGGCACTGCTTCTCATTGGCTTTTTATCAGGCGAGCTTGGATAGCCTCCTAGAACACATAGACGAAAATAAAGAGCCCCACCCAGACCACGTCCACGAAGTGCCAGTACCAACAGGCCGCCTCAAAGCCAAAATGGTGATCGTTAGCAAAGTGGCCTTTGACGATCCTCACGAGCATGCTTGCCAAGATCAGAGTGCCAATGATCACATGAAGGCCATGGAAACCCGTGAGTATGAAAAAGGTAGCGCCGAAAATCCCCGCCTCCAGGGTGATGCCATAGTGGTGATAAGCCTCGTAATACTCGACACCTTGGATGACGATAAAGCAGATACCCAACAGCACCGTACCCGCCAGCCAGTTGCGACAGGTTTGCCGGTAGCCTAGTTTAAGAGCCTCGTGTGCGACGGTCAGCGTGATACTGGACGTCACGAGTATGAGCGTATTGACCAGAGGCAGTTGCCAAGGGCTAAGCACGCTGGTCGGCCCTGATACCGACGCATCGGGCGGATTGAGCAGCGGCCACTGCGGCACGAAATCTGGCCAAAGCAGCGCTGATACACCTTTGGCCCCCTCACCACCGAGCCATGGCAACGTGAAGGTTCTGATATAGAACAAGGCACCAAAAAAGGCGGCGAAAAACATCACCTCGGAAAAAATGAACCAGCCCATCCCCCAGCGAAATGACCGGTCCATCTGAGCATCATAGAGGCCACCCATGGATTCATGAATGACATCGCGAAACCACAGACCCATCACACTCACTACCCCCAGGACACCGATGACCATCAGTGGCGCTCCGGTATCGTGCACCAACTGAATACCGATACCCAGCATCATGGCGCCAAGCGCCAGTGAGCCTAAAATGGGCCACCGACTGGTAGCAGGAACGTAGTAGCTGCCGCTGCTCATATGTTATCCCCCGCCGAGTTATTGTTTTGGACCGTCTGGAGCGCTATGCGCTGTACTGGGTATAGGGTGTATACCAAGGTGATGGTGTTGATCTCTTCAGGCAGGTCTCTGGCCAACTGAAAAACGAGCGGAATGGTGAGCCGTTCGCCTCCCTGCAGTTGCTGCTCTTGAAAACAAAAACAGCTTACCTTGCGTAAATATGTCGTGGCACTGGAGGGAGACACGCTGGGCACGGCTCGCCCCCAACTCTTGACGGCACTGTTGTTGGTGAACGTAAAATCCACCTCTGCCGTTTGCCCTGGATGAACGCGCATTTGCCGCGTTTCGACGCTCATTTGCCAGGGTAAACCGGCACTGCCACGAGTAATGAACTGCACCGTGACGAAGCGCGACTGATCGACCTCCTCATGTACGATGGCCTGGGCAGTAGTATCGACTTTGCCGTTCAATCCGGTCACCTTGCAAAACACGTCATAGAGGGGCACCAAGGCGAATGCAAAGGCAAACATCCCTACCAGGGCCGCCACGCTTCGCACGACCGTTTTTCTCACTCCCGCTTCTTGATACCCCTCGATAGCCATGCTCATACCTCCACCTAGGCCGACACTCACTGCTTAGTCATGAGTTTGGGCACGATGAAAGACGGGAGGCGTGTCAAACGTATGCAACGGCGCCGGGCTGGGCACGCTCCACTCTAAATCTACGGCGCCTTCCCAAGCTTTCGCAGGGGCTTTCTGCCCGCCTCGCACGCAGAGCACGACCACAAGTACAAAGAGGAGCTGTGAGGCACCAAAGAAAAACGCCCCAATGCTGGATAGCAGATTGAAGTCGGCAAACTGCAGCGCATAATCGGGAATACGCCTTGGCATACCTGCCAACCCGGCGAAGTGCATCGGGAAAAAAGTCAGGTTGACGCCAATGATGGAGCACCAGAAATGGCACTGCGCCAGACGTTCGTTGGGGTAGTGCCCCGTCCACTTGGGTAACCAGTAGTACACGCCTGCCATGATGGCGAAAATAGCGCCAGGCACGAGTACGTAGTGGAAATGTGCCACTACGAAATAGGTGTCGTGGTACTGGAAATCGGCAGGGGCAATCGCCAGCATCAGCCCTGAAAAGCCGCCTATGGTGAATAGCACGACGAACGCCAGCGCAAACAGCATGGGTGGCTCAAAACTGATCGAACCCCGAAACAGCGTGGTCACCCAGTTGAACACCTTGACCCCCGTGGGCACGGCGATCAGCATGGTGGAGTACATGAAGAACAGCTCGGCGGTCAGCGGTAGACCGACGATGAACATATGGTGGGCCCAAACCAAAAACGAAAGTAGTGCGATGGCCGCAGTGGCATATACCATCGAGGCGTAGCCAAACAGCGGTTTACGCGCAAACGTTGGAATGATGGCTGACACGATCCCAAACGCTGGCAGTATCATGATGTAAACTTCCGGGTGCCCAAAGAACCAGAACAGATGCTGGAACAGCACGGGATCTCCCCCACCCGCAGCATCGAAGAAGCTGGTACCGAAGTTGATATCCATCAACATCATGGTGATGACCCCCGCCAATACCGGCATGACGGCGATCAACAGAAAGGCCGTGATGAGCCATGTCCAGACGAACAGCGGCATGTCCATCATCCGCATACCAGGGGCTCGCATGTTGAGAATGGTCGCGATGATGTTGATGGCACCTAAAATCGAACTAATCCCCGCGATATGCAGCGCCAGGATAAAAAACGTCGTGGAAGCCGGCGCATAGGTCGTCGATAAAGGCGCGTAGAAGGTCCAGCCGAAATTAGGGCCGCCGCCCGGCATCAGTAAGGTAGAAAGCAGCAGAGCAAAGGCAACGGGTAAAAGCCAAAAACTGAAGTTGTTGAGTCGCGGTAACGCCATGTCTGGCGCGCCAATTTGTAGGGGAATCATCCAGTTGGCGAGCCCCGTAAAAGCGGGCATCACGGCTGCAAAGACCATAATTAAGCCGTGCATCGTGGTCATTTGATTAAAGAACTCAGGCTCGACCAGCTGTAAACCGGGTTGGAATAGCTCCGCTCTCACCACCAGCGCAAAGATCCCACCGACAAAAAACATCGTCAGTGAGAAAATCAAATACAGGGACCCAATCTCTTTATGATTGGTGGTCAGCAACCATCGCAAGATGCCTTTGGGTGGGGCGTGGTGAGCGTGCCCCTCCTGAGACTGGCTGCCCGCAACGGCCGTCGAACTGTGCTGCAGCGGGTGTTGTGGAGGTAGTTTGGGCGCCATAAGTCTCTCCGCACTTTATCGTATTATTAGAAGACGTTGTTTAACGCTTATTGCGCGATACGTTCGGCCACTGCCGCTGGCTGAACGATATCCCCCGTATCATTTCCCCAGGCATTTCTCGTGTATGTCACCACCGCAGCTATCTCTACCGGATTCAGCGTACTACGGAAGGCTGGCATGGCCGCGCCCGACACGCCGTTGATGACACGGCCTAAATGCCAATCCAAGTCATTGATCAACTGTTCGTTGCCTGCAAGCGCAGGGAACGCGGGGGGAGCCCCCTGCCCTTCACTTTGATGGCAAGAGGAGCAGATGGATTGATAGACGGTTTCGCCACGAGCCATGAGTTCTTCCATCGCCCATTCACGATCGACCCCCATCGCTTCCTGCTCGGCAGCAGCTTTACGCTCCTCAAGCCACGTCTCAAACTCCGCTTCCTCCATGGCATGCACCACGATGGGCATGAAGCCATGATTGACCCCGCATAGTTCGGCACACTGCCCGCGATATATGCCGGGCTCGTTGATCTGAACCCAGTTTTCGTTAATGAACCCAGGGATCGTGTCTTGTTTGACGGCCAGCTCGGGCACCCACCAAGAGTGGATGACGTCATCGGACGTCATCAAAAAGCGCACTTTGCGATTGATGGGCAACACGAGAGGCTCATCCACATCGAGTAGATAATGCTCGCTTCTCTCTTCTTCGCCACGGATCTGTTCGCGGCTGGTACTTAGGTTGGAAGTGAACGCAACATCCTCACCCAGGTATTCGTAGCGCCAGCGCCACTGCTGACCGGTAATCATGATATCCAGGTCAGCTTCAGAAGCGTCATACATGTTTTTGAGCGTGGCCGTTGCGGGCACCGCCATGCCGACCAGTATCAGGATCGGAATGGCCGTCCAGAGCACCTCCACGGAGGTGTGTTCATGAAAGCGGGCAGCCTTGGCTCCCTTGGAGTGACGATAGCGGAACAAGGAGTAAAACATGACACCGAAGACGACGACGCCAATCACCACACATACCCAGAAAATGGTCATGTGAAGGCCAAAAATATCGCGGCTGACATCCGTTACGCCGACCGGCATATTCCAGCTACTGGCTTGCACTTGGGAGATACTTGCGACACTGGACATGGTGAGAAGCCATCGCCACGGTAGGTGCATAGCCGCCTCCTTGTTATTGTTGTTCTCGCCAACCCTTTTATTAGGTCAGGATTAAGTGATGTCATTTGAGTATAGAAAACATATGGCATTCGTCACGCTCGACAAGCGTGATGTTTCTCAACGGTTCAACGTGCTGCAAAGATCGCCACACCAAGCAGCATTAGCACGAACACAATCGTGACGGCGACCGCCGTTATGATGAAGATTGCAGGCTTGCCACTAGAAAAATCCTGCTGCCGCTGACGATCATTCTGGACGCCTATGAGCGCTGCCAGTACTGACTTGATCACTGACCACATAGCGCTTTCCTCACGGTTGAGTGGGTTAATGCTCGATTGGGCAACCGTCGTAGAGCACCTGGCTCTCATTGAGGATAGGCAATTTCATGAATCATGCTGTGAGAAAAGCAGTGCCGAGGGAGACATAGGCATATAAGGCCATTGACGCAGGCAACCCGCCTGAGTACGCGAGCGAAAAATGCTGTACAGGACCACGATGGAAAAACAACACTGTAGACTGCTTTTTATTAACACCCTACGCCATCTTTTATCAGTACGCCCGCAGCGTAATTAAGCTTGCGGCCTATCGTCGGCCAATTCACACTAAGCCGACATTTGCTAATTCTGCAATGGGTTGTCAATGGAGTCGTTTATGCCCAAGCATCGTGGAATCGCGTTGCCCCTATGTGTTGCCCTATTTCCTCTTCTATCGCTCGCTGGCTGCACTACCTATACGTGGCCGGATGGTTCTCAAGAAACCGTCTTGGGTGTTGTGGCCGAGGATGAGAACCGCCAGTACGAAGAGCCTCATGCTGACGGCGTTCGCTATCGTAAACCGGGTGAGCTCCCTGACACACCGCGAAACGATGAAGATAACGACTGATGCTAGTAACGGCTTATCCTTTGCGTCGCTTGGTAAGTGCCGTGGCTTGAGCGGATAAGGGATCTTCGGGCCAAGGGTGCTTTGGATACCGCCCTCGCATCTCTTTGCGTACTTCGGGGTAGCCATTGACCCAAAAGCTCTGCAAATCTTGGGTCACTTGGAGCGGGCGCCTCGCCGGGGACAACAAGTGAAGCGTGATCGGCACACGCCCATCGACGACGGTGGGCGTGTGCTGCCAACCAAAAGCCTCCTGAAGCTTCAACGCGAGTATCGGCGACTGCTCCTCTATACGACACGGCGCGTAATCGAGGTCGACGGTATTGCCGCTTGGCGCGGTTAGCGCCGTCGGCACCAAGCGCTCCATCTGCTGCTGTTGCTCCCACGCCAGCGTGTTCAATAAACAGGTATGAAATGGCAACTTTTCGACCTGAGCCAGGCGCGTCAGCCCAACGACATAGGGCGCTAGCCAGATGTCTAATGTGCCCAGCAAGACAGTCTCGGACCAATCGGGCCACTGCTCGGGCCATATCCGTGAGAGCAGTGCCATACGCCCCTGACATTGGCGAACGTTGTCGGTCATCACTAGGTGAGGACGCTGTCTCAGCGCGGTCAAAAGCGCCTGCTCCATCGCCTCAGCTGACAACTGCTGTAACGGCCGGGAGGCCAAGATGAGTTCGCCATGCCGCTGAACGGCATCTCCCACCAGCTTGCCCTGCTCTTCCGACCAGCGTATTCGCTCTTCCCACTGCTGCGTATCAGGGTAAAGGCTCTCTAGCGTGGCAAGCGTAATGGGCTCTGCCAAATACATTCTGGCGTCACTGGTCGCACTCTCTAGCGCCACCGCCACGAGCCAAGCCTGCTGTGCAAGTGAATGATTTTCGGGCAGCGTGGCCGTTTTGCCGTTCGCCAGCTTGAAACGACCAGGCGACATACATTGCGCGATGCGATCAGGGTATGCCAGACAAAGTAACGCGCCAAGCGGCTCCAGATCGATCTCCAATGGGAGTTTAGTTTCCATGAGCCGAGACAAACGGGTCGCCTCCCGATGCCACTGTGGAAAGGCCGAGGGCTGACGAAGCCGCTGAACCAGCGCATCACGCAGTGAACCTTGAATCCGCTCCCTCCCCTCTAATAACGCGGCCAACGCACACGCCAAGGGCGTTGCCTGCAGCGTTCGCGCCCCCAGCAGCATGGCGGCTAAACGCGGTGTCAGGGCAAGTGCAGCACTCTGTTTACCAAGCGGCGTCAATCCACCGTTGGGCACTCGTAAGCAGAGCCGTTTTAAGAGATCTTGAGCCGTTCGCCATGCGCCTTCAGGAGGTGACGTGACCCAGGATAGCTCGTCTGGCTCACGTACGCCCCACAGCGCCAGCTCTAACGCCAATTTGGATAGGTCGGCTTGCAGTATTTCAGGCTCAGCGTACCCCACCAGAGGCTGCTCAGCCGCCCAGAGCCTGTAACACGTCCCCGGCTGTTGCCGACCGGCGCGTCCACGACGTTGATCGGCGCTCGCTTTGTTCACACGCCGTGTCGTCAGCTTGGTCAATCCCGTCCGGGAATTGAAAAGCGGCACGCGTTCTAACCCTGCATCGATGACACAGTTCACGCCATCGATGGTGACACTGGACTCGGCAATGGCCGTTGAAACGATCACTCGCTGGCGCGCACCATGAGGTCGCATAGCAGCCTGCTGCGCATCCAAGGGCAACCTGCCATGCAGCGGTAGAGCCTCAACATCCAAAGCGCTCCCGTCCACGGCAGCAACTAGCTGAGAGATCTCCGCCACGCCAGGCAATATGACCAGTATGTCTTGGCTAACGGGACGTGACAGAGCTTCGTGAATCACTCTCAACGCGGCGGCAGTGAGCGACTCGCTCGTTGCCAGTGGGCGGTAGTGAGTCTCGACGGAAAATGCTCGTCCCTGACTTTCAATGACGGGCGTTTCACTTCCCAATACCCGCGTCAGCGCTGTCACGTCCAACGTGGCAGACATAACCAGCAGTCGAAAATCATCGCGCACGCTCTCTTGCACATCGAGTGCCAATGCCAATCCTAGATCTGCCTCGATGCTGCGCTCATGGAATTCGTCAAAAATGATGCCTGCCACGCCTTCTAACAGCGGATCCTCTTGCAGCATGCGTGTCAGCACCCCCTGCGTGACCACTTCCAGCCGCGTATGGGGTCCGATCTGACTATCGCCCCGCATTCGATACCCAACGGTTTCGCCTACGCGCTCATTGAGCTGGTCGGCCATGAAAGTGGCAGCAAGCTTGGCGGCGACTCGCCGCGGCTCGAGTAACAGCAGCCTCTGCCCCTTGGCCCAGTCACTCTCAAGAAGCCTTAGCGGTACGCGGGTGGTTTTACCAGCCCCTGGCTGCGCCACGAGAATCAAGCGCGTCTGATCCGCCAATGCGCACTCGAGTGCCGTTAAATGCTGATCGATAGGAAGCGATGTACTCATAAATCAGCGCGTGAGATGGCCGGAGGTTGCAATACCGCAGCCTTTGAGAATGACGTGTTCCAGAAACTGGCAAACGGACGCCAAATCCGCTTCGCTTAGCGACGCTTTCCCGAGGATGCCGGACACCTGGGCGCTATATTCCGTGTAGTGCTGGGTAGCTGACCAGATCAGAAATATCAACCACCGTGGGTCCACATCGTCCATTTTTCCCTGTCGCGACCACTCACGTATGATCGCCGCACGAGACGCCACCCATGCTTTGAGCTCTCCTGATAGATACTCTTTTAAAAAGGGAGCGCCCGCTAAAATTTCCGCAGCAAAGAGCTTGGACCCTTCCGGATAGCGCTGCCCAAGCTCCATTTTGGTGCGAATGAAATCGCTCAGTACTTGAGCGGGATCACTCTCTTCATGAATATCTTCGAGTACCGCGTTCCAGCGCTTCATCATTCGGTTCAGTAGACGGACGTAAAGCGCCTGCTTGCTACCCATGTAGTAGAGAATGTTGGCCTTGGGCAACTGGGCTTGATCGGCAATGGCTTGAAGACTGGCCCCCCGATAACCGTGCTGTGAAAACACCTGCTCTGCAGCGCTCAATATGGTCTGTTCGATGCGTTCTCTGCTGGCGTTTTCTGGGTTCGCGGTATCCACCGTCATTCAGTAAGCTCCTTGTGATCGCTCTCAGGCGAACTTGTCATCGTTGTCTCGTTAACGTGCCGCATCACAGTGCGTTTTGTAGCGAAATGCACACTAAAAGTGCATGACACATTCATTTAACAAACTCTTGCAAGAGGCGCCGTTTTGTCCCAAGCTCAACATTATTGACCGATCGGTCAGAACAATCATAACGGAGTTTGGCATGGCAACAATTGAGTTTCTGCTCAATGGCACCCCGACCCAGTGTCAGGTGTCCCCGGATACCAGTATTCTAACGCTGTTACGCGATCATTTGGGCATGACCGGCACGAAAGAGGGCTGTGCTTCGGGGGATTGCGGCGCGTGCACCGTCGCGATTAAAAGCCCGGCCGACTCGGATTTTCTGAGCCTTAACGCCTGCATTACCCCTGCCCATCAATTGCATGGCCAGCATCTACTCACCGTAGAGGGTCTATCAGCGAACGGAGAGCTTCATCCTGCGCAGCGGGCAATGGTCGAGTGCCACGGAAGCCAATGCGGTTTCTGTACGCCGGGTATCGTCATGTCGCTATTTACACTACATACCCAACAGCAGAAACGCCCGGCGCCCTTGACGCCGGAACGGCTGGAGGCAGCGCTGGGTGGCAACCTCTGCCGCTGTACCGGATACCGCCCCATTCGGGATGCCGCCCTGAGCATGTCGTCTCATCCATGGCAAACGCCGCAGTGGTTCGACGCCAGCCAACCAGCGACCGTGGCGCTGAGTCCGTCTAATACACCAGACGACGACGTCGCGCTTTTTGCCCAACCCGCCACGTTGGAAGAGCTCACGGCGCTTCGCCGCCGCTACCCATCGGCCCGCTTGGTGGCTGGCGCTACCGACCTGTGGCTTGAAAACACTCAGCGGCTGGCCACATTGAATCAATTGATCGACGTCACCCACGTCGAATCGCTGCGCCATATCGAAGAGGCCGCTCTGAATGGTAAGTCCGGCTGGTGGATCGGCGCAGGCGTCACTTACTCCCAGCTAGAGCCGCTGTTTGAAGCGCACTATCCAGCGTTTGCCCACCTGCTTCACCGGCTGGGCTCGCAGCAAGTGCGCAATCGAGGCACCTTAGGCGGTAACATCGCCAACGCTTCGCCCATTGGAGATACGCCGCCAGTGCTGTTGGCCCTGGGCGCGTCGTTGGAGCTGACGCATCGAGATGGCTGCCGCGTGCTGCCTCTTAGTGAGTTCTTCTTAGCGTATAAAAAGACAGCGCTCGCCGCCGATGAGGTCATCAGCCGTATTTTCATCCCGCGGCTAGCAGAGGATGCCGAGCTAAAAGTGTGGAAACTCTCCAAACGACGTGAGGACGATATTTCCGCCGTGCTAGGTGCTTTCCATTATCGCTTACAGGGTGGCGTTTTGAGCGACGTGCGGATCGCCTTTGGTGGCATGGCCGCGGTTCCTCAACGTGCCCTGCATGCAGAAGCGGCGTTGACGAACAGAGCGCTATCGCAGGAAAGTTTTCAAGCTGCGCAGCAGGCGCTGGGGAGCGACTTCCAACCAATGAACGATGTCCGTGGCAGCCAGCGCTATCGCCAGCAGGCCGCTGCCAACCTCATGGAACGTCTCTACCTTTCGCTTTCAGCACCGACACAGGAGGTCATGCTCCATGCGTACGCTCACTAAGCTTGATGGCGATAGCCGCCGCGCTCGCCGCGAATTGAACGATCACATTCAAGGGGCCGGGCCACTGGCTCGCCATACGGTTGACAGCCATGGGCAGCGCCAAGCCGGCACTTCCAGCTTCCACGAAAGCGCCGAGAAACACGTTACTGGTAAAGCGACCTACATTGATGATCTCAAAACGCCCCAGGATGCACTACACGCAGCGCTAGGGCTATCGCCCGTTGCCCATGGGACGCTAACGTCGATGGGGTTGGACGCGGTGCGCAGCGCGCCAGGTGTGGTCGATGTCATTACCTTCCATGATGTGCCTGGCCATACTGACATCGGCCCCGTGTTTCCCGGTGATCCGATTTTCGTTGACCATGAGATCAGCTACGCCGGACAGTGCCTCTTTGCCGTGGCAGCCACGTCCCTTCAGGCCGCTCGTCAAGCGGTCAAGTTGGCCTCTTTGCAAATCGATGAGCAGCCTGCCAGCTTGGATCCCGTGGCCGCCGCCGAGCGTCAAGACGTAGTCCGCCCTACCCATGTGCAAGCCCGTGGAGACTGGGCAGCCACCCTGCAAAATGCCGAGCAGTTGATTGAAGGCGAACTGTTCATCGGAGGACAGGAGCACTTCTATCTCGAGGGCCAGGCGTGCGTCGTGGTGCCCACGGAAGATGACGGCGTCATGGTCTACACCTCCAATCAGCACCCAAGCGAGACGCAAAAACTGGTCGCGGAGGTGCTTGGTGTTCCGTTTCATGCTGTAACAGTGGAAGTGCGCCGTATGGGCGGCGGTTTTGGGGGAAAAGAGACCCAAGCCTCGCCCTGGGCATGTATCGCTGCCATCATTGCGCGCCGCACTGGTAGGGCGACACGGCTTCGTCTAACGCGAAGTGACGACATGCGCATCACGGGCAAACGCCACCCATTTCATAATCGTTATCAGCTGGCGATCGATGCACGTGGCGTCATTCAGGGAGGCGATATTACGGTGATTGGCGACTGTGGCTATTCACCCGACCTCTCGGATGCCATCGTGGATCGCGCCATGTTCCACGCCGACAACGCCTACTCGCTGGGCGAGGCCCGGGTTACCGGCCACCGTGCCAAAACCCACACGGCGTCCAATACCGCCTTCCGTGGTTTTGGCGGCCCTCAGGGTATGATGATCATTGAGGCGGCGATGGATGACATTGCCCGCCAAGTAGGCGAAGACCCGCTGACCATTCGTAAACGCAATTTCTATCGCGATGGTCGTGATACGACGCATTACGGGCAGCAAGTCGATCAAAAACAGCTGCTGCATACCCTCGTGAACACACTGGAAACCAGCAGCGATTACTGGACTCGGCGCCAACAGTTACGCGACTTCAATGCATCGAGCCCCATCATCAAAAAAGGACTTGCGCTCACCCCCGTAAAATTTGGCATTTCATTCACCGCTCAGCATCTCAACCAAGCAGGGGCGCTGCTGCACGTTTACACCGACGGCAGCATCATGATCAATCATGGCGGCACTGAAATGGGCCAGGGGCTGCATACCAAAATTTGCCAAGTGGTGGCCCGAGAATTGGGCCTCGACTTGGACAGCGTGCGAATCAGCGCAACACGTACCGATAAAGTCCCCAACACCTCTCCTACGGCGGCCTCCAGCGGCGCGGACCTCAACGGTATGGCTGCCCGAGATGCTGCCAGCAAGCTGCGAGAGCGGCTGTTCGACTTTGCTGCCCAGCATTTCGAAGGTGGAATGGATCGTGAAGGCATGCGACTGGAAAACGGCATGCTGGTCGCAGGCATCGGAGAGAGCGAGCGTCGCATACCGTGGGGCGAACTCATCCAAACGGCATACTTAAACCGCGTATCACTTTCGGAAAAAGGGTTCTATGCGACGCCGTTGATTCACTATAACCGAGCGACGGGCCAAGGCCGCCCCTTCTACTATTATGCATTCGGCGCCGCGGTGGCCGAAGTCAGCGTGGACACACTCAGTGGAGAGTACTTGGTCGACCGAGTCGATGTCTTGCATGACGTAGGCAATTCGCTCAATCCAGCGATCGATATCGGTCAAGTCGAGGGGGGCTTCATTCAGGGGATGGGCTGGTTGACCAGTGAAGAGCTCAAATGGAACGATAAAGGCGTGCTGATTAGCGATGGACCGGCTACCTATAAAATCCCCACCTACGGTGACTTACCTCGTGTATTCAACGTTTCCCTCTTAGAGGGACACCCCAATTCCATGGCAAGCCTATACCGTTCGAAAGCCGTGGGCGAACCCCCCTTCATGCTAGGTATTTGTGTGTGGTCGGCGTTAAGAGACGCGCTGTCGAGCCTGACGGATTATCGCCTTTCCCCCCACTTGGATACGCCCGCCACACCAGAAAGAGTCATGATGGCAGCCAATGCCATCAGGAAAAAAACACTATGACGCCAACGCATGAAACGTGGCACGCTGCTCTGCACCGTTTACAGCAAAGCGGTACGCCACATGTCCTTGCAACACAAGTGACCAGCGCAGGTTCGACGCCACGCGAGCCGGGGGCTCGCATGGTCATTACCGATGACGCCATTATCGACACGCTGGGAGGCGGTACGTTCGAGTGGCAAACCATTAGCGCCGCTCGGACCTTATTACAGCAAGGGGAAGCCGGCATTCATCTTGAGGCATTTTCACTAGGCGGACGCAGCGGTCAGTGCTGCGGTGGCTTTGTCAATGTGCTGCTTGAGGTCTTTCCAGGCGCCCCCCAGCGGATTGCGCTATTTGGTGCGGGCCATGTAGGTCGAGAAATCGTCAAATTGAGCGCGCCACTTCCCTGGCAAATCGATTGGTATGACAGTCGCCCCGACCGTTTTACCAAGCAAGATGCCCAACAGCCACGTCTTAACTGTTACACGTTGGCGAGTGTGACCTCCGTCATGGACGCCCTCCCTACCGGTGGCCATACCCTCGTCATGACCCACAGCCATGACGAAGACTACGCGCTCATTTCAGCACTGCTGAAACGCCCGGACCTCGCCACGATTGGACTGATCGGTTCGGACAGTAAATGGGCGAGCTTTCAAGGTCGCTTGATGCGTGATGGCTTTTCACCGGATGAGATTCAGCGAGTCCGCTGCCCCATTGGCGCCGTTCACGGCACCAAACTCAGCAATAAAACGCCCTATGCGATTGCCATGACCGTCGTGACCGAACTGTTATGGTTAACCGATCAACCCATCGATCGGCAAACCCGCGGACTCGACCCCGTAGCTTTACGCTCTCTATTCAACGATACAGCGACACATTCGAGCTAATATGACTTCTACTGATACGTTTATCCGCGCGGAGCTGGTGAGCTTTGCCCGTGATCCAGGGGACGACGATTTTCCGACACCTGGCAGCCTCGAGCATTACGGCGATGGTCTTCTGTGGCTAAAAGAGGGTCATATCCACGCAGTTGGCCACTACGTGGATATCATCGAACAGTTACCCTCAAACAGTCAGGTGCTCGATTATCGTGGCAAACTCATCATGCCTGGCTTTATCGATACCCACGTGCACTATGTCCAGCTCGATATCATGGCCTCCTATGGTCGCCAGCTACTCGACTGGCTCAACGACTATACGTTCCCTGAAGAGTGTCGCTTTGCCAATCATGCCCATGCAGAAGCTCTCTCCAACGCGTTTTTAGACGAAATGCTGAGAGCTGGCACCACGACCGCGCAAGTGTTCGGCTCTAGCCACCCAGGGTCGGTCGATGCATTCTTTACCGCTTGCCAGAAACGCCAATTACGCATGCTTGTCGGCAAAGTACTGATGGATCGTAATGCCCCCGACGCATTGATGGATGGTGCAACGGGTATTACCGATACCGAGCGTTTGATCGAAGACTGGCACGGCAAACAACGCTTAGGCTACAGCGTAACACCTCGATTTGCGCCGACATCGACAAAGACCCAAATGGATGCGGCAGGCGCGCTTCTGCGCAATGACGCTTCTCTATGGCTACAAACGCATCTTGCTGAGAATAGCGGAGAACTCGACTGGGTAGCCGAGCTTTTCCCGGGCAGCCGAGACTACCTCTCCGTGTATGAAGACGCTGGACTCGTCGGACCTCGCAGCACCTTTGCCCATGGAATTCACCTGGATAACGGTATGCGCCAACGGCTGGCCGAGCGAGGCGCCAATATTGCATTCTGCCCAAGCTCCAACCTTTTCCTAGGCAGCGGACTCTTTGATCGAGAAGCAGCGAAAGAGATAGGAATGTCCTTCACCTACGCCAGTGATATTGGCGCCGGTACCGATCTTTCGGGATTCGCGACGCTGAAAAGCGCCTATCAAGTTGGCCAATTGCGGGGGCAGCCGCTGACGGCTTGGCAGGGGTTTTACGGCTTGACCCACGGTAACGCTAAAGCGCTCTCGCTGGATCATCACATTGGGCAGCTCGCCCCGTCTTACGAAGCCGATTTTGTCGTGATCGATCCCCATGCCACATCGCTGCTTGAGCGCCGTATCCAACACTGCACCACGTTGGGCGAGCGCCTCTTCGCCCTCATGATGCTGGCCGATGACCGCGCCATCTATGAAACCTGGGCAGGCGGTATTCGCCAACATCAGCGGGATTGATCCCGATCTAAAAGCCGCGTTTGATAAGCGGCTTTTTTGTTTCCCTCCCGCGTTTTCCAGAGACCACACAACCAAAAAGCCCCGAGCACAGGATGCCCGGGGCTGGTCATGGCGCGCTTTCGAGCGCGCAACAAAAAACCCAGCCGTTTGGCTGGGTTCTTTGCGGTATAAGTGCCTGACGATGACCTACTCTCGCATGGGGAGACCCCACACTACCATCGGCGCTAAGCGGTTTCACTTCTGAGTTCGGCAAGGGATCAGGTGGTTCACGCGTGCTATGGTCGTCAGGCGTAACAGGTAATGCATATCATGCTGAGTGTTGTGTGATCGTCTCTTGTCCGCTAGCGCCTTGGCTGGCGGATGCGTATCCGGTTCTCTGAGTGGCGATCCACTCGATCGTTATCATCGCGACCAGACCCCTTGGGTGTTATAGGGTCAAGCCTCACGGGCCATTAGTACACGTTAGCTCAACGCCTTGCAGCGCTTCCACACCGTGCCTATCAACCAGCTGGTCTCGCTGGGCCCTTTAGGAGGCTCTAGGCCTCAGGGATGTCTCATCTTGAAGGGGGCTTCCCGCTTAGATGCTTTCAGCGGTTATCCCGTCCGACCATAGCTACCCGGCAATGCCACTGGCGTGACAACCGGAACACCAGAGGGTCGTCCACTCCGGTCCTCTCGTACTAGGAGCAGCTCTTCTCAAACATCCAACGCCCACGGCAGATAGGGACCGAACTGTCTCACGACGTTCTAAACCCAGCTCGCGTACCACTTTAAATGGCGAACAGCCATACCCTTGGGACCGACTTCAGCCCCAGGATGTGATGAGCCGACATCGAGGTGCCAAACACCGCCGTCGATGTGAACTCTTGGGCGGTATCAGCCTGTTATCCCCGGAGTACCTTTTATCCGTTGAGCGATGGCCCTTCCATACAGAACCACCGGATCACTAGAACCTGCTTTCGCACCTGCTCGACGTGTCTGTCTCGCAGTCAAGCACCCTTATGCTCTTGCACTCATTGCACGATGTCCGACCGTGCTGAGGGTACCTTCGTGCTCCTCCGTTACGCTTTGGGAGGAGACCGCCCCAGTCAAACTACCCACCACACACTGTCCTCGATCCGGATAACGGACCTGAGTGAGAACGCCAATGATGCCAGGCTGGTATTTCAAGGTTGGCTCCACCCGAACTGGCGTCCGGGTTTCAAAGCCTCCCAGCTATCCTACACAGGCAACATCAGCGTCCAGTGTGAAGCTATAGTAAAGGTTCACGGGGTCTTTCCGTCTAGCCGCGGGTACACCGCATCTTCACGGCGATTTCAATTTCACTGAGTCTCGGGTGGAGACAGCGTGGCCATCATTACGCCATTCGTGCAGGTCGGAACTTACCCGACAAGGAATTTCGCTACCTTAGGACCGTTATAGTTACGGCCGCCGTTTACCGGGGCTTCGATCAAGAGCTTCGGCCGAGGCCTAACACCATCACTTAACCTTCCGGCACCGGGCAGGCGTCACACCCTATACGTCCGCTTGCGCGTTAGCAGAGTGCTGTGTTTTTACTAAACAGTTGCAGCCACCTGGTATCTTCGACCGGTTCGGGCTCGGGGAGCAAGTCCCATTACCCTACGCCGGCGTGCCTTCTCCCGAAGTTACGGCACCATTTTGCCTAGTTCCTTCACCCGAGTTCTCTCAAGCGCCTTGGGATTCTCACCCTGACCACCTGTGTCGGTTTGGGGTACGGTCGCACATGATCTGAAGCTTAGAGGCTTTTCCTGGAAGCGTGGCATCAATGACTTCCGGACCGTGGTCCGTTCGTTTCGTGTCTCGGCCTTAGCGTCCCGGATTTACCTAAGACACCAGCCTACTCACTTTCACCAGGACAACCAACGCCTGGCTCACCTAGCCTTCTCCGTCCCCCCATCGCAATCATGTCCGGTACGGGAATATTGACCCGTTTCCCATCGACTACGCCTTTCGGCCTCGCCTTAGGGGCCGACTCACTCTGCTCCGATTAGCGTCGAACAGAAACCCTTGGTCTTCCGGCGAGGGAGTTTTTCACTCCCTTTATCGTTACTCATGTCAGCATTCGCACTCGTGATACCTCCAGCATGCTTCTCAACACACCTTCATTGGCTTACACGACGCTCCTCTACCGCTCATCCAGAGGATGAACCCGTAGCTTCGGTACCTGGTTTAGCCCCGTTACATCTTCCGCGCAGGCCGACTCGACTAGTGAGCTATTACGCTTTCTTTAAAGGATGGCTGCTTCTAAGCCAACCTCCTAGCTGTCTGAGCCTTCCCACATCGTTTCCCACTTAACCAGGATTTGGGGACCTTAGCTGACGGTCTGGGTTGTTTCCCTTTTCACGACGGACGTTAGCACCCGCCGTGTGTCTCCCACGCTCGCACTCACCGGTATTCGGAGTTTGCCTCGGGTTGGTAAGTCGGGATGACCCCCTAGCCGAAACAGTGCTCTACCCCCGGCGGTGATACGTGAGGCGCTACCTAAATAGCTTTCGAGGAGAACCAGCTATCTCCGAGCTTGATTAGCCTTTCACTCCGATCCACAAGTCATCCAAATCTTTTTCAACAGATCCTGGTTCGGGCCTCCAATTGATGTTACTCAATCTTCACCCTGCTCATGGATAGATCGCTCGGTTTCGGGTCTATATCCAGCGACTGTGTCGCCCAGTTAAGACTCGGTTTCCCTACGGCTCCCCTATACGGTTAACCTCGCCACTGAATATAAGTCGCTGACCCATTATACAAAAGGTACGCAGTCACGGAACAAGTCCGCTCCTACTGCTTGTACGCACACGGTTTCAGGATCTATTTCACTCCCCTCTCCGGGGTTCTTTTCGCCTTTCCCTCACGGTACTGGTTCACTATCGGTCAGCCAGGAGTATTTAGCCTTGGAGGATGGTCCCCCCGTCTTCAGTCAAGGTTTCTCGTGCCCCGACCTACTCGATTTCACATGATCAGATTTTCGGCTACGGGGCTATCACCCACTATGGCCACGCTTCCCAGCGTATTCGCCTAATCAGTCACATGCTTAAGGGCTGGTCCCCGTTCGCTCGCCGCTACTAGGGGAATCTCGGTTGATTTCTTTTCCTCAGGGTACTTAGATGTTTCAGTTCCCCTGGTTCGCCTCCTACGCCTATGTATTCAGCGTAGGATACTCAGCTTATGCTGAGTGGGTTTCCCCATTCAGAGATGTCCGGGTCACAGGTCGTTTGCCACCTCACCGAACCTTATCGCAGGCTACCACGTCTTTCATCGCCTCTGGCTGCCTAGGCATCCACCGTGTGCGCTTCATTGCTTGACCCTATAACCCGAAGGGGTCTGGTATCTCGCAATGATAACGATTGCCGGATACGCTTGAGACGTATCACTTAACAATTACGTATGAACGTTTCAACAAACGTTCATGTCAGCATGATATACATTGTTAAAGAGCGACTGTTCAGTGAACAGTGATAAGGCAACGCTGATGCGTCTGACTTATCAATGGTCACGAAACAACAAACGGTGTCGAGAATGGTGGAGCCAAGCGGGATCGAACCGCTGACCTCCTGCGTGCAAGGCAGGCGCTCTCCCAGCTGAGCTATGGCCCCATCTGACCACACTGACCTCTCGGTAATTTTATGTCTCACAAGGCATGCCATGGCACCGCATAGTCTGACTATACAAAGCACAAGAGCATGATGTGTTCGATAAAATTTGGTGGGTCTGGGCAGACTTGAACTGCCGACCTCACCCTTATCAGGGGTGCGCTCTAACCAACTGAGCTACAGACCCAAGAGGGGATCGTGCGTAAACCGTTTGCTCTACTATCTGATCAGGTAATTCATTGTGAGCGCTTACCGCGAGGGGAAGACATCGTTTAAGGAGGTGATCCAGCCGCAGGTTCCCCTACGGCTACCTTGTTACGACTTCACCCCAGTCATGAACCACACCGTGGTGATCGCCCTCTTGCGTTAGGCTAACCACTTCTGGTGCAGTCCACTCCCATGGTGTGACGGGCGGTGTGTACAAGGCCCGGGAACGTATTCACCGTAGCATTCTGATCTACGATTACTAGCGATTCCGACTTCACGGAGTCGAGTTGCAGACTCCGATCCGGACTGAGATCGGCTTTTCGGGATTGGCTGACTCTCGCGAGCTCGCAACCCTTTGTACCGACCATTGTAGCACGTGTGTAGCCCTACTCGTAAGGGCCATGATGACTTGACGTCGTCCCCACCTTCCTCCGGTTTGTCACCGGCAGTCTCCTTAGAGTTCCCGCCATTACGCGCTGGCAAATAAGGACAAGGGTTGCGCTCGTTACGGGACTTAACCCAACATTTCACAACACGAGCTGACGACAGCCATGCAGCACCTGTCTCTGCGTTCCCGAAGGCACTAAGGTATCTCTACCGAATTCGCAGGATGTCAAGAGTAGGTAAGGTTCTTCGCGTTGCATCGAATTAAACCACATGCTCCACCGCTTGTGCGGGCCCCCGTCAATTCATTTGAGTTTTAACCTTGCGGCCGTACTCCCCAGGCGGTCGACTTATCGCGTTAACTTCGCCACAAAGTGCGCTAGGCACCCAACGGCTGGTCGACATCGTTTACGGCGTGGACTACCAGGGTATCTAATCCTGTTTGCTACCCACGCTTTCGCACCTCAGTGTCAGTGTCAGTCCAGAAGGCCGCCTTCGCCACTGGTATTCCTCCCGATCTCTACGCATTTCACCGCTACACCGGGAATTCTACCTTCCTCTCCTGCACTCTAGCTTGACAGTTCCGGATGCCGTTCCCAGGTTGAGCCCGGGGCTTTCACAACCGGCTTATCAAGCCACCTACGCGCGCTTTACGCCCAGTAATTCCGATTAACGCTTGCACCCTCCGTATTACCGCGGCTGCTGGCACGGAGTTAGCCGGTGCTTCTTCTGCGAGTGATGTCTTTCCTAGCGGGTATTAACCGCTAGGCGTTCTTCCTCGCTGAAAGTGCTTTACAACCCGAGGGCCTTCTTCACACACGCGGCATGGCTGGATCAGGGTTGCCCCCATTGTCCAATATTCCCCACTGCTGCCTCCCGTAGGAGTTCGGGCCGTGTCTCAGTCCCGATGTGGCTGATCATCCTCTCAGACCAGCTACGGATCGTTGCCTTGGTGAGCCTTTACCTCACCAACTAGCTAATCCGACATAGGCTCATCCGATAGCGGGAGCCGAAGCCCCCTTTCTCCCGTAGGACGTATGCGGTATTAGCCTGGGTTTCCCCAGGTTATCCCCCACTATCGGGCAGATTCCTATGCATTACTCACCCGTCCGCCGCTCGTCAGCATCCAGCAAGCTGGATCTGTTACCGCTCGACTTGCATGTGTTAGGCCTGCCGCCAGCGTTCAATCTGAGCCATGATCAAACTCTTCAGTTTAAGATCAATGCGGTTCTTGCCTGTGACCGAGGCCACAGAAGCGAACCAAACTTGGCTCAAGGGTCAAACGAATTCATTCATTAGGCCGAAGCCTGTTTGACGAGTCGCTTGCCTTGATAATAGGTGATGATTCACCCTCATCGGCAAGCGCCCACATGAATTACCTGATCAAATTGTTAAAGAGCTTTCGAATGGCGTTGCCGTTCGATGTGGTGCGTATTTTACGCATATAACGTCGCGCGTCAACACCTTTTTTTCAAAGCATCCGTTACGCAGCCGCTAATCGCTTGAGAAGCTCTTCACGACGCTGTTCGCTGACAAAAGCTTCTTCAATCGCATTACGATTGAGCATACGAAACGTGTCTTCTTTCCAACCAAACGCCTGAGCACATGCCATGTGGTTTTCCAACAGACCACCGCCAAAGTAAGCAGGATCGTCGGAGCTAATGGTGACTTTCAGCCCTTCTGCCAATAGCCGGGGTAACGGATGGTCACTTAATTGATCAACGACTTTCAAGCTGACGTTGGACAACGGGCACACCGTCAAGACCGTTTGCTGATCACGCAGGCGCTTGACTACATCGTTACTTTCCAAGCAGCGAACGCCGTGATCGATACGCTGCACGTCCAGCAGGTCGAGAGCGTCTGCGATGTATTCGGCGGGGCCCTCTTCACCGGCATGAGCAACGCGCACTAGCCCCAACTCTTTGGCACGGGCGAACAGAGCCTGGAATTTAGCAGGAGGATGATCGCGCTCCGCGCTATCCAGCCCAATGGCGTCAAGGAACTTCCAGTAAGGAGAGGCCTGCTCGAGTACATGCAACGCTTCTTCGGCGGGACGGTCACGCAAAAATGCCATGATCATTCCAACCGTCAAGTCCAGCGTAGCTTCGGCATCCTCTTTCGCACGAAGCAGGCCAGCCATGACGACTTCTAGCGGGACGCCACGCTGTAGGTGCGCCTGTGGGTCGAAATGCATGTCGATATGCATGACACCTTCGCTACGGGCGCGCTTGAAATAATCCATAGCAAGGTCATAAAAGTCCTGTTCGTTACGCAGCACGTTCATGCCTTGATAGTACAGATCTAAAAACCCCTGAAGATCTTGAAAGTCGTAAGCAGCTTTTGCTTCCTCAACAGAGGCATAAGGGAGCTCGATACCGTTACGAGCCGCCAAGGTAAACATGAGCTCAGGCTCAAGGGAACCTTCGATATGCAAGTGGAGCTCGACTTTGGGAAGTTGGCGTAAAAACTCATTCATACTGCGCTCCTGCTTGCGGATAGGTTGACGAGGTAGTATCGATAAATAGCCGCCCTCCATCAAGGTGCCAGCACGCTTCCACCCCTGGTAAAAGCGCGGCGTCATCTACTTGATGGACAAAGAAAATCACCGTCCGACCTACGAGCCAGTGATCTAACGCCGTCGCCAAATGCCTGGCCGTGCGCGCATCCACGCCCGCAAACGGTTCATCCAATAGCACAACCGACGGGTCACGTAGCAGTAACCTGGCTAACGCCACTCTTCGCGCTTGACCGCCAGAAAGCTGCTGACCTTTCTCTCCTACGTGGGTCAACAATTCTTTGGGCTGCTGCCTCACCCAGTCCTCCAGGGCCACCATAGCCAGCACATGCCACAACTCATCATCGGTTGCGCTGGGTTTCGCCATACGCAAATTCGCTTCTAACGTGCCATCGAATAGATCCGTTTGCTGGGTTAAAAGAACGAAATGCTCTGCCCTGCTCTCTACGGAAACACGATGAGGGGAGATACCGGCCATACTGACCGCACCTTGCGTCGGGGCTATACGTCCCATCAACATGCTAGCTAACGTCGACTTACCGGACCCCGAGACGCCGGTAATCACCACACGCGATTGCGGGCGAAGTGTGGCATGGACGGCCGACAGCGCGGGATAGGCCGCGCCAGGGTAAACGTAATGCACTGAGTCGAGCTGGATGGCGTACTCGCCAGCATTTGATGGCAAACGCTGCACGCCCTGCCCAGGCGCCTCCTTTTTGAGCGCATTTAAACGCTGAACAGCAGCATAACTCGCGCCGAGCTTCAAGAACGCAGAAGGGAGCAGTGCAAACACTTCGTTAATGCCTAGTACGGCAATGACTGCCATCACGACAATAGGCCCAACGACCGCTTCTGCTGAGAGTGCTAAGCTGCCCAGCCACAGCGTCGCTATGAGTAAAAGACCAGTGACCACGGCAACAAACGCATTACCCAGGGCTGATTTCAAGACGAGACGGCGCTGATTCGTCATGGCCTCCACTTCATGCGAGTGCACTTTCTGACGGTGCCAAGCGACCGTCTGATAACTCAGCAGCTCCGCAGATGCTTGTATCTGGTCCAGCACCAGCCGGCGCAGCTCTTCCTGATCACTGACTTGCTGGTAACTATTGGCGAAGCCGAGCCAACCAAAGCCAAAAGTCACCACCCCCCAAAGAAGCGTCAATACGAACGCTATCGCGATGCCGACAGCGGGCAGCCATATCGCAATGAATCCCGAGACCATCAAGATCGTGAGCAGCGCGGCTACCGGTGGAATCAAGCACCGTAGGTAGAAATTGTCGAGCTGATCGATATCAGCCGTGAGGCGACTCAACCACTCGCTGACTCGGCGACGCTTGAGGGTTGCATCATCCAACCCCGTCAAGTCGCCAAACACGCGATAGCGCAAATCAGCCAGCAGCGTAAGCACGGTGTTATGGTTATGAAGCCGCTCGATGTAGCGCGCCACGGTTCTCAGCAACGCAAAAAAACGAATACCCCCACCAGGGACGTAGACATCCAACGACGAGGGCAGGCCCGCTGCCAAAGCGATGCCCGCGAGGGCACAGGAAACGATGAACCACCCGGAAAGCCCTAGCAGCGACAACCCCGCGAGCAAGGTAATCCATACCAGCAGCGCCCCCAGCCAAAACGCCTGACGACGGCGAAGCAGCAGGCTGAGCCAGGGCGCAACGTCACGATACAGTTGCTTCATGGCGTCACCTCCACTAGCTGACCAGAGCGGCACACAAAATGACGATTGGCCACTGACACCACTGCGGGATGATGCGTCGCCATGACCAGTGTACGCCCCTCTTTTGCCCACTCCAGCAGTGCCCGAATGACTGCGCCTTCCGTTTCTGCATCCAAACTCGCTGTCGGCTCATCAAGCAAGATGAGCTGGGCATGGCTAAGATAAACACGCGCCAGCGCAAGCCGTTGCGCTTGACCACCGGAAAGGCCAACGCCGCGCTCACCCACCGTGGTAGCCAGGCCATGGGACAAACTAGCCAAGAGATCACCAAGCCCGGCCCGCTCTAGCGCCTCGATGAGTCGAGCATCGTCTGCATCAGGCGAGGCAATGCGTAGATTATCCGCCAGGGAACCTTGCAAAATGCAGGGTGATTGGTCCAGCCAAGCAATGGGTATCGAAGTGTCGATACGGCACTCCCCACGATCTGGTGCCATGAACCCCGCCATGAGCGCCAGCAACGAGGACTTACCGCTCCCCGACTCACCGGTCAATACCGCCACGTCGCCAGCCCGCAGCGTCATGCTGACACGGCTTAAAACCGCCGAACGTTCTACATAACGAATATCGACACCCTCGAGCGCCACAATCACCCCCACCTCTGTAGGCGGCTTCGACGGTGACGCGACTCGACTAGGTTCGTTTAGGATGGCCACCAAACTTTCGGCTGAACCGAGGGCAGCAGCACGATCGTGATAATGCTGTGAAAGCGTTCTCAAGGGCTGAAAAAACTCTGGCGCTAGAAGAAGCACCGCCAACCCGCTGAAGAGTGTCAACTGGGGCGACGGCCCGTAATCGATATACCCCAGCAGACCGAAGCCGACGTACATGGCCACGACGGCAATGGCCACGGAAGCAAAAAACTCCAGAACGGCCGATGACAAGAACGCCAAACGCAGCGTCCGCATGCTGAGCCTTCGGTAGTGATCGGTGGCGTACCATACGTCTTGCTGGGCCGCCTTGGTATGCCCGAACAGCTGAAGCGTGGTCATACCACGCACACGGTCGATGAAGTGCGCCGATAGACGAGAAACGGCCATGAATTGATCGCGATTCATACGCTCGGCCCCCATACCGACCAACGCCATGAACAGCGGGATCAGCGGTGCAGATAGCAATAAGAAAACGGCGACCAAGTAATCCAGCCCAACGACGACCCCTAGGATAATCAGTGGCAAAACCACCACGATTCTTAGCTGCGGGTAGAAACGGGCGAAGTAGCCATCCAAGGCCTCGATATGCTCAACCGACTGAGTAGCCAACGCACCGCTTTGCTGACGCGTCAGCCACACCGGACCAAGCGCCGAGATTTTATCGAGAAGGGTTTGCCTGGCGTACTGGCGAATGCGAAGGCTTGCTTTGGCGCTGCACATTTCCTGCAGCGCCTGGAACAAAGAGCGAAGTAAGACAACGGCCACGAGGCCTGCCAATGGGGTGATCAGTGACCAAGGGGAGCGGCCTGCAATGACCAATTGATCGATAAGCCAAGCAAGCCCCACCACCAGCAGGACCGTTTGTACGCCTGCCAACACTCCCCACATTGCCGCCCACGTCAGTTGATTCCGCTCGCGCTTGGCAAGCTGATTGAGCCAATGGCGCGGCGTCATGACCTCCACCGTTTCTACTTCGGGAGGATGGTCTGTCATAGCGTTAGTGGTACCCCTCGCCAACACGCACCTTGCCGCGGAACACCCAATAGGTCCATGCGGTGTAGGCCAGGATGATCGGAATGACGAACAGCACGCCAATTAGCAAAAATAGCTGTGATTCTGGCGCTGACGCAGCATCCCAAAGCGTGTAATTGGGCGGCACGATGACCGGCCACTTACTGACGATCAGCCCCAAGTAGGTAAACACGTAGATACCGATCGTCGCGACGAAAGGAATGCCCTCATCACGGCGTTTGACGGACCGATACACCATAAAGGCCGAAAAGAGCGCAAGCGCCGGGAAAATCCAGATCAGTTGAAGGTTGCCAAACCAACGCTCCCACACCACCGGATTCACAAACGGCGTCCAAATGCTAATGATCGCGAACACACCCAGCACCAGCGCCAGCAGCATAGGAGTGATCTTATAGGCCCAATCTTGAATGTGCCCTTCCGACTTAAGGATCAACCAGGTCGCACCAAGCAGCGCATAGCCCGCCATCAAACCCAGTCCCGTGAGCACTGAGAACGGCGTCAACCAGTCGAAAGCACCACCCACGAAGGCAAAGTTTTCGACGCGGAAGCCTTGAATGTACGCCCCTACGACGGCCCCTTGGGCAAACGCCGCCACGCCAGACCCCAGCTGAAGGCACGGTTCCACCAGCGGCGGTTACGACGCGACTTGAAGCGAAACTCAAATGCGACGCCGCGGAAAATCAGCCCGGCCAGCATCAAGAAAACACCGATATAGAGCGCTGGCAAAAAGACCGAATACACCAGCGGGAAGGCGCCGAGCAGGCCAGCGCCCCCCAGTACTAGCCACGTTTCGTTGCCGTCCCATACGGGGGCCACCGAGTTCATCATGACATCACGAGAATCTTCATCCGGGGCGAATGGGAACAGTATCCCCAAGCCCAGATCGAAACCATCCATCAACACGTACATCATGATGCCGAAGCCAATGATGCCCGCCCAAATTAGCGTTAAATCAAACATTTCCATGTTTAGCTCCTTACCGGATCGACATCATCGTCAAAAGGCGTATGCGCAGCAGAGAACGGACGCATGGGACGCTTGAAGTTCTCGCTGGTAGTGTCTTGTTCCTCTTCAGGCAGCATGCCGTTGCGCACCACACGCGTGAGGTAGTAGATACCGGCGTAGAACACGACCGCGTATACCGCCACGTAACCAATCAGAGTGAACAGTGCCATCGGCCCGGTTAGCGAAGGCGTCAGGCCTTCGGCGTGAGTCATCATGCCGTAAACCAACCACGGCGCACGGCCAGATTCAGTAACGATCCAACCTGCCAACACGGCGGCAAACGGCATCGGAATCATGCACACCAGTGCTTTCAAGTAACCATTATGTTCATACACCTTGCCTTTGCGCCGCATCAATAAACCGACGAAGGCCGTGGCAATCATCAATAAGCCGATCCCCACCATCACACGGAAAGCCCAGAAAACGATGATCACCGGCGGCTGCTCGTCGGGCGCTGCTTCGCTGACACCTGGAATCACACCATCGGTGGAGTGAGTCAGGATCATGCTCGCCAGATTCGGGATACCAATCTCAAAATGGTTGATTTGTGCCTCTTGGTCGGGAATGGCAAACAGCAGCAACGGGACGTTGCCAGACGTTTCCCAATGCCCTTCCATTGCTGCCACCTTAGTGGGCTGATGCTCCAGCGTGTTGAGACCATGGAAGTCCCCCACCACGGCTTGAGCAGGCGCCAGGAACAGCAACAGCCACAAACACATGGAGAGCGCGCGACGGTTGGCTTCCGGGTCGCGTCCACGCAGCAGGAACCAAGCGCTGACCCCGGCCACCACGAAACCACCGGTCAAGAACGACGCCATGGCCATGTGAGCAAAGCGGTACGGGAAAGAAGGGTTGAAGATGGCCTCAGACCAAGAGAGCACGTGGAAGCGATTATCGATCAGCTCCACGCCTGCCGGGGTATGCATCCAGCTGTTAGCGGACAAAATCCAGAAGGAAGAGATAAACGTGCCAACAGCCACCATGATAGCCGCAAACAAGTGCACTCCTTGCGGGACCTTACCGCGACCGAAGAGAAGCACACCAAGGAAGGCCGCTTCCAAGAAGAACGCGGTCACGACTTCATAGCTCAGCACTGGCCCCAAGAAGTTGGAGGCGGCCTGAGAGAAATTGCTCCAATTGGTGCCGAACTGGAAGGACATCACGATGCCCGAGACGACGCCCATACCGAAGACCACGGCAAACACCTTGGTCCAAAACAGCGATAGGCGGTCCCACGCAGGATTGCCGGTCTTGAAGTACAGCCCGTGGAGCAGCGCAATGTAAGACGCTAGGCCAATAGTAAAGACTGGAAAGATCGCATGAAACGATACAACGAAGGCGAACTGTATTCGCGATAGTACTAAGGGGTCGAGTTCCATCACACTCTCCTAAGACCTGAGTTGGTATCCCGTCAATGGGTGTCACAAGCTTAGTTGAGCCTTAATGGCGCTGCATTTTAGTTATAAGCACTAAGCTTATTCTTTACATGAGTTGTAGTTTACCGCTTCGACCATCGTTATACAGCGATAGTTTGCCTGAAAAGCTGTGTCGCATTGACGCACACTCTCCAGGCAACTTCCGTTATTCGACACTTAAGACATGACTACGACGCTGACCATATAGGCGGTGTAGGCAATGAACATGGAAAACAGCACACCGCCCTCAACACGATTGATGCGCCGCGGGCGACCACGCCAAGAGAACGCAAACAGCACCATGATGAGCGTCATGAACGTCATCACGCCCCAATCACGCACCAGCACTTCCCGCCCCGCTTCGATCGGTACGATGACACCTGCCAAGCCGACCACAGCCATACTGTTGAACAGGTTCGAGCCCACTACGTTACCCAACACCATATCGTGTTCGTTACGGCGCAGCGCACTGATTGACGAGGCCAGCTCCGGTAGCGATGTACCCACCGCGACGACGGTCAAACCGATGATCAAATCACTGACCCCAAACCCTACCGCGATTTCGACGGCGCCCCACACCAGCAGGCGAGAGCTGGCAATCAACAGCACCAAACCAATCAGCGTCCACATGATGGATTTACCACGAGACATCGGTTTGCTATCCAGGCTTTCGGTCACTTCTGCCATCAGCGGGTCATCCTGCTGACCGCGCGAGCTGATGATGCTGGCCGTGATGAAGACGCCCAACCCCACCAGCAGCAAGGCCGCTTCGATGCGCGATATCCAGCCATCCAGCAGCATGTAACCCGTTACCAGCATGACGATGACGAGTAGCGGCATCTCTTTGCGAATCACGCTCGAATGAACGGCCAAAGGTGCCATCAGCGCGACGAAACCGAGCACCAGCCCCATATTGGCAATGTTGGAACCGTAAGCATTACCCACCGCCAAGCCCGGGTTGCCTTGCATGGCCGCCAACACCGACACCATCATTTCCGGTGCCGACGTACCAAAGCCGATCACTAGCATGCCTATCAGCAGAGGCGATAACCCCAACCAGCGAGACGTCGCCGCAGCGCCATCGATGAATTTCTCTGCACTCCATATCAGCAGGACCAAGCCCGCGACCACAGCAAGAAAGGCGAGTAACATTTCAGTTCCTTAATGTCATAATGTTAGGCACTATCGCGGCTGCATCCTTGTCTAACTAGCCTCTTCGGTCAAGCGCTGTTTGCATGCACCCTTCCCGTTTCCTAGGTTGACATAAGCAACGCCCCATCGTATTGGTTCTAACCGCATTATGCACAGAGAGTTTGCTGTTGCCCCATTACTCCTTTATGAAACGGCCATCGCTGCCGGTTAAGACGCCCGAGGTAGATTGTTTCCCGCCTGAGACCCGCACTCAGCGACGACGTCTGCGCGCTTGTCATGAGTGTGACTGGGTGTCTGCCCTGCCGCCGCTCAATTCGAGTGAGAAAGCCACTTGCCCGCGCTGCTCGCATGTATTGGTCAAGCGTCACCGCTATCCCGCCCAGCGCAGCATGGCGCTGGCGTTGGCCTCATTGATCGCACTGATGGTGGCGATCTCGTTTCCATTCGTCAGCTTCAGTGTCAGCGGAGTAGGCAATCGAATCGAACTGTCGCAAACCGCCACGACGCTCATCGAATTTCACCAACCCATCGTCGCCATCGCGGTGATGATGACGATCATCGTCTTGCCCGCCGTCTATCTGGTGGGGGTGGCATGGTTACAGTTTGGCCTTTTGCGGGCACGCCCCATGCCGTTTAGCCGCGACATCGCCCGCTCATTGGCTCACCTGAACCCGTGGATGATGGCGGATGTTTTCATCATTGGCGCATTGGTCAGTCTGATCAAAGTAGCGGGAATGGCGCAAATCGAGCTGGGCATTTCGTTTTGGGCGTTCTGTCTGTTTGGAATTTTGCTGTTGATGACGGTGCAGTCCATCGATGGCGATTGGATGTGGTTCTCCCTCGAAGGTGAGCCACTCGCCCCCGAGGGAACGCTAACTGGTACGACCGCTGCCAGCCAAGGCGTCACTGGCTGCCCCACCTGTGGTTTGATCAATCGCACCGAACACGGCAAGAAGCGCTGTTTGCGCTGCCATGAAAAACTGCATACGCGGTTGCCTCACAGCTTGCAGCGCACGTGGGCACTGCTGTTCGCTGCCACGGTCATGTATCTGCCGGCTAACCTGTACCCCATCATGACCACCACGAGCTTGGGTAACGCCACGCCGTCCACGATCATCGGCGGGGTGGTACAACTCATCCAAATGGGGTCATGGCCGGTGGCCGCTGTCATATTCGTGGCCAGCGTCATCGTTCCAGTGGGCAAACTGGTGGCCCTGGCTTGGCTCTGCCTGATGCTGAAACGCAGCAATGACCTCAATGCCCAGAGCCGCACCCGTCTTTACCGATTGACGGAATTCATTGGACGCTGGTCTATGGTTGACGTATTTGTCGTAGCCATTTTGGTTGCCCTCATTCGTGCCGGGTCGTTGATGTCGATTACGCCAGGGCCTGCTGCCCTTGCGTTTGGTGCAGTCGTCGTGCTCACGATGCTGGCGGCCATGACGTTCGACCCCCGTTTGATATGGGACACTCATACTCCACGCCCTCTTCGCCGTAAAACGGCCACCAAGGAACCTGTTGATGGCTAACGATTCAACGCCTCAGAACACACCTGACACCGACAATGGCGAATTACACAAAGCGAAATCCTCGCCACAAACGCGCCTATCCCCCATTTGGATCGTGCCGCTGGTCGCCGTCATCATCGGCCTATGGCTGGTGTACGATAATTACTCGAGTCGCGGCACGCTGGTCACACTTACCATGGAAAGTGCCGAAGGAATCGAAGCGGGCAGCACCCTCATCCGCAGTCGAAACGTGGAAATCGGTCGCGTGCAAAGCGTCCGTCTCTCCGACGACCTTTCGCATGCGGTCATGGTGGCGCGCATTCAGCCCGAAGCGGAAGCCATGTTGAGGGAAGATAGTCGCTTTTGGGTCGTCAAACCGCGTATTGGCCGTGAAGGCATCAGCGGCTTGGGCACGGTACTGTCGGGGGCGTACATTCAACTGGAACCCGGCCAATCCGACGAACCGAAACGCGAATTTGAAGTCAGCGATGTCCCTCCCGTTGCGCCCGCCGGTCAAGCAGGCCTGCAAATCAACCTGGTAAGCCAGCTGGGTAATTCGCTGCGCATTGGCGATCCGGTCTCTTATCAGGGCTACACGGTAGGTCGCGTCGAAGACACGCGCTTCGAGCCAGAAACCCGCACCATGCACCATCAAGTCTTCATCGAAGAGCCCTACGCCCAGCTCGTCACCGACAGTACCCGGTTTTGGACGGCCAGCGGCATCGACTTCCGCCTGGATGCCGATGGCGTGCGTGTGAACGTAGAGTCTCTCGAAGCGCTGCTTGGCGGCGGCGTCACCTTTGGCGTACCGGAAGACCTCCCCATGGGCAAGCCGGTTGAAGCCAATACGCGCTTTAACCTCTATGCCGACGAAGACACCGCCCGAGAAGGCACCTTCAATCGCTACCTGGAGTATGTCCTGCTGGTGGATGACACGGTGCGTGGCTTGTCTCGGGGCGCACCGGTGGAGTTTCGCGGCGTAAGAATCGGCACCGTGGCCGCCGTCCCCTGGAACTTCACGGCGCCGCAGCCGGATTCACGCGCGCGTTTCGCGATTCCAGTCCTGATTCGCATCGAGCCTCAGCGCCTGGGCATCGAAAATACCGATATCGATTTGGAGGAGTGGGATAACCGCTTCAAGCGCATGTTCGGCCTGGGCCTGCGCGCGTCGCTCAAAAACGGCAGCCTGCTGACAGGAGCACTGTTCGTCGATCTTAACTTCCAGCGCGATTTGGCCGACGAATACGTGGCAGAGAGGTTTGCCGATCGAACCGTTTTCCCAACGGTGGCCGGTGGGTTTGCACAGATACAGGCGCAGGTAACGAGCCTATTGGAAAAACTCAACGACCTCGAAGTGGAGCCACTGCTGGCGGGATTGGATCGTAACCTGCAAGCCTCTGAAAGCGTGCTCAACGAAGTGCGCGAGGTCAGCGCATCCATCAATCAGCTGCTGAACGATCCCGACACCCAAGCGATCGGCGGCAACCTGAACGGCACATTGGAAGAGCTGCGCAGCACGCTGGAAGGCGTATCGCCCTCTTCGCCGGCGTATCAGGAACTGACCGGCGCTATCGAGCGCTTGGACAGGCTGATGCGTGACCTTCAGCCGCTCACCCGAACGCTCAACGAGAACCCTCGGGCGCTGCTGTTCGACAATTTGGATACCCAGGACCCGATTCCTCGCGCTCCTCGCTAATTAAGGATGACCGTTATGCTACGTCGATTACCCTTGTTATGGCTGGCAGCTGCCATGAGCCTGCTCTTGTCCGCCTGTGCCAGCAGCGTCTCTCCGCCCACGCGCTACATGTTGCCTGCAAGCCCGGCAGTCAGCGCATCCAGCAGCGCCGAGGCGACGCTTCAAGTCAGCGCGCCCCGCCTCGCCCACTATTTAGACGTGGATGGCATCGTGATGCAGTTAGACGACATCACCTTGAATGAAGCCCGCGAACATCAGTGGGCAGAGAGCATCGGCCGCCAGCTAGAGCGTGCATTACGTGCTGAATTAGCTGACCAGCTCCCCAGCGTGCAAGTCGTGCGGGCAGAGGGAAGCCGTCCCGGTACCCTGACGCTCTCCATGGAAGTGGATCAATTCCAGGGTCGCTACGATGGCGTCGCCGTGGCCAGCGGCCAGTGGCAACTGCGCGATAGCGACGGCGAGATGCTCGCCCTCAAGAGCTTTACCGCTGAAACGACCCTCGACCAGGATGGCTACCCTGCCTTGGTGCGCTCTTTGGGAGAGAGCTGGCAGGCAGTGGCCGAGCAAATTGCCGACCAGCTGCGCCAAGGCGGCCACTTGTAATCCTCTAAGCATGATCGCTACGGGTAGCGCGTTGACGTGAGACTTTCGTGTTACACTCACGGCCACTAACGACGTCACTGTCAGCGCCACCCTGTCTCCCTCTTGTGACACCCTAAGGTATCACAAGTCGTTTTAACGCCCGTCGCGGCACAGCGTGCTATCTGTCAAACTTCGCTGCCGCGACGGTGTACTATCCTCGCTTTTTTGAACATGACGCCTAGCAGCGCCGCCCAGTTGGTGGCGCCGACTGCTATGCGACTGCGGAGAACGCATGAGCTTTTCTGATCTTGGTCTGCACGACGATTTACTGCGCGCGGTGAATGCGCAGGGCTACACACAGCCGACGCCTATTCAACAAAAGGCCATTCCCGTCGTTCTAGAAGGACGCGATCTTCTTGCCAGCGCGCAAACCGGTACGGGCAAAACGGCAGGCTTCACGCTGCCGATGCTACAGCGCCTGGCAAACGGCAAACGCCCGGGTAAACGCCAGGTGCGTGCACTCGTTCTTACCCCCACCCGTGAGCTGGCGGCTCAAGTGGGTGAGAGCGTTGCCGCTTACGGACAACACCTATCGCTGCGCTCTCACATTATTTTTGGCGGCGTCGGCCAACAGCCCCAAGTCGATGCCCTGCGGCATGGCCTGGATGTCCTGGTAGCGACCCCTGGCCGGCTGCTCGACCTGCACCAGCAAGGGCATGTCGACCTGGCCGCCGTTGAGATTCTGGTTTTGGATGAAGCCGACCGCATGCTCGACATGGGGTTCATTCACGATATCAAGCGACTGCTGCGTCTAGTGCCCAAGCAGCGGCAGAACCTGCTGTTTTCGGCCACGTTCTCCAACGAGATCCAGACCCTGGCCAAACAACTGCTCAACGACCCTGCGCTGATTGAAGTCGCCCCGCGTAACACCACAGCAGAAAAGATCGAACAGGCTATCTACCGTGTGGACCGTGATAAGAAACGCGACTTGTTGGCGCATCTGATTCTGCGGCACAACTGGTTCCAAGTACTGGTATTCACACGCACCAAGCATGGCGCTAACCGGCTAGCCGAGCAGCTCTCGAAACAGGACATACCGGCCATGGCGATCCATGGCAACAAAAGCCAAGGCGCACGCACCCGAGCGCTGGGCGCGTTCAAGAGCGGCGACCTGCAGGTGCTAGTGGCCACCGATATTGCCGCGCGTGGCCTGGACATCAACGAACTGCCCCACGTGGTGAATTTCGACCTACCCAATGTGGCTGAAGATTACGTTCACCGCATTGGCCGTACGGGTCGCGCGGGCAGCAATGGTGAAGCCGTCTCGTTGGTATGCGTCGATGAGCATGGCTTGCTCAAAAACATCGAGCGACTGATCAATCAGACGCTGCCCAAGCACATCGAACCTGGCTTCGAACCTGACCCGAATGCCAAACCAGAGCCCATCGAAAATGGCCGCCGCGGCCAGCGTTCCCCGCGCCAGCGCAAGCCGGAAGGACAGGCAGCCAACGCCGGTGGCGAGCGCCGTCGTCGTAGCCGCCGCTAGCCCGAATGCCCGGAATATGCGAAGGTAGCGCCTCGTCTATTCCGGCGTTTTTGCTGAATTAATTCATGGAGTGACTATGGCGTCTTCACAACTCATGGCCGATTACCGCCAATGGCTGACCTTTCAGCGTCAGGAGCAACTCAGCCGCGAGCATCAGGGCATTGCGCAACGCCTAGAGGACGCCCGCGCCTCGGCCAATCAAGTCGTCCAGGCATATCGCAGCATGGCCGAAAAAGCGTCCACCGAAGGGGCCTGCTACCGTACGCTCTTTCTTCGTGAGCGCGACAATGCGTCTTTGCCCTGTGAAGGCTGGCTGTTCGTGCGCCGCGTCTTGAGCGAAGGCAACAGCACCCGTGTACGCGTCACTCTGCTGGAAACCTTTACCCTGGAAGAGGGCATCATTGCCCCAGGGGATAAGCCCGCTAGCAAATTGACGCTCGAGATTTACGACAAGCTCGATATCAACAAGGGCATGCGAACTCAAGTACGTGTCGACTGCCTGGACACCCCTCAAGACTTCCACTTCATTACCTTGCTCGACGCGGTCCGCGGCGACCTTCGCCCTCACCTGAAATAAGCTCGCGTCATGGTCTCACGCCACGCTTGTCGCTTCATTGTGCTGATGTTCATGGTAGGGCTCAATTTACGCCCTGCCATGTCATCGGTAGCCCCGCTACTCAATCGGCTGCAAGAGAACGCGGGGCTGTCTGCTTCTGCGGCTGGAGTATTGACCACCCTTCCCGTGCTGTTTTTGGGCTTGACGGCCCCACTGGCTCCCATGATCGGGCGCCGCATTGGAAGCGAACGTGCGCTAAGTGCTGCCCTGCTGCTGCTGGCCACCGGCTTATGGGTGCGAGTGTTACCGTTTCCAGGATTGCTCTACGTCGGTACCGCCATGGCTGGCAGTGCCATCGGGCTGGCTGGCACGCTGTTGCCCGCCCTGGTCAAGCGCGAGCTTCCCGCCAGTGCCGACCTGCTGACGGGCCTATATACCATGGCGCTCTGCTTGGGTGGTGCTCTAGGTGCTGGGCTCAGCGTCCCTTTCATGCAGTGGCTGGGGGACTGGCAAGCCAGTCTCGTGAGCTGGGCACTCTTGGCGCTCACCACGCTCATCGTGTGGATGCGCTATGCGCCTGCCCCAAACAACGCAAGCGTTCTTCAACGGCCCGCTGTGCAGCCTCTTAGTGCATTACTTAAGCAGCCACTAACGTGGCAGGTGATGCTCTTCATGGGCATCCAATCTTCCATGGCCTATATCGTTTTTGGCTGGCTACCGACGCTGCTCATCGCGCGGGGTTACACTGAGGCCACCGCAGGCTGGACGATGGCCGTTTCCATCATGTGCCAACTGATCTCCGCGTTGAGCGCCCCCTGGTTCGCACGCTTATACCGAGATCAGCGACCGGCGCTCTTACTGGTCTTGCTATGCACTGCACTGGGGCTTGTCTTCCTGCTGGCGGCCCCCTTGGGCTGGCGTTGGCCTGGCGCTGTCCTGCTTGGGCTCGGGCAAGGTGGAAGCTTTAGCCTTGCGTTAAGCTTGTTGGTGCTGCGTACCGCCAACGAGCGTTTGGCAGGCCAACTCTCCGGTCTGGTGCAAGGAGGTGGTTATACGCTGGCCGCCCTGGGCCCCTTCGGCGTCGGTTTGCTGCTGCAAGCTGGCGCCAGCACGCAGCATATCGCTTGGCTGCTGCTCGGCCTGATTGGCATTTGCTGTGGCTTTGCGCTCTTGGCCGGACGCCAGCGGCAACTCGACGACCACAGTGGCCAACTGCAGGTCCACCACCGATAACCCTTTTAGCTCTCACAGGATACAGCGATGAGCCAAGCTCCTCTCCTTGCCGACACGCCCCATAGCCATGAGCGGCTGCTGATCATTTACACCGGCGGCACGATAGGCATGCAGCCCCAGGCCAACGGCTTAGCACCGGCCGGGGATTTTGCTGAACGCTTGGCCAAGGCGTTAAGCCAGCTTCCGTTGCGGGATCAGCCGCTGCTCCCAGCGTACGACATCATCAGCTATGCACCGCTGATCGACTCCAGCGCAGCAACGCCCCTAACATGGCAGCAGCTGGCCACCGACATCGCCGAGCGCTTCGATCAATATCGCGGTTTCGTCGTGATCCATGGAACCGACACGTTGAGCTGGACTGCCGCCAGCCTGGCGTATCAACTACAGGGCTTGGATCGTCCCGTCGTCTTGACGGGAGCGATGGCGCCGCTCGAAGCACCCAACAGCGACGCCTTGGACAACCTCTATGGCGCGTTGCGGTTTGCCGCCCATCCAGCGCTACAGGAAGTGGCCATTTATTTTGCCAACCGGTTATTGCGGGGCACGCGTGCCATCAAGCAGCACAGTGAAGCCGCAGATGCCTTCACCTCACCGAACTATCCCTACTTGGGAGAGCGCATTGGAGACGATTTCATTCTGTTTCCAAGCCGTGGATTAGCGTATCAGCAGCGCGGTGCGCCGCGTTTCGAACGAGTGGATTATCGGCCCGTGGCCCAGGGCGAGGTGGTCCGCATTACTCTTTGGCCAGGAATGGCCGCTTGGCAGTTGGACGCATGGCTTAGCCACCCAAGCATCAAAGGAGCCCTGTTACAGCTCTGGGGAGCGGGCAATCTGCCTGACGACCCCGCCCTGCTTGCCGTCATTGCCAAAGCGAGCGGTGAAGGCAAGCTGATCGCTGCCATCAGCCAATGCTCACAGGGGCGGGTGCACATGGGTGCTTACGCGGCGGGAGACGGCCTAACCGACGCAGGAGTGCTCTCAGGCGATGACATGACGCCCGAGGCCGCCTACACCAAGCTGGTCCACCTCATCGCTCAACCCATTTCTCTCGAGGACCGGCGGCGGCGCTTTTTGATGCCACTTGTGGGCGAGCGATAACGCAGCACCCGCTCCTGGACTGGCGTACTGGCTGATAACCGCTATGGTTAAACAACACATTTAACATGTATTGACCACCGACGGGATAGGACGCCATCTATGGATCAGCCGGTACATCACTTTAGTGAACTGTTCGAGCAGCTTGGCTTACGTTCGGATGCGGATTCCATCGAGCGCTTCATTCAGCGCCATTCTCCGCTCCCCAAAGAGATGCCGCTGGCAGACGCTCCCTGCTGGAACGAGGGTCAAGCGGATTTTCTCAGAGAGGCCGTACAGGAAGACGCCGATTGGGCGGAAGTGGTCGACCACCTCGATGCCTCCATGCACAAAACGACTTGACCGAAGAAGCGCCGCTCTGAAGAGCGGCACTTAGCCATTCAGGCGCGCCTCGACCCGTTCGAGAATTTGTCGGCTTACTTTGCCCACCAAGGGTTTTGCGGCTTTATTGACGGCTTTTTCCATCAGACGATTACGAATGTCGTAATGCAACGTCAAGGCCACCTCCGTGCCTTCGGGCACGGCGCGAAGCTGGTAACGCCCTTGATTTTTGACGCCTTCCAACGACTCCCAAGCCAGCACGTGGGGCGGCTGAATCTCGGTGACCGCAACTTCGAACGCCCAATCCATTCCCACCGCGCGAACGTGCCAGCGGTAGCGATTCTCCCCTAGACTATCGATGGAGCGGATGAGATCCGAGTAATCGGCAAAATCTTCGACTCGGCGCAGAAGATCGAACACTCGCTCCGGGGAGGCTTTAACGATTTCACTATGTTCTATCGTGGCCATACGTGTCTTCCTAACGGCTTGGACGATTAGCTTAACATGGCAAACCGCTCCCACACACCGAATGAAACGTCAGCCGGTGCTGGTCAGATTCCTTGCTATTGCGTAAACTGCCGCCCTTCCGGACCGGACCCCGGAACACTGTCTTGCCAACCTGGCAAGGACGCATAAATTCTCCGACAATGAGCATTTCGTATGTCCCCTACCGCTTCATCTGACGCTAACGCGTCAGCCACCGTCGTGATTTACTCCGGCGGTATGGACTCCTTCACGGTCTTGCACCGCGCCATTCGTGAAGGGCTGACGGTCCACGCACTCTCCTTCGATTATGGTCAGCGCCACCGCCGAGAACTCGACACCGCTCGCCAAGTATGCGGCTCTCTAGGTATCCCTCACCAAGTCGTCGATATTCGCGCAATCCATGGGTTGATCGATAATTCGGCGCTGACCAACAGCGCCATCGACATGCCTACCGGCGACTATGACGCGAACAATCTGAGCGCGACGGTGGTGCCTAATCGCAATATGATTTTGCTGTCATTGGCCATCGCCAAAGCGGTCAACATTGGCGCCGAACGCGTGGATTACGGCGCGCACGGTGGCGACCACATCCTTTACCCAGACTGTCGCCCCGAGTTCGTCGATGCCATGAACCACGTCGCAGGCATTGCCAACTTTGAGCCGGTGGCACTGCATGCCCCATACTTGCACGCTCGGAAAGAGGACATCCTGCGTGATGGTTTAGCCATGGGCTTGGACTATCGCCAGACATGGACCTGCTATGAAGGCCGCGAGCTTGCCTGCGGCCAGTGCGGCAGCTGCCGTGAGCGGTTAGCCGCCTTCGCAGCCAACCAGAGTGTCGACCCTCTCGACTATGCCATCGACACGGCACAAGGTGGCCGCTGATGTATCACGTCAAAGAGGCTTTCTACACTCTGCAAGGGGAAGGCGCCCAGGCAGGACGCGCCAGCGTCTTCTGTCGCTTTGCGGGCTGCAACCTGTGGTCAGGACGAGAGGCGGATCGCGAAAGCGCCAAATGCACCTTTTGCGATACCGACTTCATCGGCACGAACGGCATCAACGGCGGTCGGTTCGATACCGCTCAAGCGCTGGCCGACCACATCGCAGCGCTGTGGCCACAAGGAGCCAGCCATGCCGTGCCGTATGTGGTATTTACCGGTGGCGAACCGCTGTTACAGCTCGATAGCGATCTGATTGCCGCGCTACACAGCAAAGGCTTTGAAGTGGCAGTCGAAACCAATGGCACGGTGCCCGCCCTTGAAGGTATCGATTGGCTCTGCGTGAGTCCTAAGGGCAACAACCCGCTTGCGATCACCCAGGGCGATGAGCTGAAACTGGTCTACCCCCAATCCGATGCACCACCGGAACGATTCGCTCACCTCGCCTTTCGCCACTTTTTCTTACAGCCGATGGATCTCAGTGCCGTGGCGATAAAGCACATTGCCACCGATGGCGCAGAGACGGTGAACGCCACGACGGCCTATTGCATGGCCCACCCTCAGTGGCGATTGTCACTACAAACGCACAAAATCGCAGGATTCGAGTAATGGCACTATTCGTTAACCATCTGACCCACATCGACGTTTCCCTCTGGTGCCCCACGAAGGGTCTGGTTGGCTGTAGCTGGCAGGTAGATGCCCAGCTCGAGGGGGAATTGGGTGAAGATGGTATGCTATTTGATTTCGGTGAAGTGAAGCCGTGGATCAAACGTACTTTGGACGGCGGTCTGGATCACACGCTGCTGGTGCCCACTCAGGCGCCAGGGGTGGAGGTCAGTGAGTGCGAAGAGGGCCTCTGCCTTCGTACCACCACGCCTTATGCCATGGAGGTTCGCGGGCCAAAAGAAGCCTTTACGCTCCTCCCCTGGGAATCGATCACGCTACAGCGCGTGACCCTTCATCTCAGCGATCAACTCACCGAGCAGCGGCCAGTCAATGTGGAGCGCGTCACGCTGCTACTCAGCGATGAACACATTGATGGTGCGGCCTACGGCTACAGCCATGGGCTGAAGCGCCATGCTGGGAACTGCCAGCGAATTGCACATGGGCACCGCTCCCGCTTACATATTTTCCAGGAGCAGCAGAGACAGCCGCAGCTTGAGCAGACATGGAGCGCGTGGCTAGACAATCGGTATCTGCTGGAAGAGGCGGATATTGCCGAGCTGAATGACACGCGGTTGACCTGCCGATATGAGGCGGCCCAAGGACGCTTCTCGATCACCCTGCCCGCCGAGCGCTGCAGCGTGCTCCCCAAACCGACCACGGTTGAAAACATCGCCCAGTGGCTAGCTGACCAAATTGCCCAGCAAACGGCCACAGCAACCACCGTCCACGCGTTCGAAGGCATCGACAAAGGTGCCACGGCACACGCATGAGCGACTTGATCACCAGCGACACGTCAGGGGGCTGCCGAGCAGGCTGCGGCGCTTGCTGCATCGCGCCGTCCATCAGCTCCCCTATTCCAGGTATGCCTAACGGCAAACCTGCAGGCGTGCGCTGTGTCCAGCTCGATGCCAACAACTTGTGCAAACTGTTTGGCAGCCCGCAGCGCCCCCGGGTGTGCGGGCAGTTCGATTACGACCCGTTGGTGTGTGGCGAGCACCGCGATGAGGCGCTCGCCACGCTGACGTGGCTAGAAGAGAGCACGCGCTAACGCTCAAACCTCGCTTTCGACACTCAATGAGTGAGGTAAACGGCGGTCCAGCAGGCTCACCCAGCGGACCAAGACCGGCGCATCACTGTGGCTCACCTCGCTCAACAGCCGACGGAAGGCCTCTTTGGCCGCCTGATCGTTAGGCGCAATACGGGTTAGCCAAAGCTCCAGAGCCGCCAGCTCCTGATGGCGATTACCATGTTCCCGTGACTGGACGATCGCCATCTCGGCCAACGCCCTCACTTCACTGGCGGGATGCCCTAACAAATCACGTACTCTCGCCAATTGAGTCGCCAGCTCGGGTAAAAAGAGCGTGGTGCGCTCGCGGGCTATGACCAGACACTGATCCAGATACTCCTCGGCAGCCTTTAGTTCGCCCAGTTCGATACAGGCGTCCGAGTACCATAGTACAGGGCGCTGGAAGCGGTCTCGCCCGTTTAACTCGGCCATTTGATCCAGGCTGTCTCTCAACTGCACCAGCCCTGCGTGATCCCCTGCCATGGCCTTCTGCCAACCCAGCACGCCCTGGGCAGAAATTTGCCAAAGCTGTAGATCCGGGGTGCCGGTCATGGCGGCAGCACGCTCGGCGTGACGCGCCGCGAGATGCACGTGCCCCAACTGACGATACAGGGCAGCGGCAAACATCAGCGCCATGGCCAGCGTGCCCGGATGACCGATTTTCTCGGCCAGCCTAATGGCCGACGATACGTGTCGCTCGGCGCGCTGGTAGTCGCCACGCAAACAGAGCGCCCAGCCCTGGAAACAGGCCGCCGTGACCTGCGGATGATCCGAGAACGGCAGCCATTCGATCATCATTTGTGCATTGAGCGGATCGATCTCATCCAGATGATCGTGAGCCTGCTGAATGCGCCCGGCCCAGTACTCACAGTGCGCTCGCGCGTAGTCAGCCAAGCGACGATAGCGAGGGTCTTCCAGGCGCTCGGCGATGTCCGCCAGCGTGGACGCGAGGGCAAAAGCATCCGCGTGGGCGCACCGCTGGCTCCGGCCGACCCATAGCCCCCACTTCACGAGGAAAATTTGCTCCAAATCTTCCGGGTCGTCCAGGGTGTCACCTCCGGACTGACGCAAAAGCTCCCGCGCGCGCACGAAGCTCTCGTGAGCGGTGGGCGAACCGTGGCCTTCCAGCGCAAAAGCCGCTTGGCCTCGCACAGTCAGCAAGCTGACTTCGCGCTCTACCTCATGTTCGACATGGCGCAGGCTCGCCAAACCGAAGTCGGCCATTCGCAGCGCTGTACGATTGGCACTCACTTTCAGAGCCTCACGGGCAGACAGCTCGAAATAGCGCGCCCCCCGGGCGTAATGACCGCTGCGGCGTAGGTGCGTCGCGAAATCGCCAGGATGGCGGCTGATCCACACCGGGAAACGCTCTTCGATCAAGGTGACGACCTGCTGGTGCAACTTCACCCGCACGTCTCGTGGACAGGAGAGGTACGCCGCTTCTTGCAGAAGCTGATGGCTGAACTGGTACTCATGCTCACCACTCTCTTTGTCCACTGGCTCGATGATCTCCAAAAGGCGCATATGCTCCACCGCCTGGGAGAGCCGCGTCTTGTCCCATCCGCTACACTCGGCCAAGAAATCCAGACGGAAGCGCTTGCCCAGCACGGCAGCGATATGGGCGATCTCGCGATCTCCTTCCAACTGATCGATACGGCTGGCCAGTAGACCCAGCAACCCTTTCGGCAACTCATCGAACTGCACGCTGCGCCCTTCGCGGCGATCCATGTCTAGACGGCGACAAATCTCCTGCATATAGAGCGGCACACCGTCGCATCGCTCGATGATTTGGTTGCGCAAACGGGGGCTCAAATGCATTCGATACCGGCGGGAGAGTTGCGACAGCAGTCGCGACGACTGCAGCGCATCGAGTTTACCCAAGGTAATTTGCTGATCCCAATGCAGCTTCACCGGCAGCGATTCACGACCATGATGGCTCGCGACCAGCATGAATGCAGTATTGATGGGCAGACGCGCTTGTAACCCGGCAAGGACTTTGAAGGAGGGCTCGTCAAGCCACTGCAAATCATCGACCATCAAGACGAGGGTTTGGGTGCCTGCGCGCTGGTCGATCAGACGGTGCAGCAGTTTCACGACCAGCTCTACCGCTTCTCCGTTTTGTGTGAGCTGGGTAATTTCCTGAACGTCTCTAACGCCCAGCGCCTCTTCTAACAGCTGCTGTCGCGCATCGTCCAATGGCGTCTCGCCCAGCGATGACTGCAACTGATGCAGCGCTGCCAGCGTCGGCGTCGTATCGAGATGCCAAGCCAAGAGCGTGCGCGCGACGCCATACGGCTCTAACACCGATAGGCGTGTGGTGGGCTGCCAGCAGATGGCGGCATCGCGACTCAGTTCGAGCTGACGAAACCCCACCATCAACGCCGATTTCCCCATCCCAGACGCCCCGCGTACCAAAACACTTTGGCGTAAACCAATGCCGGCCCTTGCCAGGGCATCCCGCAGGGTACGCAGCGACGTTTCGCGGCCGACCAGACTCGGCGGCAGCGCGTCACGGCCACCCTCGTTCTGACCCAACACCAGTGCGCGCAAGCGAACGCGACCGTCGCTGGCCACTAGCCGCGAGACCAAGCGCGGCTGCAGATCCAGAGCGGGGGGCATGTGCTGGCTGGCTTCTTGCGAAATCACCAGTTCACTGCCTTCGGCAGCGCTCATCAATTCAAGCGATACCTGGGTGACTTGGCCCAGCGGGTCTGCCAACTGGCGCTCGGGCAGATAAACTACGCGGCCACTGTTGAGCCCCGCCGCCAGTTCAAAGGAGGGAGCCTCGCCGTCGCCGCTCCAGTGGCGCTGGGTTTCCTGGGGGAGCGCTTGGCGACAATGTTCGTAAAGCGCGACCAGTTCGGCGAGCTGGTGTGCTGGGCCATGCGTACCAAAGCATGCCAAGCCCAAGCCGCCGGTCGCCCCTGGAAGCCAGAAACCGCCCAAATGGTGGCATTGCTGTTCCAGCCAGCGCATCAGCTCTAGTTGAAGCACAAGACAGTTGCGGGTAGCGGCGCGATCTTGCCAATCCCCATTCAAACGCAAACGAATCGCCATGACCGATAGCTGGCGCAGCTCGATTTCATCTTCACGCAGCGGCTTGCTATCGGCGGCCAACGCGCGAGAAAAGGCCCCTTGGGGTGACATGGCGCGCGGGTCGTGGTGGCCGTCTGACCAGTAGCTCGCCAGCTGCAAAAAGCTGGGTTCCGGCTGCTGACCCGACAGCGCCAACAGCTGTAAATAGCTGTTGTACTGTTCGTGAGCGGCGGCCATTTGGTTCTTTTCTGCCAGTTGACGCACCAGCCGCTCATGGAAAGGCCCGTACCCTGAAAAGCGACTGACCAGCCCTTCCAGCATGCCGTCCGGCGTTTCATCATGGGTCTCCAGCACCTGCTCAGCAAAGCGGATCACCCGCTGGCGCCACTCGTTGCGCACCTGAACGAGCCAGCGTTGGAATTCACTGCAGCTGGCGAGTTGAAGCTCTTCGATGAGATCGCCTTGGTAGCAGGCCATGACGTCTTCGAGAGTGTCTAGATCCTTGGGGCCTTCCAGTAGCTGCTGCAGATCATGTAGATCGACCTGCCAGTGGGCCGGTAGGTGAAACGCAATCGTCTGACGAGAGACATTCAGCACTTGGTCGGCGTTGTCACCCATGGACTGGCGCAGGCAGTGCAAGGCGTGGCGCAAGTTGGTGCGCCCCGACGATAGCCCCTGGTCTGGCCAAAGCAACTCCGCCAGCGCTGCCCGATTGACCGGCTGGCGATGCAACAGCAGATACACCAACAGGGCTTTCACTTTGTCGTAACTGAAATGAGTGAGTACGTCCTCCCCCTGCGTTAAGGAGAAGTGACCAAACAAGGTCAGTTGATCTGTCTGTTGAGCATCGCGCATGGAATACATCCTGCCTGGCTAGCGGCGGCTTAGGCGGGCACGCCGCTATGAAAACGAAACGCCGTATCGGGAGTCGTGATCAACTCCGCTTCACGTGCAACGAAGAAGGCAATGCGATCGTCGATCGGCTCATCGGTCTGTTGGCGGGCCAACAGCAGATAATCTTCGAAATGGCGTCCCTCTGACTTCACCAGCGTGCGGTAAAACTTTGCCAACTCTTCGTCTAGGTAAGGAATGAGCCGAGCAAAGCGCTCACAGCTTCGCGCTTCGATTAAAGCACCGATGATCAGCACATCGATCAAACGCTCGGGGTCATTGCTGCGTAAGTGTTGGCGCAGTCCTTCGGCATAGCGCGATGCCGTCAGGTGATGGTACGCCACCCCGCGCTTCTCCATGAGGCCGACGACCTGCTCGAAGTGGAGCAGCTCTTCACGAGCAAGCTGTGACATTTTACTGAGCAACAGCGGCTGATCCACGTAGCGATATAACAAGCTCATGGCCGTGGAAGCCGCTTTTTTCTCGCACTGGGCATGATCGATCAGCAGTGTTTCAGGATTGGCAAGCGCCCATTGAAGCCAGGTATCCGGCGTGGGGCAGGCAAGAAATTGATGAAGACTTTCAGGCAGCAGATCGTCCGCTTGAAGGGAGTGCTCTGCCGTTTTGAGTTCGACTAATTGTATAGACATAATACCGCTACCGAGCGTTTATCACACTATTGTACAATATATAAACGCCGTTGGCGTTTGTTCCCTAATAACCGAAGGCCGCTTATTAAATGACGGCTCAATTCTCATATAGCATATCGCTAATATATAAGCCCGATTTATTTGGTGCTCCACACACCCCATAAACCGCGTAATGACGCGCGATCCATCGTTATAAATCAGTGGCTATGGTAACGCGGCATCACAATAATCACACCCGCCCTTACCGTAAAACACCCCGATTGGTAAAAAACTTTCAGATATAAGGCACATTAACGAAAAAAACGGCTTGGAAGGAGCCGAATATCAGCGCCTCAACATAAAGTACAAGCAAGCACTTAGCTTGGCTTCTTAACATTGTCGACAGTTTCCCGTAGAATCTCGCTCATCCACCAGACGCTGTTTGTCAAGCGTATGTCACGTGTCCGAACGCCTCACCCACCGTGCTAGCAGTCGTTCGGCACCACTGAGTCATCACTACCAAGAAGATGAGAGGGCCCCAACGTGCTTGAAGCTTACCGCCAACATGTCGAGGAACGCGCCGCAGAGGGCGTCCCACCCAAGCCCCTGACTGCCGAGCAAGTCGCGGCCTTGATCGAATTGCTCAAAGCGCCCCCGGCCGGTGAAGAGGAGTTCATCCTCGACTTGATCACCAACCGCGTGCCCCCGGTGTCGACGAAGCGGCTTACGTCAAAGCCGGCTTTTTGACCGCGATTGCCAAAGGGGAAGCAACCTCTCCTCTGATCGACAAAATTCATGCCGTCAAGCTGCTCGGCACCATGCAGGGCGGTTACAACATCGTCTCTATGGTGGAGCTGCTGGATAACGAAGAACTGGCCCGCGAAGCCGGTGAACAGCTCAAGCACACTCTGCTGATGTTCGATGCTTTCCACGATGTGGAAGAGCGCGCCAAACAAGGCAATGCCGTCGCCAAAGATGTGATCCAATCATGGGCCGATGCCGAGTGGTTCCTCTCCAAGCCGGCGCTGGAAGAGAAAATCACCCTCACCGTGTTCAAGGTACCCGGTGAAACCAACACCGACGATCTCTCCCCCGCCCCGGACGCTTGGTCACGCCCCGATATCCCGCTGCATGCCAACGCCATGCTCAAAAACGAGCGCGAAGGCATCGAGCCTGAAGTACCGGGTACCACGGGCCCGCTCAAGCAGATCGAAGACGTCAAAGCCAAAGGCTTTCCAGTGGCCTATGTCGGCGACGTCGTCGGCACCGGCTCTTCGCGTAAATCCGCCACCAACTCCGTACTGTGGTTCTTCGGTGACGACATTCCTTATGTCCCGAACAAGCGTGCTGGCGGTTTCTGCTTTGGCGGCAAAATCGCACCGATCTTTTTCAACACCATGGAAGACTCCGGTGCACTGCCCGTAGAAATGGACGTTTCCAAACTGGAAATGGGCGACGTCATCGACGTTTACCCCTATGAAGGCAAAGTGTGCAAACACGGCACTGATGACGTGCTGACCACCTTCGAACTGAAAACTCAGCTCATTCTTGATGAGGTGCGTGCTGGCGGCCGCATTCCGTTGATCATTGGCCGAGGCCTGACCGGCAAAGCGCGTGAGTCGTTGGGCTTAGCGCCCTCTGATGTCTTCCGCCTGCCAGATCAGCCGGCCGATACCGGCAAAGGCTTTACGCTAGCGCAGAAGATGGTGGGTAAGGCTTGCGGCATGGACGGCGTTCGTCCCGGCATGTACTGCGAACCGAAGATGACCACCGTAGGCTCTCAGGATACCACGGGGCCGATGACCCGTGACGAGCTGAAAGACCTGGCATGTCTTGGTTTCCAAGCCGATCTGGTCATGCAGTCGTTCTGCCACACGGCGGCATATCCGAAGCCGGTGGACGTGGACACTCACCACACCCTGCCGGACTTCATCATGAACCGTGGTGGCGTCTCGCTGCGCCCCGGCGACGGCATCATCCACAGCTGGCTGAACCGCATGCTGCTGCCCGACACCGTGGGCACCGGCGGTGACTCCCACACCCGCTTCCCCCTGGGCATTTCGTTCCCTGCCGGTTCTGGCCTGGTGGCCTTCGCCGCCGCGACCGGCGTCATGCCGCTGGACATGCCAGAGTCCGTGCTGGTGCGCTTCAAAGGCAAGCGCCAGCCGGGCGTCACGCTGCGCGACCTGGTTCATGCCATTCCGCTGTACGCCATCAAGCAGGGCCTGCTGACCGTCGAGAAATCCGGCAAGAAAAACGCCTTCTCCGGTCGCGTGCTGGAGATCGAAGGCCTGGAAGACCTCACCGTCGAGCAGGCATTCGAGCTTTCCGACGCCTCCGCTGAGCGCAGCGCCGCTGGCTGTACCATCACGCTGTCCGAAGAGAGCGTGACCGAGTACCTGAAATCCAACATCACACTGCTGAAGTGGATGATTGCCAACGGTTACGGTGATGAGCGTACTATTAGCCGCCGTATCGAAGGCATGGAAGCATGGCTGGCGAACCCGAGTCTGATGCGTGCCGACAAAGACGCCGAATACGCCGAAGTCATCGAGATCGATCTCTCTGACATCAAAGAGCCGGTTCTTTGCGCCCCGAACGACCCGGACGACGCCCGCTTACTGTCTGACGTTGCCGGTGAAAAAATCGACGAAGTGTTTATCGGTTCGTGCATGACCAACATCGGTCACTTCCGCGCGGCAGGTAAATTGCTCGAGAAACAGCCTGCGGGCAGTCTGAAAACCCGTCTGTGGCTCGCGCCGCCGACCAAAATGGATCAGCACCAGCTGACCGAAGAGGGTTACTACGGCATCTACGGCCGTGCAGGCGCTCGCATGGAAATGCCGGGATGTTCACTGTGTATGGGTAACCAGGCACGCGTTGCCGCGAAGAGCACCGTGGTGTCCACGTCTACACGTAACTTCCCGAACCGCCTGGGCGATGGTGCCAATGTCTACCTCGCCTCAGCAGAGCTGGCAGCGGTTGCCGCTGTAGAAGGTCGCCTGCCCACCGTTGATGAGTATCAGCGTTACATGGGCGAGTTTGACGCCATGGCAGGCGAGATCTATCGTTACATGAACTTCCACGAAATCGAGGAGTATCAAAAAATCGCCTCGAACGTGATTCCGGTTGCTCAAGAAGCGTAAATGCTTCGTGGCACCGACCCATCGCCGATGCTCGCAACATCGCAGCCAGGGTAATGCCTCGCTGAGCCGATGACAGAACGCCCCTTCCTTTCAAGGACGGGGCGTTTTTTATGCCGCTATGAACATAGTGCCGTCAACACAGGAGTCAACGATGACAACGACAACTCAAGTGGTTACCCCCGATCTGTGCGACGCTTACCCCGATGTCGAGGTGCTCGAGCCTCTCTTTGCAAACTTCGGCGGTGTCGACAGCTTTTATGGTCCCATTCGTACGGTAAAGTGCTTCGAGGACAACTCCCTAGTGAAGCAGGCCGTGGCGGAGCCCGGTGAAGGCGCCGTGCTGGTAGTGGATGCTGGTGGGTCGCATCGCTGCGCCATGCTCGGCGACATGCTAGCGGAGCAGGCCGCACAAAACGGCTGGGCCGGGGTCGTCATGTATGGCTGTGTCCGAGATGTCGATATCCTGGCCACCCTTCCACTAGGTGTCCAGGCACTGGGCAGCCACCCACGTAAGAGTGATAAACGCGGCGAGGGCCAGCGAGACGTTGCGGTTACGTTTGCGGGTGTCACGCTGCGCGTTGGTCAATGGCTCTATGCCGACAACAACGGCATTCTCATAGCCGAGCAGCCGTTAAAGCTCTCTTGAACCCACTTGCCAGGGGTGGCAGAGAGTGCCACCCTGAGGCTTCACTCTGACACTTTTGTGACCATGCAGCCGCTCACCTCATTAGGCCATGCCCTCCTTCGCACCCTGCGAGACCATCTCCGTCCACTGATTGCTTATCACCTGCTGTTTACCCTGCTGGCCTCTGCCTTATTGGTTCCAGCCGTTGCTTGGCTGTCCCAGCGCTTGCTGGCGCAGCTCAATCGCACGGTGGTTACGACGGACGCGCTCTTGGCGCTGCTTTTCAGCCCTACAGGGTTACTGGTCATGCTGGTCGGCCTTGGCCTGACGTTTTTACTGATCTACTGGCAGCAGGCGGGTATGTTGCACGTTGCGGTGAGGCCGAAAGACCACCACTACCGACTGGCATTCGAGGCGTTGTGGCTAAGCACTCGCCGACTTCCGGCGCTGGCGCTGCTGGTCATCCTGCAAGTGGGCAGCCACCTGCTGCTCATGGCCCCCTTTATGTTGGCGCTGACGTGGCTGTATGAGCTGTGGCTGAGCGGCATCGATCCTTACTATCTTCAGCGCGTCCGCCCACCGGTGCTGTGGTATTTTCTGGCGTGCGTGCTTCCGCTCGTCACGCTGTGGCTGCTGCTAGCCGCATGGCTGTACTTACGCTGGCTGTTGGCACTGCCGCTCGTGGCCTTGGAAACCTGCTCGCCTTTACAAGCGCTAAAACGAAGCGTTCGCTTGACCCGCGGCTGGCATCGTTCGATTGGCGGCGCGGTACTTACTCTGTTAGTGATCATCATCAGCCTACCCATCGTCATTACATGGCTGTTCGACAGCATAGTCACGCCGCTACTGTGGTGGCTCCCCGAGCATAACGCCTTGTTGATACCGGCGATGCTGGCCTACTTGACTGGCTACGTATTAATCACCCTGACCCTAACCTTTCTGGGTATTGCCACTAACGCTCTGCTGTCGGCTTGTCTATACGTACAACTGGCCCATCAAGAACCCCGCCCAGCGCCACCGTCGGCCGATGCACACTCTGGACGCATGGCATGGGCACTGGAGCTCAGTGTCCTGCTTTTGGCAGGTCTGCAAGCATGGTGGATTCTCAACAGCTTCGAGATCCGCGACAGCGTAACCATCATTGCCCATCGCGGCAGCTCCATGGTGGCACCGGAGAATACGCTGGCGGCCGTCACGCAGGCACTGGAGGATGGAGCCCACGCCGTTGAGCTGGATGTTCGTTTGAGCGCCGATCAACAGGTCATGCTGTATCACGACCGCACGCTTGCTCGGCTCACCGGCGATCCACGGGAATTTGGTGACCTGACGCGTCGAGAGTTGAACGACATCGATGTAGGCAGCTGGTTTGGCGACGCGTTCCAGAACGAGCGCATCGCTGGGCTGGATGACGCCTTGCGCACCGTTCGCGGTCGAGCGTCACTGATGATCGATATGAAAGCGCTACCGGGCCAAGAGCAAGCGCTCGCACACGCGGTCATCGAGACGCTGAATCAGGAGAGTGACATTCGCTATCGCTGCTGGGCAACGCAGCAGAGCGCACTGACCGGCATGGCCGCTTGCGGTTTTCCCAATGCGCTGATGGAGATGCGCATGGCGACCATGTCACCTGACTTGGTACGCTTCATCAAAGCGCAGGCGCCCGAACTACGGGTGACACTGCTGGCGCAGCTAATACTGCCGGGCACGCTGGATCGTCGCCAGTTTGACGCGCTGGGGCTGCGTCATAACCGTATTAGCGGACAGGAAGTTCGTTTGGCGGCTCGTTTTGGGTACGAAATTCATGCCTGGACGGTCAATGACCGAGCACGCATGTCGGCGCTGATTGACTTAGGGGTCGATGCCATCATCACCGACTACCCAGATCGGCTGCGTGCTCTCATAGAAGACCGCCGTGCTCTCAGCGACGGCGGCCTCATGTTGGTCAAGCTACGTAACTGGCTACGCCAGTGACAGCGAGTCTTACTCGCCCATGACGACGCCTTCACGACGAGGGTCGGCTCCACCGTACAGGGTGCCATCTTCCAAACGCTGGATGGCTTGCAAGCCGCTCGTTAACTCACGCTCACTGACGGTATGGCCACGCTCACGCAGAGATTCGATCGTCGATTCGGGAAAACGCCCCTCTTCCAGGTAAACATCCCCCCTAGGGTAATCGCGTGGGGGAGATTCAACGCCTCTTGAGCGTTCAACCCCCAATCGCGCATGGCCGCCAGCGTGCGCGCCGTGTAGTGAATGATGGCCGCTCCCCCCGGGGAGCCTAGGCTCGCCACCAGGTCACCGCTTTCCTGGTCGAACACCAGAGTCGGGCTCATGCTAGAGCGGGGTCGCTTACCCGGCTCGACGCGGTTGGCCACTGGCTGGCCATCGATCTCTGGGGTAAACGAGAAATCCGTTAGCTCATTGTTGAGCAAGTAACCGCCGGGCAGGTCGGTCCCGCCATCCGCCAGTAGTCGTGATCCAAAGGCCTGTTCGATCGTCGTGGTCATAGCGATGGCATTGCCGTCGGCATCGACGATGCTGATGTGGCTCGTGCCATACTCGGGCTGCTCCGGCTGGCTGGCAAAGCTAACGGTGAGTTCGCCTGGGTTACCAGGCTCGGCGCTTTCTCCCATGCTCTCGTCGCCGATGAGCTGGCTACGCTTGTCCAGGTAATCGGGCGCCAGCATCAGCGACCAGTCGCCGCCGGGTGCATCGACGAAGTCAGGATCGGCGATGTAGCGACCACGGTCAGCAAAGGCCAGTCGAGAGGCTTCCAAGAACTGATGCAACCAACCGCTACTGGTCACGCCATCCTCCAGCGGCGCTTCGAGCAGCGGCTGCTGGTCCATCATGCCTAGAATCTGCATGACGGTAAGATGACCCGACGAGGGGGGAGGAAAACCACACACCTCCCACTGCTGCCAGGGAGTACACAGCGGCTCACGCTCTAACGACTGATAACCGCTGATATCCTCCAGCGTGATGGTACCTGGCCGGACGGGGTGTGATTGCACTTGCTCGACCAAATCCTCCGCGACCGCTCCTTCATAAAATGCGGCGCTGCCTTCCTCCGCGATAAGGCGCAAAATGGCAGCCAACGCAGGATTTTTTAGGGAGGAACCCACCTCAAGAGGTTCGCCATCGGCTGTGTAGTAAAATGCCCGGGCACGCTCGTTCTGACGCAAGGCCTCGTCGTTGGCAAGGCTGGTATGCAGTCGCTGACTGACGGCAAACCCCTCCTCTGCCAACGTGATCGCAGGCTCGAAGAGCGCTTCCCAAGGGAGCTGTCCGTGCTCGGCGTGGGCTTGCTCCAACATGCGTACCGTACCGGGCACACCCACTGAGAGACCGCTGGCCACGGCATCCATAAAGGGCAGCGGCTCACCGTTTTCCATGAACAGCTCCCCAGTGGCTGCGGCAGGCGCCGTTTCGCGGCCATCGTAGGCTTGCACCTTCGCTCCGTCGAAGTGCATTAAAAAAGCGCCACCGCCGATACCGCTGGACTGCGGTTCGACCAGCGTCAATACCATTTGTACGGCTACTGCCGCATCGATGGCATTGCCACCCGCTTTGAGCACTTGGTAGCCTGCATCGGTGGCTAGCGGGTTCGCTGCCGCCACGGCAAAGGTGTCAGCCGCCCAACCGGGCTTCTCTTCGAAACCTGATCCCACTTCCGGTGTAATGGAGGGTGTCTCGTAACTAAACCCCCAGCTCACCATTGGCACCAGCAGTAAACCAGTCAGTGAGAGTGCCCTTGTTGGCCGCATCGCTTTTCTCCTTGAAACCTTCGCGCTGACGTTAACATCCTAGGCGGAATCGCCCGGTCGTCGTTCAAACAACAGCGTAGCCTATAAAACGACTGCGCCCGACACAATGGTCGGGCGCAAAATAGCAAGCACGCTAAGCGTATGAACAATGCGTTAGGCGATGGTTTCACCTGCCAGCATGAACCAAGTTTCCAGGACCGCATCAGGGTTGAGCGACACCGAATCGATACCCTGCTCCATCAACCACTTAGCAAGATCCGGGTGGTCGGACGGCCCCTGGCCGCAAATGCCCACGTACTTACCCTTCTCTTTACAGGCTTTGATCGCCATGGCGAGCAGCTTTTTCACTGCGGGATTACGTTCATCGAACAGATGCGCCACTATGCCGGAATCCCGATCTAAGCCCAGGGTTAGCTGGGTAAGATCGTTCGACCCGATCGAGAAACCGTCGAAGTACTCGAGGAACTCATCCGCCAGCAGCGCATTGGCTGGCAGCTCGCACATCATGATGACTTTCAAACCGTCTGGATGTTCGTCCCCGCCACGCGGTAAGCCGTTAGCGGCCAGCAGGTCCACTACTTCGCGTGCCTCGTCGGTGGTGCGAACGAATGGCACCATGATTTCGACGTTCGTGAAGCCCATCTCGTCACGCACGCGCTTCAACGCGCGACACTCGAGCTCGAAGCAGGGACGAAATGCGTCCGAAATATAGCGGGAAGCACCACGGAAGCCCAGCATCGGGTTCTCTTCGCCCGGCTCATAGAGTTTGCCGCCAATCAGGTTTTCATACTCGTTGGATTTGAAATCCGACAGGCGGACGATCACTCGTTGCGGGTAGAATGCTGCTGCCAGCGTGGAGATCCCTTCGACCAGCTTATCGACGTAGAAGCTCACCGGGTCGGCATAGCCAGCGGTACGCAGGTCGATCACCTGTTGAAGATCGGCAGGCAGCGTATCGTATTCCAGCAGCGCTTTCGGGTGCACACCGATCATGCGGTTGATGATGAACTCCAGTCGCGCGAGGCCAACCCCAGCATGGGGTAAGCTTGCAAAGCCGAACGCACGATCTGGGTTACCCACGTTCATCATGATTTTAAAGGGGATTTCCGGCATCGAATCGACGCTGGACACGTTGCAGTCAAAGGCCAATAGCCCTTCATACACGTGACCAGTGTCGCCTTCTGCACAGGACACCGTTACGTCGGTACCTTCCTGAAGCTGCGTTGTGGCATCGCCACAGCCCACCACCGCCGGAATACCCAGCTCACGGGCAATGATGGCCGCGTGGCAGGTGCGGCCACCACGGTTCGTCACGATGGCCGAAGCGCGCTTCATGATCGGCTCCCAGTCGGGGTCCGTCATATCGGTGACCAGGATGTCGCCTTCCTGAATGTTGTCCATCTCATCGGGACTCAAGACGATCTTGACCGCCCCACGTCCAATACGCTGACCGATGGCGCGACCGGTAATCAGGGTGCGGCCCTTTTCGCGTAGCTGGAAGCGTTCGAGCTTCCCGCCCTCCTGCTGAGACACCACGGTTTCCGGACGCGCCTGTACGATGTAGAGCTTTCCATCGTCGCCATCCAGCGCCCACTCGATGTCCATCGGGCGCTGGTAGTGTTGCTCGATGGTCACCGCCTGACGGGCGAGGTCCATCACCTGCTCATCGTTGATACAGAAGCGACCGCGATCTTTGAAAGGTACATCGACGGTGTCGACGGACTTACCGGCGCTAGCATCTTGCCCATAAACCATCTTGATCAGCTTGGACCCCAGCGTGCGGCGCAGCACCGCCGGGCGACCTGCGGCCAAAGTGGGCTTGTGCACATAAAACTCGTCGGGATTGACAGCCCCCTGTACCACGGTTTCACCCAACCCCCATGAGGCCGTGACGAAGACGGCATCGCGGTAGCCTGACTCCGTATCGAGGGTAAACATTACGCCGGAAGCACCGGTTTCAGAGCGCACCATCTTCTGGACGCCTGCTGATAGCGCCACGTTTTCATGAGCGTAGCCACGGTGAACGCGGTAGGAAATGGCGCGATCGTTGAACAGCGAAGCAAACACTTCATGCACGGCGTGTTTGATATTGGCAAACCCTTCGATGTTCAAGAAGGTCTCTTGCTGCCCTGCAAAAGAGGCGTCCGGCAGATCTTCTGCAGTGGCAGAGCTGCGAACGGCGACTTTCAGACTGGGGTGCTGAGCCTGGAGCTTTTCGTAAGCATCGCGCAGCGCGGCCTCGAAAGCGGGAGGCAGTGGCGTATCGATGATCCACTGACGAATCGTCTTACCGGCTTCGGCCAGGGCTTTGACATCGTCAACGTCCAAGCGAGCGAGCGTGTCATTAATGCGGTCGTTCAGCCCCTCATGGGAGAGAAACTCGCGATACGCGTGGGCAGTGGTCGCGAAGCCGCCGGGCACCGTCACGCCAACCCCCGACAGATTGGAAATCATCTCGCCCAGCGAGGCGTTTTTACCACCCACGCGTTCGACGTCTGCCATACCTAGCTGATCGAACCACAGAATGTACTCTTCCACGCAACCCCCTCGCTTTCAGACTTTGTTGCAACCCCATAGGGCGACACTGTTAGACGTTGTCACCCTAGCACCACGCGTTCCTATTCGCCATTGGTCTAACAGCGAAGGGAGTGGAGGATTTTTACAACAACTCACTGATATAGCCGTTTTATGTAGTGACGGTGAAGCGTTGTGCTGACGGCAGACGCAGCCCACAATAGACGCATCATGCACCCTTAGCTGGCGGAACAGTCTATGAAGCGAACGGCCTTTTTCATTTCCGATGGTACCGGCATCACTGCAGAGAGTTTGGGACGCAGCCTGCTGGCCCAATTCAGCGATGTCGAGATCAACATGCTGACCAAACCCTATATCGATACGGTGGAGAAAGCCCAAGCGCTGGCCGAGATCATCGAGTCCACCGCTATCCGCGACGGTCACCGCCCCATCATCATCGATACCATAGTGGATCAAAACATCCGGAACGTCATTCGTCAGGCATCAGGATTCAAAGTGGATATTTTTTCGACGTTCCTGGAGCCGCTCGAACAGGAGCTGGAAACCCACTCCTCCTACAGCGTCGGTCGCACTCACTCCATCGGGAGTGACGATGTCTACATGGATCGCATCCATTCGGTCCACTTTGCACTGGATAACGACGATGGTGCGCGCACGCACCAATACGACAAAGCCGACATCATTCTGGTAGGCGTTTCTCGCTGCGGAAAAACCCCCACGTCGTTGTATCTCGCGCTGCAATTCGGTATTCGTGCAGCCAACTACCCGCTGACCGAGGACGATCTGGACGAAGACGGCCACCTTAAGCTGCCCAAGGCATTGGCAGCCCATCGACACAAGCTGTTTGGTTTGACCATCGATGCCCGTCGGCTATCGGCCATTCGCAATGAGCGCAGACCCAACAGCCGCTATAGCTCGATGGATCAATGCTTGCAGGAGGTAGAGCAGGCGGAATCGCTGTATCGAACGATGCACATTCCTTACATCGATACGACGCGGTTTTCCGTGGAGGAGATTTCGACCCGCATGATCGCGGAGACGGGCCTAGCGAGGCGCTTCTCTCCCCGCTAGGCAACGCTTTGTATTACATGCCCTTAGGCGCAAAAATCCCTGGGGCGTTACGCCAATAGCCTTTGTAATCCATACCAAAACCGAAAACGTAACGGTCGGCCACTTCCAGACTGCAGTAGTCGGCCTTCAGACCCGGCACTGCTTTACGGTCGTGCTGCTTGTCGACCAGTACGGCGGTCGTGACACTGGCGGCCTGCGCCTCTTTGCAGTATTCGAGGATGGCGGCCAGCGTCGCCCCTTCGTCCAGAATGTCATCGACGATGACCACATGACGTCCCGCCATGGGCACTTCAGGCGAGACGCGCCAGAAAAGCTCACCACCGCGCAGTTCGTTCCGATACCGCGTGGCGTGCAGGTAATCCACCTCTAGCGGGAACCCCAGACGTGTCAACAAGTGCCCCGTCGTGATGAGCCCACCGTTCATGACGCAATAAAACACCGGCAGCTTGTCGCCCAAGTCACGCGTGATCTCCTCTGCCATGCGATCCAGCGCCCGCTCTACCTGTTCTTGCGAAATCAGGCAGTCGGCGTTATCCATCAACTCACGCATGGAATCCAGCGATTCAAGCGCTTCTGTATCCAACTTGGACATGCTACTTCTCCACAAAGCCTTCAAAAAGATAACGGTATAAAAATCAGTGTGCCAACGCGTCGAGTTTGGCATGGGTGCGCCGCCAGCGACCAAGCGCAGCCAAAGCATCGAGCTCTGGCCTTGCGCGACCGTAACGTAATTTGGCAGGACGTTTGTTCAACACCCCGTCACAGGCGTGAACGACTTCAAGAGCCGCCGCACGATCATTACATATCAGCAGCATGTCACAGCCAGCCGCCAGAGCTGCCTTGGCGCGCTCCGCGGGGCCACCGGCTTCGTGCGCACCGGCCATGCTCAAATCATCCGAGAAAATACACCCTTTGAACCCGAGCGATTCACGCAGCATGCCCAGCCATGTTGGCGAAAATCCGGCGGGACGTTTGTCAAAAGCCGAATAGATCACATGGGCCGGCATGATGCCGTTCAAGACGCTCGCCAACTCGCGAAACGGCACGAGGTCGCGGGCTTTCAATTCCGCCAGCGTCCGGTCATCGACGGGTAGCGCCACGTGGGAGTCTGCCGCCACGCCCCCATGGCCGGGAAAGTGCTTACCCACGGCGGCCATGCCGGCATCATGCAAGCCTTCGACAAACGCATGGCCAAGTTTGGCCACGTGAAGCGGGTCACTGCTGAAGCTGCGCTCACCAATCACGCTGGACACGCCACTTTCCACGTCCAATACGGGAGCGAAGCTAATATCCAGCCCGCAGGCGGCCATCTCCATGCCTAACAGCCAGCCGGTATCTTTGGCGAGGCTCAAACCTGCTACTGGGTCGGTGGCGAACAGCTCACCAAGACGCGCCATGGCGGGTAACCGGGTAACGCCCTGCTTGATTCGCTGGACACGCCCCCCCTCTTGATCGATCCCCAGCAGCAAATCGCCTCTCACACGACGAATGCTCTCGCACAGCTTGCGAACTTGATATGCGTCTTCGACGTTACGGGCAAACAGAATCACACCGCCCACGGCGGGATCTTTTAGCAGGCGCTTTTCCGCGTTGGATAACTGTGGCCCTTCTAGGTCAAGCATGACCGGGCCGATGGGTTGCGTCATGGTGGTGAATCCAACAAAAAAGGGCGCCATTCTAGACTAACCGCTTAGCGTGTCAAAATTCTGGCAGGACGCCGCATCAATGGGCTTAATGAAGCCAAACCGGCGTACCGGGCTGGGCATGGTCGAATAAGAAGTGTAAATCGTCATTGCGCAGGCGTATGCAACCGTGAGAAGCGGCCTCGCCCATGGGCTGGTCCTCGGGGGTACCGTGCAGATAAATATAGCGCCGCTGGGAATCCACGCTCCCTCCGCGGTTCACACCCCGCTCCAACCCGCACAGCCATAGAATGCGCGTCAAAATCCAGTCGCGCGAGGGGTGCGCGGCCGCAAGCTCTGGCGAAAAGACTTCGCCTGTCCAGCGGCGACCACGAAACACGGCATTATCCGGACAACCGCGGCCAATCGACGCTCGCACATAGTGCCAGCCAAGCGGTGTTTGACCGCTACCCTCTTCCTGCCCCACGCCTGCCAGCCCCGTCGAAATCGCACACTCATGCTGAATGTCGTTCCCTTGCCACCAGCACAGCCTCTGGCGCTGGGTATCGATCTCTATCCAACCCCCGCGTGTTGGCGGCAGCTCAGCTAGCTTGGGCGTTACCATGGTGACCCTCTTCAACCACAGCGGGTAACGGTGCATTCATGGCCGCCACTACGACAGGACGCAGCCGTCGCACCAAATCACGCACCGTGACCTGCTCTTGATAATCCTTGGCAGCAATATCGCGCAGTGCATCCAGCCCTGACAGCGTGAATATTACCGTTCCTAACATAAAGTGTAGCCGCCAGAAGCGCTCGGCGTCCGGCAGATCCGGCGTCGCTTTGCGCACCAGCTCCGTAAAACGGGTGAACACATCACCATACTGCTGCTGGATGTAACGCCTCAAATGTCCCTGCGCTTGGCTGTAGGCCAACCCTAGCAGTCGCATGAACACTTTTAAGCTATTGCGCTCGGCGGGAACGGCGAGCACCGTGGTCGCCATGGTTTCCAGCAACACTTCTAGGGGAATCGGCTGGCCCTGGTAGCGCGCCTCTAGTTCATCCAGTGCGGTATGAAAGCGCGCCGAGAACGGATCGAGATAGCGGGCGAACACCGCTTGAATCAGCGCCTTTTTGGAACCAAAGTGGTAATTCACGGCGGCCAAATTGACCCGCGCCTTGCTAGTGATATTGCGCAGCGACGTCTCGGCAAAGCCTCGCTCTGCAAATAGCACCTCTGCCGTATCCAAAATACGCGTTACCGTATCCGACTGGGCCATAACGCCCTCCAAAAAACAGGTGTTTTAAACAACGCTGAATACTATGCCATTCGCTTTGCTGGCTCAATCTCTTATCCAATTCGTGCCTAGTCATTGACGGGTTTCATGTTTGTCTAGCTTTCGTGGTCCTCGCCATGTACTGGACAGAGCAACATACTGTATACTTAACCACATACTGATTAAGCCGACATGTAGCTACTGTCTTTTCACTGTTTTGGAGTTTGGTATGTCGCGTCCACTCACAGCACGTCAGCAGCACGTATTTGATTTCATCGTTAAGACCATGGGTGAGCTGGGTTATCCGCCAACGCGCGCCGAAATCGCCAAAGCGCTTGGCTTCCGCTCTCCCAATGCAGCGGAAGAGCACCTGCGCGCGTTAGAGCGCAAGGGGGCCATTCGCATTATTCGTAATACGTCCCGTGGGATCCGTCTGCCTAATCAAGAGCCGCTGGAACCTGCCGATACGCCAGCCCCTGCCACAGCATCGGTCGCCGCTGACCCTCTCCCCAACGGATTGCCCGTGATTGGTGAAGTGGCCGCTGGCAGCCCGATTCTGGCCGCCGAGCACATTGACCGTTACTGCCCGTTGCCTGCCGAGTACTTCACGCCCAAGGCCGATTATTTATTGCGGGTACGCGGCCTCTCCATGAAAGATGTCGGCATTTTGGAAGGCGACTTACTGGCCGTTCACCGTACCGACCGCGTGCGGGATGGTCAGATCGTGGTAGCACGACTAGAAGACGAAGTCACGGTCAAGCGTTTTAAACGCCAGGGGCATCAAGTGACGTTGATTGCCGAGAACGCCGACTTTGCCCCCATCGAGATCGATCTGCGCACGCAGCAACTGGATATCGAAGGCGTCGGCGTTGGGGTAATTCGTGGAGGCAACGGTCAGGCACTGGGCTGATCCTCACCGACGCTCTGCATACACTCGCCTGCGTTACTGGGAGTCGATATAACGGTGGTCATTGAACGTGGCCACCCAGTTCGGATGGTAGACCAGCAGGATGCTGAGCAGCATCCCCGTAATGAAGGCCTCGGAAGGCATCAGCAGTGGTAAAAAGCGGGCATACTCTTGAGCCAGATACACGGCTTCAGGGTCAGTGCCCGCCATGAGGATGAGCGCCACCGCCGACAGTCCACCCACCAATGTCGACAGCGCCGCACCAAAAAAGCCACAGGCAAATAGAAAGACCATCAAATTATCCGGCAGCCGGCGATCAACCAGCCGCCACACCACGCCTGTCACCATGGCAGGTACGATGCCGGTGACCAGCACGTTTGCCCCCAGCAGGGCCCAGTCGTTTCGTCCAATCGCCACCATGGCAACGTTGATCATCAGGTTGCTGATGAGCGCTAACGGCATTTTGAATACCAGCGTCATTAGTACCGTAAAGACCAAATGCAGCGTCAGCCAATCCACCGCTTGCGCACGTAGCTGCCAAAACAGCATGACGATCAGGGTTGCGGCCAGCCAGCGGTGCTGAAGCGCCGGATCATCCAGAAGAGGTTGCCAGGGGCGCAGCCAAACGCACCAGCCCATCACACCCAGTGACAACAACCCACTCATCACGAGCGCCCACGGTGCCAATACGCTTTGTGCAAAGGACATAGCGCCCCCAGAATCGATTAACTAAAGACGACCGTCTTATTGCCGTGGATGAGTACGCGATCTTCCAAGTGCCAACGCAAGCCGCGAGCCAGCACCGCTTTCTCCACGTCGCGACCAAACCGAACGAGGTCGGTAGGCGTATGACAGTGGCTGACCCGATGAATGTCTTGCTCGATGATCGGCCCGGCGTCCAGCTCTTCGGTCACGTAGTGGCATGTCGCACCGATCAGCTTCACGCCCCGCTCATAGGCTTGATGGTAGGGCTTGGCACCGGCAAACGACGGCAGGAAGCTGTGGTGGATGTTGATGACTCGACCTGCATAGCGCTCGCACAACGAGGGCGGCAGTATTTGCATATAGCGGGCCAGCACGACACAGTCTGCACGGGCCGCGTCGATCCGCTCTTGCACCTGGTCGAACGCCGGCTGTTTGTTGGCAGGATCGACCGGCACATGATGGTAGGGAATACCGTACCACTCGGTGAGCGAACGCATATCGTCATGGTTGGAAATCACGCTGACGATATCGCAATCCAACTCCCCTGCCTGCCAGCGGTAGAGCAAGTCGACCAAACAGTGAGACTCTCGGGATACCATCAACACCACGCGGCGGCGTTTCTCGGTATCCACCAGCGACCACTGCATATCGAACTCCGCCGCGACGGGTTCGAACGCGGAACGCAGCGCCTCTGCCGACATGCCGAGTGAGTCCGCCAGAATTTCATAGCGCATGAAAAAGCGGCCAGTCTCTAAATCCGAGTGCTGGCTTGCCTCGGTAATGGAACCACCCTGCTGAGCAATAAAGCTTGAGACACGCGCCACAATGCCCACTTGGTCTGGGCAGGAAACAACTAACCGGTAATAATGAGACATCACAAACACTCTTAACGTATTTAACGGCACGCTCGCCAAGCACCTGCCGGGCGGCAGGTAAACTCTGTAGCGACCTTAGTGTAACGTAAGCCGGATGATGAAGCACCGTGGTCAGGTGCCGCGATGATTGTTACCCGCCCCCCGCATCCCGTATAGTTAAGGGATTACTTTCTAGGCTTTTCATAACTGATGCATCCATCACGCGTTCAACTTCGTCCCCGTCGCCGCCCGCCTCTGCGCCTACTGCCGCTAGGTGGCTGTGGCGAAATTGGAATGAACCTTACGCTGTATGGATACGACGATCAGTGGATCGCCGTCGATTGCGGCATGATGATTCGCCAAGACCTGCCGAACTCCCCGCTTCAAGTACCCAACACGGATACCTTGGAAGCGCTCAAGATCGTACCTAAGGCGCTGTTCATTACGCACGGCCATGAAGACCATATCGGTGCCGTAGCGTGGTTGTGGCCTAAATGGGGCTGCCCGATCTTTGCCACGCCACTGGCGGCGGGACTACTTCGCTACAAGTTTGCCGAACACCAGCTCAGTAGCGCAGCGATTCAGATCATCGAACCAGGGGATGCGGTGGAGAGCGGTCCATTCACCCTTCGCTATCTCAGCGTTACCCACTCCATCCCCGAAAGCTGCGCCATCATGATGCAAGCGGGAGATTACCGCATCCTGCACACGGGAGACTGGAAACTCGATCCAACGCCGCTCATCGGTGCGCCGGTCAGTGCGGCACAGTTTCGAGCCTTGGCGCCGGTAGATCTGGTGGTGGGTGACTCTACCAATGCCCCCATGCCGGGACAGTCGGCGAGCGAAGGAGACGTCGCCAAGGCACTGGCCACCACGCTGAAAGCCTGCAAAGGCCGCGTAGTGGTGTCCTGCTTTGCCAGTAATTTGGCGCGGGTGTTGGCCATCGGCTTAGCGGCCCAGGCATGTGGCCGCCGGGTTAGCCTGATGGGCCGCTCGATGGAGCGCATGGTCAGTGTGGCCCGAGGCCTTGGCTACTTGGACGACTTTCCGCCCCTAGTGCCCGCCCACGACCTTGGTTACCTCCCCCCCGAAGAGGTCGTGATTATTGCCACCGGCAGCCAGGGCGAACCGCGCGCCGCTTTACAGCGTTTGGCCCAGCGACGCCATCCGTTCGTCGACTTGGAGCCAGGCGATAGCGTCATTTTTTCTGCCAAAGCCATTCCGGGCAATGAGCGCCCCATTGAGCAGCTTAAAAAACGTTTGTTGCAACTCGATGTCACGCTCTTCGATGAAACGAATCATCCCGAGCTTCACGCCACCGGCCACCCCGCTCAGGAAGAGCTCAAAAAGCTCTATCAGTGGGTCAGACCCAAAATGCTACTGCCGGTGCACGGCGAGGCTCGCCACCAAGCGGCGCATCAGGCGCTGGCCGAAGAGCTAGGTATTCAAGCACCGCTGGCACCCGTAAATGGTGACATGCTCGTGCTCGACCACCAGGGATTGCGCTGCGAGACGCGCTATCCGCAGCCCCCTTGCATCGTCAACCAAAATAGCGTGGTGCCCCACCCCGGCTTGGATATTGGCCAGCCCTCTTCCCGCCGAGGCAGCCTCTTTCTGGCTCTGCCGGTCGCTGCCACAGAGACCGGCTGGTGCCGAATCGGGCGCTTGATGCTAGATGCCAGCGGCGCCAGCCCCATGGACGAAGATAGCTTCAGCGAGTGGCTGGATGACCAGCTCGACGAGATCCCGGCAGATACGTTGGCCGATTTGCGTCATGCGCTTCAGCCAAGGCTGGTGCACTGGCTAGCGAACCACTTACAGCATATGCCGGACGTGCACCTGCAGATCATGGCCGCCGAAATGCCGACCATCGAAGAGCTGAACGACGAGCCTTGAGTACTACCACCGAGCAGCATCCTGCTGGTCGGTGTCGCGCTCTTTCACCCAGTAAGCTCCCTGTTTAGAGTGCTCTTTCTTCCAAAAGGGTGCCTGCGTTTTCAAATAATCCATGATGAAATCACACGCCTCGAACGCATCACGGCGGTGCGCGCTGGCGACCAGTACCCGCACGATGGGATCCCCAGGGGACAAATCACCCACCCGGTGAATGACCCGCACCGCTTGCAGTGACCAGCGCTGCCAAGCTTGCTCGGCAATCTGTGTCAAGATGCGCTCGGTCATGCCTGGGTAGTGTTCCAGGGTCAAGCCGGTGACGTCAGGCGTTTCGTTGAAATCTCGCACTAACCCGGTAAAGGTAACGATCGCGCCAATGTCAGTACGCTGGCGCAACGCACTTTCATAGCCATAATCCATGGAAAATGGCGCGGGCTGTACCGCTACCGCAATGTCTGGCGCTGTCGGTTCGTGAACGGACACGGCTTAGCCTCCGGTGACCGGCGGAAAAAAGGCCACTTCGTCTTCATCGGTAATGCGTGCGCTGTCATTAGCCATTACCTGGTTGATGGCACATAGCGTCCGCTGATCGGCAAGTACGGCAAAACGCGTGTCTTGAGCGCTGAGCGCCGCTTTCAAGCCAGCGACATCGCGACTTGGCAGCTTGTCCAAGCCAATGGCCAGATCGCTCTCACCGATACGCTCACGCAGTTCGGCCAGAAACTTGACCCGCACACAGGGGGAGGCGCAGCGCTCGCCGAGACTCACCTCGCCCGCAGCCCCTTCACCGGTGACGATGGGCGCGGTCATTTCCCGGCGGTAATCGCCGCGCTGACCGCCCTGCTTGCTATCCAGCTGTATTGCCTCGATACGCATCTCTTTGTCGACCGCTTTACACATGTCATACAGCGTCAAACATGCGACCGACACCGCGGTCAGCGCTTCCATTTCGACGCCGGTGCGGCCGTTCAAGCGGCACATGGCCGACACGTTCACACACCCTTGGTCATGGTCGATATCGAACGCTACCGCCACTTTGGATAGCGCCAGTGAGTGGCAAAGCGGAATGAGCTCATGGGTTCGCTTGGCCGCTTGGATACCGGCGATGCGGGCCGTGGCCAGCACATCGCCTTTAGGCAGCGCCCCATCACTTAGCAACTTCAAGGTGGCGGGCTGCATAACGATACGCCCGGAGGCGACCGCCTCTCGACGGGTTTCTTGCTTATCGCCGACGTCAACCATATTTGCTTCGCCGTGCGCATTCAGGTGGGTTAACTGCATGGTGTCACCTTTTCATCATCAAGCCAAAGAGCGGCGTTGTTGGTCGACCCACTCGCTTACCCAGCGAGCAATCTCTTCATGTTGATTCAAATTCAAGCGCGTAACGGAGGGCGCCAGCGCCACGGGCGGCTCACCGCTCAGCGCGACGGCCTGGGCCCACGGATCGGACAAAATCGCCGGATCACCGATACCGTCGCGGTAGAGCACCAGTTTGGGAATGGGCCAAGCCTTGAACCCTTCCACTATCACCAAATCAGGCGCGTGGGGGGTCATCAACGTCAACAGGTAGGCAAGATCGGGCTCCTCTTGCCCGGGCGTTTCCTGCATGAGCGCAAAACGCTGGCGCGATGCAATCAGCATGGGCGCTGCGCCAGCACTGCGCAATTTGTAGCTATCTTTCCCGGGCTGATCCACATCGAACTGGTGATGGGCGTGTTTGATCACCGCCACCGAAAGGCCCTGTTCACGCAGCTTAGGCAAAAGCTTCTCTAGCAGCGTGGTTTTGCCGGTTCCGCTCCAGGCTGCCACCCCCAATACGGGAAACGGGCAGTGTAGGGTATCACTCATAATTCACCATTAGCGCCACGGGTCATTCACCCTCTTTTTCAGCAGGCAACAGCCAGTTTAACGCAATGCCCACCAGCGCCGCCAAGCTGACACCCTGGAGCGTGAACTGCCCACCGCCAAACTGCATGCCGCCAATCCCGAACACCAAGATCAGCGACACCACCACCAAGTTACGCGCCGCCGTCAACGACTGCCCCGCGCGCACCAGGGTGTTCATTCCCACCACGGCAATCGAACCAAACAGCAGCGTCATGATGCCCCCCATGACCGGGCCAGGAATGGTTTGCAGCAGCGCCCCTAGCTTACCCACGAACGCCAGCACGATCGCGATGACCGCCGCTACCATCATGTAGGCGGGATTGAACGCTTTGGTCAGCGTCACGGCGCCGGTTACTTCAGAGTAAGTCGTGTTGGGCGGCCCGCCAAATAGCGCCGCAGCCGTGGTGGCCAAACCGTCGCCCAGCAGCGTTCGGTGCAAGCCGGGCTTTTCCATGTAGTTGGTGCGCGTGACCGAACCAATGGCCACCATGTCCCCAATGTGCTCGACGGCGGGTGCAATCGCTACAGGAATCATGAAGAGAATGGCCGCCCAATGAAAACTAGGGGCCGTAAAATTGGGTAACGAGAGCCAGGCAGCCTCCCGCACCGGCGTAAAGTCGATCACTCCCATGATGAGTGCCAGGGCATAGCCTGTCGCGATGCCCCCCATGATAGGCACCAGGCGCAGAATGCCGCGCCCAAACACTGCTAGCACTAGAGTGACCAGCAGGCTCGCCATGGAAAGAAAAATCGCCTGACCGTAGCCAATCTGGTCACTGGTTTCCCCGGTGGCCATGCTGACGGCGACCGGCGCGAGGGCTAAGCCGATCACCATGATAACGGGGCCAACCACCACGGCAGGCAGCAAGCGATGCAGCCAAGCGGTGCCTTTCAACCGCACCGCCTGGGAAATCGCCACATACACCAGGCCTGCTGCCATCAATCCACCCAAGGTGGCCGACACGCCAAAGCTGGCAATGGACCCCTGTATCGGGGCAATGAAGGCAAACGATGAGGCCAAAAAGACCGGCACGCTCTGCTTGGTCACACCATGGAACACCAGCGTACCTAGCCCGGCGGTAAAGAGCGCCACGCTGGGATCTAGCCCGGTCAATAGAGGCACCAGCACCAGCGCACCGAAGGCGACGAATAGCATCTGCGCGCCGGTCAGCAGCATTTTTGGCCAAGACTCTTGTCTCGCACTCGTTGTCATCACACCACTCCTGGGGTCTGTTATTCATCACGGAGGCAAAAAAATGCCCCCAACGCGATGCGTAAGGGGCCTTTAGAGGCGGAGCGCTTAACGCGTTCCGAAAATCTTATCGCCGGCATCTCCCAAACCGGGGACGATGTAGCCGTTCTCATCGAGTCGGTCATCCACCGACGCGGTGTAGATTTCTACATCAGGATAAGCATCTTGCACCCGTTTAATCCCTTCAGGGGCAGCCACCAAAACGATGACTTTCATATGCTCACAGCCGCGCTCACGCAGCATGTCCAACGTGGCCACCATGGAACCGCCGGTCGCCAGCATCGGGTCGATCACGATCGCCATCCGCTCTTCGATGTCGTTGGCGAACTTCGCAAAATACGGCACCGGCTGCAGTGTCTCTTCATCGCGGTACAAGCCGACGACGCTCACGCGTGCGCTGGGAATCAAATCCGTCACGCCTTCGAGCATGCCCAAGCCTGCACGCAGAATCGGGACGATGGTGACCTTCTTACCTTTCAGACGACGCGTCGCAATGGGCTCGCCGTTCCAGCCTTGAATCTCATGATCCTCAAGCTCCAGACCTTTGGTGGCTTCGTAGGTCAGAAGCTTAGCCACTTCACCTGCCAGTTCACGAAAGCTCTTGGTGCTCAAATCAGCTTCGCGCATCAGTCCCAGCTTATGTTGAACAAGCGGATGGTTAATGGCGTAGACACTCATGGGACTTCCTCACTGCAGGGGATTCAGGATGGCGACATAGGTCGCCATCGACATGCTTACAAAATTGCGCGCCATTCTACCCGCAACTGACCATCAGGTTAAGGGGTTTCCGGTAATTGCCACGCAATTGGTGCACGCCCCTGTGCTTCCAAGAACTGATTCGCCTTGGAAAAGTGACGATTGCCAAAAAAGCCGCGGTGAGCCGATAGCGGCGAGGGGTGTGGCGACTCCAACATCAAATGACGAGAAGTATCGATCAGCGACTTCTTTTGACGCGCATGGCTACCCCACAGAAGAAACACACTAGGTTCGGCGTGTCGGCTTACGGTCTCAATGGTCCGATCGGTGAAATGCTCCCACCCTTTACCACGATGCGACGCGGCATTGCCCTGCTCTACCGTCAGCGCCGTGTTCAATAGCAGCACCCCTTGCTTGGCCCACGACTCCAAAAAGCCGTGACGCACCGGCGTAAAACCCACGTCGCTCGCCAACTCCTTATAAATGTTGACGAGCGACGGGGGCACCGGCACCCCCGGCTGTACCGAAAAGCAGAGCCCGTGCGCTTGGTTAGGCCCGTGATAGGGGTCTTGCCCCAGAATCACCACTTTCACCGAAGCGAGAGGCGTAAGCTCGAAAGCACGAAACCAGTTCGACGAGTGCGGGTAGATAACTTTCTTGGCCGCTTTTTCATCGGCCAAAAACGCCTTCAGGGCGGACATGTACTCCGCCTGAAACTCTTGCCCTAGCCACTGGCTCCAATCATCGGGTAGCGGGTTAGCCATATTACTTCTTCATTTGATCGGCGAGTGGCTCGACGTAAGCTATGCCCATATCCCAAGGGAACTGGATCCAGCACTGCTGAGCCACTTCGGTCAGGTATTGATCCACCAAAGGACGCCCCTCTGGTTTGGCGTAGATCGTGACAAAATGTGCTTTAGGCAGCATTTCACGCACGGCACGGGCCGTTTTGCCGGTATCGACGAGATCGTCGACCAACAGCCAGCCATCACCATCGTGGTCGACGCCTTTCATGATGTCCAAGCCGCCCTGCTCCATGTGGTCATAGCTTTTGATGCACACGGTGTCGATCAGGCGAATGTTCAGCTCGCGGGCAATCAGGGCCGCCGGAATCAGGCCGCCACGGGTAATCGCCACAATGCCTTTGAAATCCCGCTCGATGAGCAGGTGGCACAGCTGGCGCACGTCGCGATGAATTTGGTCCCAAGAAACGGTGAAGTGTTGATGATAGCGTTCGCTGCTCATGGGACGTTACTCGTCTTCGTTGAAGGAACAGACCGCGAATACGCTGTAACCCGCATCGCGAATTTTCTGAGAACCACCCAGTTCGGGCAGATCGATGATCGTTGCTGTCTCGACGACGTGACCACCGCAGCGCTGAATCAGGTTGGCCGCTGCCAGCATCGTGCCGCCCGTGGCGATCAGATCATCCATGAGCAAAATCCGATCACCTTCCTGGAACGCATCGGCATGAAGCTCGACTTCCGAATGACCGTACTCCAGCGTGTAGGTTTCGCTGATGGTTTTGAACGGCAGCTTGCCCTTCTTACGCACGGGAACGAAGCTGCAGCCCAGCTCGTACGCCAACGGTGCGCCGATGATAAAGCCACGGGCATCGATGGCCGCGATGGCATCCAGATTCATTTCCTGGTAGCGGTGCACGAAACTGTCGATCAGCTTACGAAAGGCAGCGCTGTTTTGCAGCAAGGGAGTAATGTCACGGAAATTCACCCCCTGCTCTGGCCAGTCAGGAACCGTGCGAATAACGGACTTAATGTAATCGCCGTAGATGCTCATCGCGTCTCTCATTGATTAGTCGAAGATTGGGTGGTTAACCCATGAATAGAAACTTTGCTGCAAATAGCAGCGCTAACACCACTACCGCCGGGTTGAGGTCCGCAAAGCGGCCCGACAGCGTTTTGATCGCAACGTAGCTGATGAAGCCCAGGGCGATACCTTCCGCAATGGAGAAAGTCAGCGGCATGGCGATCGCCGCAATGAGGACCGGGGCAGCGTCGGTGGGATCTTCCCAATTCGCATGCGCCAAACTTCCCGCCATCAATACAGCGACATAGAGAAGTGCACCGGCGGTCGCATAGGCAGGGATAGAGCCTGCCAGCGGCGCGAAAAACAGGCTGATCAAGAACAGCACACCAACCACGACTGCCGTCAGCCCCGTGCGCCCACCGGAAACGATGCCCGCCGTGGATTCAATATAGCTGGTGGTGGTGGAGGTACCCAGCGCGGCACCGGCCATCGACGCCGTACTATCGGCCATCATGGCGCGACCGATGCGCGGCAGCTTGCCATCTTCGTCCAGCAGCTTGCCTCGGTGGGCCACCCCTACCAGCGTGCCGGACGTATCGAACAGGTCGACGAACAGGAAGGCAAAGATAACGCTGAGCATGGCCACGTCCAGCGCGCCCATCAGATCCATGGCCATAAAAGTTGGCGCAATGGAGGGCGGCATGGACATGATGCCACCGTACTGGTTATGCCCCAGCACCATGGCCAAGACGGTCACCCCGATAATGCCGATCATGACTGCGCCAGTCACGCGCAGGTAGGCCAAGGCCGTGATCACGAAGAAGCCCAGCAGTGCATAAAGAGGAGCTGGCTCGGACAAGTCTCCAAGAGAGACGAACGTTGCCGGGTTAGCGACCACGATGCCTGCGTTTTTCAAAGCAATCATCGCCAGAAACAGGCCGATCCCCGCAGCAATACCCAAACGTAGCGAAAGCGGAATGGAGTTGATGATCCATTCGCGGATTTTGAAAATACTCAGCAAGAAAAACGTCAAACCGGAGAAGAAGACGGCCCCTAGCGCCGCTTCCCAGGTATAGCCCATGCCCAGCACGACGCCATAGGTAAAGAAGGCGTTCAGCCCCATGCCGGGTGCTTGTGCAATAGGGTAGTTCGCCCATAGCCCCATGACGAAACAGCCAATGGCCGCAGCCACGCAGGTGGCAACAAAGACAGCGCCGTAATCCATTCCCGCTTCCGAGAGGATGCTCGGATTGACGAAGATGATGTAGGCCATGGTTAAGAACGTCGTGACCCCAGCGATCACTTCCGTCTTGACGTTGGTCTTCTGCTCTGTGAGCTTGAAGTAGTTGTCCAGAAATTTCATGTAGTTTTTATCCTTCGCGCTTACGCCGAATGCGTCCCTTGGTGCGAGAAAAGCCGCACATACTACCGAAAGGCACCGCGTGATGCGAGTGCCTCACGTGCAGCCGTTGATCGAGGGCACGTCCCCTCACCTACTGTTTAGCAAACTTTAGGCCACCAGCTAACCGATCGGTCAACAAAAACCCAAAACGATACCGTCACATGGCTACATGGACCGGCTCGCCAACACCCGCTCTACCGTCTCCACGATGACCTGTGTTTGCGGATCGATCTCGATATTGACCCAGTCGCCCATTAAGCGACTACCCAATACCGTACGGGACAGCGTCTCGGGAATCAGGTTAACACTGAACTCGGCCCCTGCCCCATCCGCCGAAGGACGCACGTCACCCACGGTGAGACTAATCCCATCAACGCCAATGTAGCCTTTTTCAAATACGAACTTGGCGGCTTTTTCGGGTAGCGCGAACCAGAGACGGCGATTATTGGGCGCCTCCTCGATGGCGACTACCTGCGCCATACAAATGATGTGACCGGACATGGAGTGCCCACCGATCTCGTCCCCGAAGCGGGCCGCACGCTCTATGTTGACGCATTGCCCTGGCGTAATTGCACCAAGATTGGTCAGCCGGAGCGTTTCTCGCATCAGGTCGAAACTGACACGCTCGCCCTCGATGGCCGTCACCGTCAAGCACACACCGTTATGCGCGACGGACGCGCCTATCTCCAGTCCGCTACGCAGACTCTCTGGCAAGGCCACCACATGCGTGCGGAACTCCTCTAGCTCGCGCACTTCGACAACCTCAGCAGTACCTTGAACGATACCCGTAAACATGAGCCCTTCCTTTCAAAACAGGTGAACAGGGTGGCGTAGGCCATAAAAACTTGCGCAAGCTTACTACTAATGACCCAACCTTGTGCAGCCAGTCGGCAACCCCGCGTGAGCGATCATGGTTTTTTGCTGCCAACACCCAGCCAAACCCGCCGCCAACAGCAATAACCACCAAATAAAAACACTTAAAAAGTAAATCACCCTGTTTAACAACTTAAAAACATGAAATAGAACGGTTTTCGTTGACAACACCCCGGCCGCTCTTTAGACTTTCGCCGCAAATGTAATGACGCCGATTTGTACCCAGATTGCGGGCGTCCACCTGGCCTTTGGCGGGGTGAAGTGCAGCTAAAAGGGTGTGTCCAGCGTTGATGGCCACCCGCAAGGGTGGCCTTTTTTTGTTCCCCGCCCTACGCTTGCCCCCTCGCACTCCGTCTTCGGCCTACCATTAAGGCAGACGCTATGATTGAACTTAGCAACGTTAGTAAAACCTATGGCAACGGCGACAGTGCCGTTCACGCCCTTCAAAATGTCAATTTAACGATCCCCAAAGGCACCATCCACGGGGTCATCGGCCTCTCAGGCGCGGGGAAATCCACCCTCATCCGTTGCGTCAATCTGCTCGAGCGCCCTACGAGCGGCAGCGTCGTTGTGGACGGGCAGGAAATGACCGAGCTTGGCCGCAACGAGCTCAACCAAGCTCGTCACCGTATCGGTATGATTTTTCAACACTTCAACCTGCTTACCACGCGGACTGTTTTTGACAATGTCGCCCTCCCCCTGGAACTCATGGGTGAAAAGCGCAGCGCAATCAAAAACCGCGTACTGCCACTGCTAGAGATGGTCGGCCTCGCCGATAAAGCGAAGCAGTATCCCGCTCAGCTCTCCGGCGGCCAGAAACAGCGTGTCGCCATTGCCCGCGCCCTTGCCAGCAAACCCAACGTGCTGCTATGCGACGAAGCGACCTCGGCACTGGACCCACAGACGACCAGCTCAATCCTTGAGCTGCTGCGGGACATCAACCACCAATTGGGCATTACCATTTTGCTCATTACCCACGAAATGGAAGTGGTGAAATCGATCTGCCATCGGGTCAGCTTGATTTCTGACGGTAAGCTGGTGGAAGACGCGGAAGTGGGCGACTTCTTTACCGCGCCCGCAACGCAGCTTGGCCGCGACTTTTTGAACGACTTCTTACAGCTCAGCCCCCCGAAAGAGCTACTGGAGCGTCTGCAAGAGAGCCCCAGTGAACATACGCACCCGGTGGTGCGCCTGACGTTTTCGGGCGACGCCGTCTCCACGCCGCTCATCTCTCGTCTAGCGCGAGAGTGCAGCGTGGATGTCAGCATCCTGCAAGCCAAAGTCGAGTCCATTCAAGACCGCACGCTGGGCCTGATGATTGCCGAGCTGCTGGGCAGCCACGAGCAAACCCAGCAAGCCATGTCCTATCTAGAAGCGCATCAACTACAGGTGGAGGTACTTGGTCATGTCCAGCGCAATGTTTGATCTCATTTTACAGGCCACGCTGGATACCCTTTATATGGTGGCCGTGTCGGGCGTGATCGCCACCCTACTGGGACTCCCCCTGGGCGTGATGCTTTACGTGACCCGCCCGCGGCAAATCATGGCGATGCCCGTCCTCAACCAGGCACTGGGCATCATCACCAATATCGGGCGTTCGATTCCGTTCATCATTTTGATGGTCGCCATTATCCCCTTCACCCGCATGCTGGTCGGGACCTCCATCGGCATCAACGCTGCGTCGGTCCCGCTGACGATTGCTGCGATTCCATTCGTGGCACGCCTTATCGAGGGCGCGCTGAACGAGATCTCGCCAGGGCTGATCGAATCTGCACAATCCATGGGGGCGACACCCTGGCAAATCATTACCAAGGTGCTGATTCCTGAAGCGCGCGGCGGCATCATTACGGGCCTCACCATTACGCTCGTCACCCTAGTGAGCTATTCGGCCATGGCGGGCGCCGTAGGCGGTGGCGGACTGGGCGACCTGGGTATTCGCTACGGCTACAACCGCTTCAACCCCACGATCATGCTGATCACCGTGGTAATCCTGGTCGTACTGGTACAGGGGTTTCAAAGCCTGGGCGACTACTTGGTGCGCAAAAGCGACCGCAAATAGTCATAGCCAGCCTTTGTTATGGGCATAGCTAAATATAACAAAAACGCATTAGACTTGCGTTTCTTATTCCCGCATTATTGCAACACGATGCACAACGACACTGGAGTAACGCCATGCAAAAAGTCATTATCGGCAGCCTGACCGCACTGGCTCTGGCCATCAACGTGGCCAATGCGGAAACCCGTACCATCAAAATGGGCACCGTCGCCGGCCCCGAAACCGAAGTCATGGAAGTGGCCGCGCGCATTGCCAAAGAAGAGTACGACCTGAACGTCGAAATCATTGAGTTCACCGACTACGTCACACCGAACGCAGCGCTGGCCGATGGCAGCCTGGATGCCAACGCCTACCAGCACGAGCCCTATATGCAGGCGATGGTCAATGACCGTGGCTACGACTTCGCCATTGCTGGCTACACCTTCGTTTACCCCATCGGCGCGTATTCTGAGAAGTACGATAGCATCGATGAGCTGCCGGACGGCGCACAAATCGCCCTGCCCAACGACCCTTCCAACGAAGGGCGTGCGCTGATTCTGATGCACAACGAAGGCCTGATCACGCTCAACGATCCGACGTTCCTGGAAGCCACGCCGATCGATATCGCAGAAAACCCGCGCGGCTTCCGCTTTCGTGAAATCGAAGCGGCGCAGCTGCCCCGTGTACTGCCTGACGTAGACATGGCCTTCATCAACAACACTTTCGCCCAACCGGCTGGCCTGAGCCTGGACGATGCGCTGATCAAGGAAGGCCCTGAGTCTCCCTACGTCAACCTGATCGCAGTTCGCGGCGGCGATGAAGATCGCGAAGAGATTCGCCAGTTGGTCGACGCTTATCAGCGTGACGAAGTGATCGAGAAAGCCGACGAGCTGTTCAAAGGCGCGGCGGTACCGGGCTGGACCGACGAGTAACTCTCATCCGCTCGTCAATCATTATCAGGCCAGCCGAAAGGCTGGCCTGATGCGTTTCACCAAGGAGATGGTATGTCGACCACCGATTACACCCTGCTCAACCGCCAGCTAGAGGCCTTGCTAGACACACGCGACTGGCTGACCAACAGCGCCCAAACCTGCGCCTTCATTCAGCAAGCGCTAGAGGCGCTGAACTGGGTTGGCTTTTATTTGCAGCGCGAACCGCAGCTACTGTGCCTCGGGCCTTTCCAGGGCAAACCCGCCTGCCACCCCATCCCTTTTAGCAAAGGCGTTTGTGGGGCTGCGGCCCGTGAACAGGCAACGCAACGGGTCGATGACGTTCACGCGGTGGCTGACCACATCGCTTGCGACGCCGATTCACGTTCCGAGCTGGTCGTCCCCATCGTACACGACGGTTTCGTATGGGGCGTTCTGGATATCGACAGCCCCCAGCACGCGCGCTTTAGCCAAGAAGACCAGGCTGGCATCGAGGCGCTGGTGGCCACTTTCGTGCGGCAAACAGACCTTCCCCGCTTCGTTTGATGGCGCATTAAACAACAAAAAGCCCCGCTCAATGAGCGGGGCTTTTTAGAATCTGGTAGGACCAGGCGGATTTGAACCGCCGACCTCCACGATGTCAACGTGGCGCTCTAACCAACTGAGCTATGGTCCTAAACATGTGCACCAACAAACTTGGTAGGACCAGGCGGATTTGAACCGCCGACCTCCACGATGTCAACGTGGCGCTCTAACCAACTGAGCTATGGTCCTGCTGTGCAACGGATGCGTATTCTACGGCTTCATGGCTGAATTGCAAGTCATTTTTGCGTCTTCCCCTACATTAGCGCCTTCCACTGCCCGCTACCGCAAATTACATCGACACTTATCAAAGCTAACGGCTAAGCTGCACATAGATTAATCATAATCGCTTGCGGATAAGGAGGTAAGTTTTGCTAGGGCCTTTGCTGGGATGCGTCGCCGGTTTGTTATTACTATCAACGCTCATCGCGCGGGTAAGACTCCGCTGGTGGTGGGTACGCAGTTTTGAGTTTCCCCGCCTGCAAATTGCGGTACTTGCAGGGCTCTGCGCCGCCGTTGGCATACTGCTTTTGGAACCCAGCGGATGGCAAACAGCGACGATAGGGCTTGCGCTACTCACCTGCATACTTCAGCTGCGCTACGTTCTTCCCTGGACACGGCTGTGGCCCGTACAAGTGCAATCGTCTCACGACGCGCCAGACGACCAAAAAATCACGCTGCTGATTGCCAACGTACTTACCCCCAATCGCAAGGCAGACACGCTGCTGGCCATGATAGAGCAGCACCAGCCCGACATCGTGATCACGTTAGAGTCCGACCAGTGGTGGCAAGATCAGCTCGATCAGGCCCTTGCGGACCGCTGGCCGCACAATGTAAAAATCCCACTCGATAACCTCTACGGCATGCATCTGTACTCTCGACTTACGCTCAGTGAGACGGAAGTAAAATGGTTGATCCAGGATGACATTCCCTCCATCCACACCTATGTCACTCTGGCAAGCGGCGACAATATTCGGCTGCACGCGCTGCACCCTCGCCCCCCGGCTCCCAGTGAAAGCGAAAAATCGCTATGGCGAGACGCCGAACTGCTCTTGGTGGGTAAAGAGATACATCAAAACCCATCGGCCACGCTCGTCGCAGGTGACCTCAACGATGTCGCCTGGTCACGCACCACGCGTCGATTTTGCCGTATCAGCGGCATGCTCGACCCTCGACGCGGGCGCGGTATGTTTAGTACGTTTCATGCAAATTATCCGTTTCTGCGCTGGCCACTGGATCACGTATTCGTGAGCGAACACTTTACGCTGGACAGCATGCAACGCCTGGACGCCTTCGGCTCCGACCACTTCCCGATCCTCGCGACGCTCTGCTATCGCCCCTCCCGTCAAGATGAGCACGACAACCCAGAGGCGAGCCAAGAGGAGCGCCAAGAAGCCAGCGAAACCATTCAAAAAGGCAAAACGGAACGTCAAGAAACGTAGCCATTTTGCCCGTGCATCGGGGCGCCCCGTTACTCTGGGACGCCGCCCTTCGTCAATACCGTGGGATCGAGCAGCCGCTCCAAGGTCGCTCGGTCCAACTCGGTCTCTTCTTCCGCCACATCGATGATTGGTCGGCCTGCTTGGTAGGCCTTTTTGGCAATCGCTGCGGCGGCGTTGTAGCCAATCACGCTATTGAGTGCGGTGACGAGAATAGGATTGCGCGCTAGCGGGCCTTGCAGATTGTCTTCACGGACTTTGAAGGTGGCGATGGCACGCTCGCCCAGCAGCTTGGCGGTACTGCTCATCAAAGTGATTGAGGTGAGCAGGTTCGAGGCCACGAGGGGCAACATGACATTGAGCTGGAAATTGCCGCTTTGCCCGGCCACCGTGATGGCAGCATCCAAGCCAATCACTTGAGCGGCCGCTTGCGCCGCCGACTCGGGGATGACGGGATTGACCTTACCCGGCATGATCGAGCTGCCCGGCTGCAGCGCCTCCAGTTCGATTTCCCCCAACCCCGCCAGCGGGCCCGAGTTCATCCAGCGCAGGTCGTTGGCAATCTTCATGACGACACATGCCAACCCCTTCAACTGACCAGATAGTTCTACCGCGGCATCCTGCGACGCCAAGCTAGCAAAGAAGCTGTCGTTAGGCGCAAAGGAGAGGCCCGTTTGCTGGCTTAGGTCGTTGGCCATCAAGTCGGCAAACCCTGGCGGCGCATTGATGCCTGTGCCCACGGCGGTACCGCCTTGGGCGAGGCGGCATAGCCGCGTCATGGCACTGTCGAATCGTTCGATGGCTTGCCCCACCTGACTGGACCACGCGCCTAGCTCTTGGTCCATACGGAGCGGCATGGCGTCCATCAAGTGGGTACGGCCGGTTTTGACGATATGGCTAAGCTCACTGGCACGGCGATCAATCGTTGCCTTGAGCTCGATTAGCGCCGGGCGTAGCGACTCATGCACGGCAATGGCGGCGGAGAGGTGGATCGCCGTGGGGATTACATCGTTACTGGATTGCCCCATATTGATGTGATCGTTGGGTGTGACGTCAACGCCCTCACGGCTGGCCAGCGTCGCCAACACCTCGTTCACGTTCATATTGGTGGACGTGCCCGACCCCGTCTGAAAAACATCGATAGGAAAGTGCTCGTCGTGCTGGCCATTGATCACCGCTTGTGCGGCTTTTTCGATCGCCTGGGCACGCTCGGCATCCAATATCCCTAACTGATGATTACTGCGCGCCGCTGCCAGCTTGATACGAGCAACCGCATGAACGAACGCCACCGGCATAGGCGTGCCCGATACGGGAAAGTTGTTGATGGCACGCTGGGTCTGTGCGCCGTAGAGCGCCGTGGCAGGCACCTCCAACTCCCCCATGCTATCCCGCTCAATACGCGTTTCCATACTACCCTCCTGGTGAGTCATCGGCGGGAGGGCACTCCCTCTCCGCTGCTTGATAACGATTCTCTCTATAATTCAGCCTAGCGGCCCCACTCTCTTTGGTAAACCCGTGCTTTGCCAACCCCGTGCGTTGCACCATTGACACAAACGCTAGACCAGGTTTATTGGCCAGCAATGTTGCACTGCACAAAAGCGCTTGCTATGCTGCGATGCAAGATATCTCATCAGTGACGGTGCATTCCTTGACTCGCCGACGCTGATTAACGAACCGTCCTGGGCGCAGCTTAGCAGCCCACGACCTTAGCAAATGGCACAGGAGTGTTGATGATGCGTACGTTTAACACCAACGAAATGACCCAGCAGTTCGATAATCTGTTCATGGCACCGGCCCGCGCCTACATGAGCTTGAGCATCGATTACTCCGAAAAACTGATGAACGCTCAGTTAGACGCTAACAAAGCCTATGTCGATACTGGCATTGCGCAAATGCGCCAGCTGATGAGCGTCAAAGATGCCGACGGCCTCCGCAGCTACATGGAAGGCCAGCAAAAAGTGGCGAAAGAGTTGGCAGAGCGTGTCAAAGGCGATGCAGACAAAGTCGTGTCGTTACAGCAGGACTTCCTGCAGAAGAGTCAAAAGCTGACTGAAGAAAACGTGAAGCAGGCACAAGCCGCTGCCACCAAGATGAGCAAGACCGCCTAACGCACCTGATAGATCGCGCAATAGAGCCGTCTTCCAACGCCCTTGCCAGTTGACTGGCAGGGGCGTTTTACCAATTGAGCGCCGACTTGACGAAGGGAATCGTTAGTTTTCGCTTTGCTGATAGCGACGCTTGATCCAACGTTTCCAAGGCGCGGCAAAGTTCACCCAGCTCCCGCGGCCCGCGGTGCATGATATAGCGCCCCACGTCATCCGGCAGCTGCATGCCACGCACATTGGCACGCAGCTTCAGTGCAGCCAATCGGTCATTATCGTCCATCGGGTGAAGATGGAACGTCACGCCCCAGGCCAACCGTGACGCCAAGTCCGGCAGTACCACCTGCAAATGGCGCGGCGGTTTGTTGGCCGCAATCAGTAGCGCTTTGCCCTCATCTCGCAAACGGTTGAAGGCATGAAATAGCGCCTCTTCCCAGCGCTTGCGTCCAATGACGTACTCCAGGTCATCGATGGCCACCAGATCGAGCCGCTCGATATCTTCCAACATGAGTGGCGGAAAGTGACCAAGGTCTGCAAGCGGCAAATAGAGGGCACGCTTATCTTGGTCTGAAGCCGCATGGCAGGCCGCTTGCAATAAATGGCTGCGCCCACTACCCGGGGCGCCCCATACGTAAAGAAACGGCTCTGAGCCAGGCGTAAGCTGATGACTGAGGTGATCGACCAACGACGCATTCGCACGGGACGCATAGTAGTTATCGAACGTGGCATCGTCGCGCAGCCCCACCCCAAGCGGCAGCTGTGCCGGTAATCGGCTCATGATGACTCCCTTTTGTCGTCGCGACCCCTTGCATCATCCGGAGTATGCGCTTCTGGGGTTTCTAAGTGTGCGTCGTAGAGCGCACTATTTTTATATCGGTCTTTCACTTCACGTAGCAGCACCATGATCACCGCTGCGGCCGGTAGCGCCAATAGCACGCCCGTGAGGCCAAAAAGATGCCCGCCCGCGAGCACCGCAAAGATGACCGCTACCGGGTGCAAGCCAATCTTATCGCCTAATAGCTTGGGTTGCAGTACGACGCTCTCCGCCACCTGTCCCAAACCAAAAACAGCCACGACGCCTAACAGCGCCCACCACGTATCAAACTGGAACAGTGCCACCACCAACGCGATCACTAGCCCGACAATGAAGCCTAAAAACGGCACGATGCTGACCAGCCCCGAGAGCGCGCCGATCAGCAGGCCAAAATTGAGGCCTAGCAGTGTCAACCCTGCGGCATAAATGATGCCCAAGCACAGCATGACGAGCAGCTGGCCGCGTAAAAACGACGCCAACACTTCATCGCAGCGGCGCGCTAGGCGAAACGTATCGTCTGCCCATTGGCGCGGCACCAAGTTTCCCAGGTTGTCGAGCATACGATCCCAGTCCAGCAGCAAATAGAACGTCACTACGGGAATGAGCGCGACATACGTCACCCAAGAGACGAACGCCATGCCCGAGCGACCAATCTGGCCCAGAGCCTGCGCTACGTAACTACCCGCGTCCCGCCAGTTTTCGATCAAGGTTTCGCGAACGTTGCCAAGCTCTGTGGCAAGGTCATAACCGGTCCACTCCTGAACCTGGGGAGCCAGTACACTTTCTACCCAGTTGAGCACGCCCGGCAGGGCCTCTCCCAGTTGCTTGATCTGCTGTACCACGAGGGGAATGAGAATCAGCAGGCTCAGCGCCAGCACGAACATCAACACCAAGAACACGCTGCTGACCGCCCAGGTGCGCCGCATGCCCAGACGCTGAAAATAGTCGGTTAGCGGGTCCGCGAGGTAGGCCAAAATCAACCCTGCAATGAAGGGCATTAGCACGGCATCAAGAAAATACACCGTTCCCACCAGCGCAACGACCAGCGCGATTCCCCACCATGAATGTCTCATTCCCTGCTCCTTCCTGGATATACGGTCAGCGGTAGTGCTTGAATAGTAACAAAAGTTGGCCGCCACGCACCTGATAACGCGTCACATCGATGCGACTTACGTCGCTGGGTGATACAATCGCACCCCGTTATTGCTCCGGCACTGGCTACTTGCCAGCACAATCGCATTGCAGCATTGCATAGGCTTCACAGGACCTGTCATGACCGAGACTTCTCCCTCCCAGGCTACGCCCTCTCTCAGCTATAAAGACGCAGGTGTCGATATCGATGCCGGCAACGCTCTTGTCGATCGTATCAAGCACGTTGCCAAGCGCACGTCACGCCCTGAAGTGATGGGTGGCCTTGGCGGTTTCGGCGCGCTGTGCGAGCTGCCCGCAGGCTACAAACAGCCGGTTCTCGTCTCAGGTACCGACGGTGTCGGCACCAAGCTGCGTCTGGCCATGGACCTTGGCAAGCATGACACTATCGGCATCGACCTGGTAGCCATGTGCGTGAATGACCTGATCGTGGCCGGTGCCGAGCCGCTGCTCTTTCTCGATTACTACGCCACGGGCAAGCTGGATGTCGACATTGCCGCCGACGTCGTGACCGGTATCGGCGCAGGCTGCGAGCTGGCGGGCTGTGCGCTGGTCGGTGGCGAAACCGCTGAAATGCCCGGCATGTACGAAGGCAGCGACTATGATTTGGCTGGCTTCTGCGTGGGCGTTGTGGAGAAGTCCGAGATTCTCGACGGCAGCAAGGTCGCCGAAGGCGACGTGCTGTTAGGCCTGGCGTCTTCTGGTCCGCACTCCAACGGCTATTCACTGATCCGCAAAATTCTGGAAGTCAGCAATGCGTCCTTGGAGGAGAGCGTCGATGGCCAGCCGTTGGGTGACGCACTGATGGCTCCCACGCGTATTTACGTGAAGTCACTGCTATCGATGATGCGCGGCACCGATATCCCGGTTCATGCGCTTTCCCACATTACTGGCGGCGGCTTGCTGGAAAACATTCCCCGCGTACTGCCAGACACGCTGGCAGCCCGTATCGACTTGACCAGTTGGCAGCGCCCGGAAGTGTTCAACTGGCTGCAGGCGAAAGGTAACGTCAACGAGACCGAGATGCATCGCGTGCTGAACTGCGGCATTGGTATGGTCGTGGTCGTGCCCGCCACTCAGGCCGCGAACGCCAAAGCACATCTAGAAGCCCAAGGCGAGACCGTTTACCAGATCGGCCAGATCGTTCAACGCCAGGAAGAGGCCGTCGTCCTCGACCACGGCGAAGCGAGCTCACAAGCATGAGCAATACCGAATACAGCAGCGATACCCTCAACGGCATGACGCCTGAACCCATGGGCGCCCGCCGCGTGGTGGTACTGATCTCGGGCAGTGGCAGCAACCTCCAAGCGCTCATCGACGCCCAGCAGCATGACCGTCTGGGCGGCGAGATTGTCGCGGTCATCTCCAACGAGCCCGACGCCTATGGTTTGAAGCGGGCTCATGAAGCCGGCATCGAAGCGGTGGTTCTCCCTCACCGCGAGTACGATAGCCGCGACGCCTACGACGGCGCGCTGATCAAAGTCATCGAGCGACACGAGCCGGATGTGATCGTACTCGCAGGCTTCATGCGAATTCTCACCCCGCGCTTCGTGCAGCGCTTCCTGGGGCGGATGCTCAACATCCACCCTTCGCTACTGCCCGCCTACCAAGGCTTGAACACTCATGCCCGTGCGCTTGCCGACGGTGCTTCGCATCACGGCTGCAGCGTGCACTTCGTCACCGAAGAGCTGGATGGTGGCCCCGTGGTGCTGCAAGCGGAGCTTCAGGTGAGTGCAGATGACACGGTGGAGACACTAAAAGAGAAGGTTCACGCCCGTGAGCATCTGATCTTCCCGATTGCAGTACAGTGGTTTCTAGAAGGACGCCTGCAGTACGCGGCCGAGGGCGCCACGATGGACGGCCACCCGCTTCCACCATACGGCATGCGCCTTTCTCACGCGGATGCCGCCGAAGAGCTGGATGAAGAGATCGACGACGCCTAACTTGCCAATACCGGCGTTAAAAAGCCTTGCCGCAGTGATGCGGCAAGGCTTTTTTGTAGCACGAGCGAAGCAACGTCTCAGGTGCGCGGCAGCGTTACGCCACGTTGCCCCATGTACTTGCCCCCACGATCTTTATAGGAGATCTCGCACACCTCGTCGGATTCCAGGAAAAGCATCTGAGCGACGCCTTCATGGGCATAGATTTTCGCAGGCAAGTTGGTGGTGTTGGAGAACTCCAGCGTCACGTGCCCTTCCCACTCAGGCTCCAACGGCGTCACGTTGACGATGATACCGCAGCGTGCGTAGGTGGATTTACCCAGACAAATGGTCAGTACGTTACGCGGGATGCGGAAATACTCCACCGTCCGCGCCAGCGCAAACGAGTTCGGCGGGATGATACAAACATCGCCTTTCACATCCACGAAACTTTTATCGTCGAACGCTTTAGGGTCCACGATGGCCGAGTGGATATTGGTAAATACCTTGAACTCGTCGGCACAGCGCACGTCGTAGCCGTAGCTGGACGTGCCGTAGGAGATGACCCGTTGATCGTTCACATAGCGCACCTGTTCTGCCTCGAAAGGCTCGATCATGGCATCGCTCTGCGCCATCCGGCGAATCCATTTGTCTGATTTAATGCTCATCGGTTACTTCATCACTCGCTAAAAGAAATCGTAGGGCCGCCACCGTGGCTAGCGCTGACGGACTGCGCGACCTGGCTGGCAATCTCGGCGAAGGTGCGGCTGACCGCACTCTCTGGCTCGGACACGACACTGGGGCGTCCAGAATCGGCCAGCTCGCGAATCGACAGCGTCAGCGGCAGACGGCCCAGCACCTGGGTGTCATACTCTTGTGCAATACGATCACCGCCGCCCGTCCCGAAAATCGCGGCTTCATGGCCGCACTTCTCACAGTGGTAAAGGCTCATGTTCTCTACCACGCCCAGCACCGGCACGTTGACTTTGCGGAACATCTCGATACCTTTGCGGGCATCCAGTAGCGCGATGTCCTGCGGCGTCGTGACGATCACCGCACCGGATACCGGCACCTTCTGAGCCAACGTCAGCTGGATGTCCCCCGTGCCCGGCGGCATATCGATCAGCAGAAAGTCCAGGTCATCCCACTGGGTTTGAGTCAGCATCTGCTGGAACGCTCCCACCACCATCGGTCCACGCCACACCATCGCGTCGCGGGTGTTGACCATGAACGCCATCGACATGGCTTGAATGCCGTGGGCCTCCAGCGGTAGAAACTTATTGTCTGCCGCCGCCTGAGGACGGACGCCTTCTTCCACACCCAGCATTTGTGCCTGGCTCGGGCCATAAATATCGGCATCCAACACGCCTACACGATAGCCCTGTGAAGACAGCGCCAGCGCCAAATTAACGGTTACGGTGGATTTACCAACGCCACCCTTGCCGGATGCCACTGCCACAATATGCTTTACACCATCCATCAATGGCACTCCCGTGGGTTATCGATTGTGAACATGGCGTGAATGATACTCCTCAGCGCCCTATTTCTAAACCAGCAAAGAAAAAGCGGATGTGGGAACACCACATCCGCTCGAGCTCAGCACGCAAAGGCGGCTGGTCTCCGATTAGTTGCTGCTCTGCTGGCTCGTCTCGTCCGCTTGGGCGTCTTCACCTTCTTCGCCACTGTCAGTATCCGCATTTTCTTGCTGATTCTGCTGCTCCCCCGTGAGGTCAGGCACGTCACCCGAAGCAGGATTCTCGACATGCAGGCGCTCATCGAGCGTCGACAGCTCGTCGCGCCACTCGCTTAGCTGCGTTTCCAACCGGGCGAGCTGCTCTTGCCGTGCTTCGATGTCGTTTTCGACTTTCGCCACTTCATCGCGGCCAATGTCCAGGGCCACCATCAGGTCGTCCATTTCGGTGCGCACCTGCTCTAGGCTCTGCTGCTCCTCTTCACGTAGCTGCGTCAGCGAATCCACCTCGGACTGCAGCGAATCACGCTCGCTCATCACGCTGTCGCGCTCTTCCTGGAGGGATTGCAGCTCGCTCTCCTGAGCAGAGATCTCCTCCTCGAGTGAGGCCAATCGCTCGTTGGCCTCGCTGACCTGGCGCTCGATCTCACCGAGCTCGGTCTCTGCGGTACCTAGCGCTTCCACGGCTTGTTGGCGCTGCTCTTCTGCTTCCTGACGCGCGGACTCGGCCTGCTGGCGTGCCTCTTCTGCGCTTTGACGCGCTTCTTCTACTTGCTGCAGAGAAGCTTGGGCCTCGTCACGCTCACTGACGACCTGATCACGCTCTTCGCGTAGCGTCTGCAGGTCACTCTCGGCGCTTGCCAGCTGCTCTTCTAGCGCCGTGATGTCTTGCTGCAAACTGTCACGCTGGCTCGTTAGCTCTTCCAGCTGCGCTTCGACACTGCTGACATCTTCCTGCGCCGACTCGAGGCTAGCCGTGGCGTCCGCTTGCTGCTGCTCTAAAGAGGCCATTTCATCGCGCATCGCCGTCAAGTCAGCTTCCGCCTGCTCAACTTCCGAAAGCCGCTGGCTCAATTCAGCGTTCTCTTGCTCGACACTGGCCAGCTGGCCTTCCAAGGTCTCGACGCGTTCTTGATGCGTGCCTGAGTTGGATTGCGCCATGATGGCCCATATCACGGCAATCGCCGCGATCCCGGCGATACCCTTCACGCGGTTATCCTGAAAGAGCGTTTTCATGTCCGGCTTGTGGGCAGGCGTGTTCGAATCGGAGTGGTTAGCTTCTGACATGCTGCGTCCCTCTTTTCGCTGGGCTGCTGACATCAGCAGCGTTAGTGACAAGTAGCACGATGGTGATCAGGTCGTCGCTTTATGAATCTGTTCGTTACTAGCATACACAGCGCAGGTCATAACGCCACCCGACAAAGCGCTCCCCTCGCCTAGTCCCGCGTCAACCAAGCATGTTTTCCCGGCGAGAACCCTGCCGATGTGCCACGGTCGCACTCGAACCACGATAGCGTCTGATGAAGAGAGACCACGCTACCGATGATCAACAGCGCAGGTGGCTTGATATCGCCGCGATGAGCGCTATCGGGCAGTGAGTGCAGGGTTCCTACGTGGGTTTGTTGCTGCTGTGTCGTGCCTTGCTCGATTAGCGCCAGCGGCGTCGAGGGCGTCATGCCATGGGCCATCAAAGCATCGCAAATGGAGGCCAAATTGCTCAACCCCATGTAAAACACCAACGTTTGCCCCGGCTGCGCCAGCGTCGCCCAATCCAGCGAAAATTCCCCGTCTTGTAAATGCCCCGTCACGAAGCGTACCGACTGCGCATGATCTCGGTGGGTCAGCGGAATGCCCGCATAAGCAGCACAGCCAGACGCCGCCGTAATGCCGGGAATCACTTCGACAGGCACACCCGCCGCCACCAGTGTTTCGAGCTCCTCCCCCCCACGTCCGAAGATGAACGGGTCACCTCCTTTGAGGCGAATGACCTGCTTGCCCTGCTGAGCCCAAGTCACCAGCGATTGGTTGATCTCCTCCTGCGGTAGGCTATGGGAAGAGCGTGCCTTGCCCACGTAATAGCGCTCAGTCTTGGCCGGTAACAGTGCCAAAATTTCATCGCTCACCAGGCGGTCGTACAGCACCACTTCGGCGTTGATGAGTCGCTTGTAGGCCTTCAGCGTCAACAGATCGGGGTCGCCAGGGCCTGCGCCAATCAAGCTGACACGCCCAAGCGGCGCTTGAGGCTCCTCTGGCACGCCCGAGTCGGCATGAACCGTGTGTGATCGTTGCGTATCCAAAGCCACCACCCATGGGAAATTCAAGTCTAATGATAGTTCAGAAAAGAATGAAAACGGCCACTCTTTACACAATCGACCATTTTCGCGGTACATCTGAGAAAATGGAATATACAACAGATTTTTAATGACCAAAAAGTATTAAAAACCGCAAAATTGTCAGCAAAAGCTTACATATTGTTTACGCTTTTACCGCTAATCTTCACGGCTAACTTACAACAGGCATAAAAACCGGAGATTCACGCATGCCCGTGAATGACCTACCCGCACCTTCTATCGGCATACCCGCCAGTGCCGATAGTCTCGTACCCCGTATTCCTGGGGTCATTTTTCAGTTCTACCGCTCCCATAGCGGCCATATGAACTTTCCCTATCTTGAGGGTGGCGGCATGGCGTTAGCGTACGTCGATAGGCAGCAGCTCGCCGAAGATGCCAGCCTACTGCTGGAACAACTCACCGGTCACGACCACCCTAAGGTGATGTCGGCCATCGAGCGCTCCGCGCGCTGGATGCTGCCGCTAAACACGCGCTTTCGGCTGCCCTTTCCTAAAGAGAAGCCACACTGGATTGCGGTGAGCGCCAACCCGGAACCCATCGAATCCGGGGTACGTTGGAATGGGCTGATGATGGACATTACCGATCAGGTCATCGAGGAGCAGCGGCTTCGCAAACTGTGCGACACCGACCCGCTCACCAACCTGCCGAACCGGCGCAAGCTGATGGGTCAGCTCAACCATCTGAGTTCGATGAGCACTCGCCACGGCACGCCGCTGTCGATCATGATGATCGATATCGACCATTTCAAACAGCTCAACGACCGCTGGGGACATTTACAAGGGGATAGCGTACTCAAGCAGCTGGCCACCCTGGCGCAGTCGCTGCTGCGCTGCGAAGACATGATTGCCCGGCTAGGAGGCGAAGAGTTTATGGTAGTGCTGCCGCTCACTTCGCTACAGCAATGCCATAAGCTTGCCGACCGCTTACGTCAGACCATCGCCGAGCACGATTTCGGTATCGGCCAGGGCAGGGTCACGCTGAGTATCGGCGTGGCGGAGTACCGCTTGGGTGAACCGCTGGTGAGTCTCATCGAGCGGGCCGATCGCGCGCTCTACAGCGCCAAAGAGGTTGGTCGCGACTGCGTATGCCTTCTACCCTGAAGAGAGGACTTCAACGCGGAGGTACTCCCATGACATCGCTAGCGCAATCACAGTGCGAACCTTGCAGCGGCAACGCCATGCCGCTCACTCATGACGCATGCCAAGCGCACCTCAAAGCACTTCCAGAGTGGCAGATTATCGAACACGATGGCATCATGAAGCTGTCGAGACAATTCACGTTTCGTAACTTTGCCGACGCGCTAGCGTTTAGCCAGCGGGTGGGCGATGTCGCAGAGCAGGCGGGTCATCATCCTGTATTGGTCACCGAATGGGGCAAAACCACCGTCACTTGGTGGTCCCATGAAATCAACGGCCTGCATCTTAACGACTTCATTCTTGCCGCCAGAACCGACGAGGTAGCCGAATAAATGTTTGAGCAAATTGAGCGAGTCCCTGGAGACGCCATTCTCGGGCTGATCGAAGCTTTCAAAAAAGATACCAACCCGCAGAAAGTCGACCTGGGTGTCGGTGTTTATCGAGACGCTGCTGGCAACACGCCGGTCATGCGTGCCGTCAAGGAAGCAGAAGCTCGCCTGCTCAAGAATGAAACCACCAAGACTTACATCGGCTCCCACGGCGCTCCCGCCTATGGCGACGCCGTGCTGCCCATGTTACTGGGGGCAAACTCTCCGGTGCTCGACGCCAAGCGAGCCAGCGCCACTCAATCACCGGGCGGCACCGGCGCCCTGCGCCTGGCGGCCGACTTCGTGGCCAGCCAGCTGCCGGGCAAAGGCATCTGGGTGAGCGACCCCACTTGGCCGAACCACCACGGCATTTTCACGTCAGCGGGTATCGAGCTGCATAAGTATCCCTACGTCGATGCGGACAACCGTCTGGACTTCGAAGGCATGCTGGCCGCGCTGAAAAAGATCCCTGAAGGCGATGTCGTGGTGCTGCACGCCTGCTGCCACAACCCCACCGGCTTCGATCTTTCTCATTCGCAGTGGCAAGAGGTCATGGCCGTGCTGAAAGAGCGTCAGCTGCTGCCGTTGATCGACTTTGCTTACCAAGGTTTCGGAGAAGGTCTGGACGAAGACGCATACGGCGTTCGCCTACTGGCCGAGAATCTGGATGAGGTGATCATCACCAGTTCTTGCTCCAAAAACTTCGGTATTTACTGCGAGCGCACAGGCTGCTTGATCCTGGTCGCCAAAAACACTGAGCAGATGGAGAACGTGCGCTCTCAGGTGGCTATCGTAGCGCGTGAAAACTACTCCAACCCGCCCGCTCACGGCGGTGCGATCGTCAGCGAGATTCTGCACGATGCCGAGCTTTCCGCCCTGTGGCGTGAAGAGCTGACCGAAATGCGCGACCGCATCAACACGCTGCGCCGCGACTTCGTCGAAGCCTTGAAGCCCTACGGCTTGGATGAAAAGTACGCTTGCGTGGCCGAACAGCGCGGCATGTTCTCCTACACCGGCTTGACGCCGGAACAGGTCGACCGTCTGCGTGACGAGTTCGGCATCTACATGGTTCGCTCTGGTCGTGCCAACGTGGCGGGCTTCTCCCACGAGAACCTTCCCTACCTCGCCAAAGCAATTGCGGCAGTTAACGACTAATACATCGCATGCCGTCACAGCGCCCAGGCCATCGCCTGGGCGTTTTTTTGGTCACCCACAAGAAAAGCCATAAGGTTATCAACCCTTTGGCCAAGGTTGTGTACAATTGCGCCTTCGCCGCCAGAGCCTGGGGCGCCCGTGCGGCGTCCGATACAACGCAGCGCTTGACCGATCAGTCAAACTTTCGGCACACTCAGCGTAGCCTTGTATACAACACACCATAACCAAGAGGCATATCATGGCGGCTGCCGGCACTCACTATCCGTGGTACAAAAAGGAAGATACCGACGCATTCTTTGCGCTCTTTCAAAACAATATCGCTAACTTCGTCATCATCGCGATTACGATGTTAGGGATGGGTTTTCCCACGTCGATCGTCTATGGCCAGGTGCTGCCCGGCGCCGCCGTCGCGGTCATGGTCGGTAACTTCTACTACGCCTGGAGCGCCGCCAGGCTCGCACGCAAAGAGAACCGTAGCGACGTCACCGCCCTCTCCTACGGCATTTCGACCCCCGTCATGTTTGTGTTTCTGTTTGGCGTTCTCCTGCCTGCCAAACAGCTCACCGGCGATGCGGAACTCGCATGGAAAGTCGCCGTAGCGGCCTGCTTCATCAGCGGCGCCATCGAAGCGGTGATTAGCGTCATCGGCCGCTGGGTACAGTATCACCTACCCCGTGCCGCCATGCTGGGCGCCGTCGCAGGCGTAGCCTTGACCTTCATTGCCGGTGAAATGCTGTTCAAAACGTTGGAAATGCCGGTCATTGGCCTGCTGGTGCTAGGGATCATCATCGTTGGCTTGGTGGCCCGCGTCAGCATGCCCTTCAAACTACCGACATCACTGTTCGCCATCGTGGTGGGAACGGCCATGGCCTATCTGATCGGCGACGCTGGCAGTGAACGCTTCAGCGATGCGTTCACGCATCTCGGCTTTTATCCGCTACTCCCCAACCTTGCTTGGTTCGAAGGGCTAGGCCTGCTGTTCACCGGCATGCTGGCCGTGTTGACCGTGGTACTGCCCATCACGCTCTATAACGCCATCGAGACGATGAACAACGTCGAGGCCATGGAGGCCGCGGGCGACAAGTACGACGTGCGCGAGTGCCAGGCAGTGGATGGTGCAGGCACCATGATCGGCGCGTTGTTTGGCGGCGTGTTTCCGACGACGGTATATATCGCCACGGTGGGCGCGAAATGGATGGGCGCAGGGCGCGGCTACAGCCTGCTCAACGGGGCGGTTTACGCACTAGCGACCATGTTCGGGCTCATTGCTGCGCTGGCCGCCATCATCCCCGTCTCCGTCGTCGCTCCGATTTTGGTATTCGTCGGCATGTCGATGATTGCAACGGCGTTCCAAGCCAACGACACACGCTACTACCCAGCCATTGCGCTGGCCATGCTGCCCTACTTCGCCAACTACGTCATGACCCGTTTCAACCGAGGAGCGGGCGAAGTGGTGAGCGACATTTCCAGTGCCATCGTCGTAATGGGCCAAGGCGCCATGTTCATGGCCATCTTCCTGGGTGCCATGACCGTTTCGGTGATCGACCATCAATTTCGCCGAGCAGCGGCCTTCGCCGTAATTGCCGCAGGCTTCTCGTTCGTCGGTTTGATGCATGCCCCCAAACTGGCCTTCAACGCCGCGCCGGAGTTCGTCATGGGCTATTTGGCGATGGCGTTACTGTTCGTCTACTTCTCGTTTCAAGAAGCCCCTCATAAGCGCTGATTCAATGCGAAACTCCCGCCTGCCGATGCGGGCGGGAGAGAATGCGCTTCAACACGAACCACGCCGTCAATCCAGCCAGCAAATTACCTATGGCAGCTCCTGCGGCCAGGCCTGTCCAGCCAAATAGCTGCGCGCCCAACCATAGGCAGGGCAAGTAGCAGATGAACAGCCGTGCGCTCGACAGCAGCATGGCCCGCAGCGGCCAGCCCAGCGCATTACCTGCCGACACCACCAGCATGCACACTCCCAGTGCTGCGTAGCTGGGCAGCAGGAAACGGATCAGCAGCGCTAGCTCACTCTGCACCTCGGGATTACCCGCCAGCGCCATCGCCACCCAAGGCGATGCCAATGCAAGCAGGACTCCCAGGCTCAACTGCCAAATCACGGCCACTTTCAGCGCCAAACGAAGCAGCCGTTGAATTTGCCCCCAGTCGCCCGCGCCGTAGCAGCGCCCCAACCAGGGTGGCAGCGACATGGTCATGGCAAGAATCACCATCAGTGACAGCGTCTCAAGACGACTCGCCAACCCCCATGCCGCTACTTGGGTATCCCCTAAGCCCGCTACGGCGGCAATCGCCAGCATGGCGGCCAAAGGTGGCATCAATTGGCTGACCATGGCCGGCGCCGCAATACCCATGAACGGTCGCCACGAGCGTTTCGCTTCCCGGCCAATGCCGTCGGTGGTGGCCCACTGACGTCGATGCAGCTTTCGCCCCGTCAGCAGCAACCCCACAGAAAATGCCACTGCAGTCGCCCAAGCCGCGCCTGGCAGGCCCCAGCCGTCCCAACTACCTACACCAAAAATGAACAGCGGATCCAGTGCCAAGTTGACGAGGCTACTGACGACCATCATCTTCCCCGGCATACGGGTATCCCCATGAGCACGGAAGACGCTGTACATGAAATAGAGCACGGCACCTAGCCACGCAGCCAAAAGCTGTGGCCCCCAGTAAGCGCGAATGTAGGCCAACGACGTGTCGTCCGCGCCTAGCAATTGAAACAGCGGCACCTGTAACCACCATAACACGAGACCCAAACACGCAATGACCGCCCCACCGGCCATGAGCACCAGGCAGGAGAGCCGTTTGGCTCTGGCGTGCTCCTCTGCGCCCAGCGCTCTAGAGATCAGCGCGGCAATGGCGATCCCCATTCCCACCTGGATGCCGATAATCAAAAACGATAGCGGAAACGTAAACGACTGAGCCGCCAACGGCGCAGTGCCCAAACGTGCGATGAACGCACTGTCCACAAGCTGAAAACCCAATAGCGCCAGCACACCAATGGCCATTGGCCACGTTTGCCGCCATAGGGTTATCGCCAACTCGCGTTGTTGCATGACAGCTGCCAAAAACGGACTCCTTAGCGTCACAAAACTAGAAAGACTAAACGCAAAAAACGCCACCACCCGTGAAGGTGGCGGCGTTCTGGACCGGTATCGCTTACTGGCGAATACCTTCGAACGTCACGTAGAGCTCGACTTCATGCATGGCTTCCGGAAAATCGCTCATGTCGATACCGAAATCGCCCAAGGTCAGCATCGTGCTGCCCTCGAAGCCTGCGCGGTAATTGCCCCAGGGGTCTTCACCTTCGCCCATTAGCGTGACCGGCATCTCGATCTCTTGCGTTTGGCCATGCAGCGTCAACTCACCCGTGACGACGCCTTCGTTGTCGCCCGTTGGTTCGAAACCGGTCGACGTGAAGGTCGCCGTGGGATATTCGCTGGCGTTCAGGAAATCACCGCTCAGGATGTGACGATCACGCTCTGCATGGTTGCTGTTCAGGCTATCTACCTGTACTTCCATCTCAACGGAAGATGCGGCTAGGTCGTCAGCGTCGTAGGAGAACTGGCCGTCGAACTCTTCGAAGCTACCTAGAATGTAGGAAAAGCCTAGGTGGTTAATTTTGAATTGAACGAAGGCGTGCTGGCCTTCCGTATCAATTTGATAATCAGCGGCCTGTGCTTGGCTCAGGGGAACCAGCGCAGCTGCCGCGACCGCTGCTGCCATTACGCTTTTCTTCATCATAACGTCCATCTCCTTTCTTTCCTTATGGGCACTGCCAGCAAAGTCACTTCATGCCGTAACAGCGTTCAAAAAGTGTCGAATATCTCAATGACCTGTCTTGCTATAACGCGGATTCATCATCCTGCGTAACGTGGCATGGCGATAACGGTAGTGATGCACCAATGCGATCACCGCATGACCACCCGCCAGCACCATGAGCGCAAGTGCGCTGTACCAATGAACCTCACCGGCCAAACTGGATTGGTTGGGCAAGTCGTATAGCACTGCAGGTACTTCAAACCAGTCGAATACGCTGATGCCGCGCCCGTTGGCGGTGGAAATCAAATAGCCGCTGGTCAAAACCAGCAGTAATAAAACGTAGAGCGCAATATGCCCCAGATGGGCGGCCAGCCGTTCAAAACGACGACCCTCTGCCGCAGGCGTGGGTTGCGAGAAACGCCACGCCAATCGGCCTATGGTCGCCAGTAGTAACAAAATACCGATCGAGCGGTGAACCCATGGCCCTTGGTTGTACCACGGGTCGTAGTAACCCAACCCGGTCATCCACCAGCCCAGTATGAACAATCCAATGATCGTCAAGGCGCTGAGCCAGTGAAAAAGAATACTAATGACACCCCAACCGCTGCGCGTGTTCCGCAACATCCTTGATTCCCCGTGTAAAACTGCTCGCAAGTGGCTGCCCGCTCGTTTCGTTAAGAGCATACCGTCTCACCGGCCAAAACTCTGCTGAAAAAAGCAGAATACATCGTTCGTAAAAACCATTGGTTACGTCGCTAACGGCTTGCCCCCTTCCTCACGAAAGCGCATCGATACGCCAACATTTTGCACCTTAGACGAAAGTTTAAAAAATCGAACAAAAGCAGCAATTTTAATCAATTTTACAATTTGTTTAGCGCGCTTATTATTAGCGCACGTTCTGACACGACACGTCACCACGTCAAAGAACACCTTCCATTATCTATAGAGAGTATGACACATGAAAAAATTGACCCTTATTTCTGCCATTGCCATGACGTTGACCTCCACTGCCGCGCTCGCTGAGCAAGGCTCTGCGGAACTCAATGAGATCGTTCATGCTAGCTCCTCGGTCCATCACAGCGCTGACAGCCTGAAGATGACGCCTGCAGACCTGACACTGGTAAACGGCGACGCTGCCAAAAACCGTGTCTCCGAGCCTCACTCCGAAGCGACGTCTGCCAATCGTGGCGACAGTCAAATCGCACAGTCTGACCTGCCGCATCGCAATGCTTCCTAAGCATCGCTTAGGTAATTAGGTAAAAAAAACCCACCGGCAGGTGGGTTTTTTTATTGAGACGCGCCTTGCAAACTCAGCGCGCCGCTAGCGCATCCAAGCCACGAGCCAAGTCCCGTTGGATGTCCTCTTGACTCTCTAGTCCTACCGCTACGCGAATGAGACCCGGCGCAATGCCTGCTGCCTCTTTCTGAGCGTCTGAAAGACGGCCATGGGTGGTCGTCGCCGGATGGGTGATGGTGGTTTTGACATCACCCAGGTTACCCGTGATGGAAAGCATACGGGTGGCATCAATGACCTGCCACGCACCCTCTTGCCCTCCTGTGACTTCGAACCCCAACACCGCGCCAAAGCCCTGCTGCTGCTGTTTCGCCAGCGCATGCTGAGGATGGGCTTCCAACCCGCTGTAATAGACGCGGTTCACCGCCGGATGTTGATCGAGCCAGCGCGCAAGCGTCAGTGCATTGTCACAGTGCGCTTTCATACGCAGCGACAACGTTTCCAACCCTTTGGTGAAAATCCACGCGTTGAACGGACTCATGCAGGGCCCGCAGGTACGCACCACCCCGAAGACTTCCTCTAACACATCGTGCTTACCGACGACCGCGCCACCCACGGCGCGCCCCTGTCCGTCCAGGTACTTAGTCGCAGAGTGAATGACCAAATCGGCACCCAGCGCGATTGGCTGCTGCAGAGCGGGGGTCAAAAAGCAGTTATCAATGGCAAGCAGCGCACCACTGCGTTTGGCAAGCGCTGCTAGGGCCGGGATATCTGCCACTTCAGAAAGCGGGTTAGAGGGGGTTTCGGCAAACATCAGCTTGGTCTTGGGGCTGATTGCCTCCTCCCAAGCAGCCAGATTGGATAGTTCCACATAGCGTGTGGTGATTCCGAACTTACCCAAATACTTATCGAACAGGCTGACCGTAGAGCCAAAGAGAGAGCGGGAAGCTACGATTTCATCTCCCGCCGATAGCAACGCCAGCGCCGTCGAAAGAATCGCCGACATACCGGAGCTGGTGGCCACACAACGCTCGCCGCCCTCCAGTGCTGCTAAACGACGCTCAAAGGTGTGAACGGTCGGGTTGGTGAAGCGTGAATACACGTTGCCTGGCTCTTTTCCGCCAAACTTGCGCGCCGCCTCGGCAGCACTTTCGTACACAAAGCTCGACGTGGGGAAAATCGGCTCCGCGTGTTCTTGCTCGAACGTGCGGTGATGCCCCGCCCGAATGGCGAGCGTTTCCAGCGACCACTCATCCTGATGGCTATCGTCGTGCATGGCAGAGCCCCTTATTCCAACCGCGATATCAAAAAGCTGCACATTCAATGTGCAAAAAACTTAGGCATAACGCCTGCGGGCGAACCGCACCGCAGGCGTCGACGCTCAATCGTCCAGATCATCGTCTTGATTATGCATATCGACCAAGGCGTGGTCACCCGCGCTCTGATCTTTTGCCGCATCGTTACGGCTCGCCTCTAGAACGGCGAGATACGCGTCGTCGATGTCGCCCGTCACGTAGTTACCATCGAACACCGAGCAGTCGAAGGCCTCCATGTCTGGGTTGACCTCCCGACAGGCGTCTTTCAAGTCTTCTAGATCTTGATAGAAAATGCGGTCTGCACCAATCAACTGCCCCACTTCGTCCTCGGTACGACCATGGGCAATCAGCTCGGAAGCTGCTGGCATGTCGATCCCATACACGTTGGGATAGCGCACGGGCGGCGCAGCGGAAGCAAAGTAGACCTTACGCGCACCGGCATCCCGCGCCATCTGAATGATCTGCTTGCAGGTGGTGCCGCGCACGATGGAGTCGTCCACTAGCAGAACGTTCTTGCCCTTGAACTCTACATCGATGGCGTTCAGCTTTTGGCGCACCGATTTTTTACGCTGGGTCTGGCCCGGCATGATGAAGGTACGGCCAATGTAGCGGTTCTTCATAAAGCCTTCGCGGTAGGTCACGCCGAGATGTTGCGCCATCTCCAGTGCCGAGGTTCGCGAGGTATCGGGGATGGGAATGACCACATCGATATCGTGGTCCGGCCACTCGTTCAAAATACGGTCACCCAGCTTGCGCCCCATCTGCATGCGGGTGCCGTACACGTAGGCACCGTCCAGAATGGAGTCGGGACGGGCGAGATACACGTGCTCGAAAATGCACGAGCGCAGCTGCGGGCGATCCGCACACACCTGGGTGTGCACTTGCCCCTGCATATCGACGAAAATCGCCTCGCCGGGAGCCAGATCGCGTTCGAGTTCGAAGCCACCGACATCCAACGCCACGGATTCAGAAGCAATCATGACCTCTTGGCCATCGGCGTCTTGACGGGTACCGAAGACCACCGGACGGATACCGTGGGGATCACGGAACGCTACCATGCCAAAGCCATTGATGATCGCGACCGCCGCGTAGCCGCCTTTGCAGCGCCGGTGCACTCTACGAACCGCATCGAAGATATCTTCTGCTTCCAGGTGCAGCCCCTGCTTGCCCAGTTCGTGGGCAAACACGTTCAGCAGCACCTCGGAATCAGAGCTGGTATTGATATGACGAAGGTCGGTGGAGAACAGCTCCTGCTTCAACTGCTCGGAGTTGGTCAGGTTGCCGTTGTGAGCCAGCGCGATGCCGTAAGGCGAGTTGACGTAGAAAGGCTGCGACTCCGCCTCACTGGAGGAACCAGCCGTGGGATAACGAACGTGCCCAATCCCTAAATTGCCCTTGAGGCGTGCCATGTGGCGAGTGTGGAAGACGTCACGGACCAAGCCGTTACTCTTGCGCAGTAGGAAGCGTCCCTCGCTCCAAGTCATCATGCCGGCAGCGTCCTGGCCCCGATGCTGAAGTACGGTCAGGGCATCGTAGATTCCCTGATTTACCGCCTGCTTGGCCAGAAGGCCTACTATACCGCACATTCCAGTTACCTCGCTTTGATACCATGGCTTACGGACGCAAGCCCGTACGTTCATCTAACTGACAAACACTGGCGCCGTGACCCGGCGCCAGCGAAGAATTTTCAAGCAACGCCCTACTGCGCGTCCGTCTCCACCTCCGGAGCGCCACTGGTGGGTAGCGTTGGCTGCGCACGGCGCAGCTCGGGCAGCGAAATATCGCGCAGTGACTCTGGGGGCGTTGGTAATTCACGCTCCCACTGGTCGAGCTGACTAACCGCCCAGTCGCGTAGCTCGACGAAGGTAGGCCTCAGCGAGGCCTGTTGCCACGCCTGGAGTTCCGCCAGGGGCGTCAAGGTAATCAGGACCGTCGCTACCAGAAGAATGACCGCCCCTCGTGCGATACCAAACGCAGCGCCCGCAAACCGGTTCAACAACCCCATGCCGACCCACTCGACGGCCGCATGCACCACGCGAATGACGATGCCACATAACAAGATGACGGCAAAAATCACCAGGACGAACGCCAACACCAAGCGGGCATCGAAGCTATCGATAAAGCCACTCATTAGCTCGGCGACGGGCTCAGCCAGCACGCGAGCTACCATCAGCGCCACCACCCAAGCGGCCAGCCCCAACGATTCGCGTACGAAACCACGCACGAACCCGGCCAGCATGGACAGCCCCAGAACCGCTAGAAACAGTGCATCAATCCAGGTCAAGGCCATGGTCAATCTCTAACTCGCACAAGTAGGCCCTGGACATTGATCCGCTGCTTGATCAGGGCCATGGCTGCCTCGCCATCTTCGGAGGTGGCATAAGGGCCAACGAGTACGGTAGTCAGGTTGTTGTCTCTGGCCCGCTGAAAGACACTGAATCCTTCGCCGCTGAGCTGGTCGCTGATGCGTTGGGCATTGGCGGTATCGCCAAAGCTGCCTACCTGAACGGCCCACTCCCCTTGCTGCTGAGCGGCCGGACCGGAAGAAGCACTACTGCTGCTATTGCCGCTGCTGCTATTACGACTCTCATTGGCGGCCACCAGCGCAGCGATGGGGTCATCTTGCGGTGGAGAGGCAGGTTCCGGCGCTGGTGACGAGGACATCGATTCGGAAGGAGCCTCTTGAGTCGACGACGCTTCGGCGCGCACGACCTGATCGGTTTGCGGTGCACGAGGCATCTCGTCAATCGGCTCTTCGAGCAATTCGTCTGTCTCGACGGGGTCGGAGGGAGCGGGCGTCGAGATGGATTCGGGCATTTCCGGCGCGGGCACGTCCTGACGGACGACATCCACGGGTTGCTCGATGACAAAGGTCGGCTGAGGGCGCTCTTCACGCGGCGCAGGATCACTCATTAGCCATGGAACGACAATGGCCAGCAGCGCCAGCAGTATCACGATGCCACTAATGCGTTCCGTTTTACCGTATTTCATATCCCTCTCCATCAAGCTTAGCGCGCTCGCAATGTGGCTTGCGGCAGCGGCATCGCCAGCAACTCAGCGACCGTAAAGAACGAGCCAGTGGCCAGCACGCGGTCCTCGGGGGTGAGCTGCTTGGCCAGCTTGGCAGCTCCCGCCGCGGGGGAGTCGGCGCAATCATACACGTGTCCGCCAAGCGACGTAATACGTTCGGCTAACTCCGCTGCGGTGCGGCCACGCTCCCCGTCAAGGCTCACGCACACCCAGTCGGTCACTCTGGGCAATAGGGCTTGAATGACACCGTCGGCATCCTTGTCATTCAACATGCCGATGAGCGCCCACTGCCGACCGCCCTTGGGCGGTGCCGGTAAGCGCCTAGCGACGTACTGCGCGGCATGAGGGTTATGGCCCACGTCCAGACACCACTGGCCCACCCACTGCATGCGCCCGGATAGCGTGACCGTCCGAAGCGACTTGCGCACGGTATCGACCTTGAGAACGACACCGGCCAGCGACAGCGCTTGCAGCGCCGTGGCGGCATTATCGATCGGCAAACCTGGGTCTGGCAGGCCATCCAACGAGAGCGTAGCGCCATCTGCCGCCAAGCCATGCCAACACCAAGTCGCCCCTGCCACGTCGCCAGCGCTGTGGCTAAACGCGGCTCCCAGTGCAAAGGTTTGAGCTGCGATACCAATCGCGGAATCCAACACGCTGGCAGGTAGCGCCTGACTTCCGAGCACTGCCGGTTTGAGCGGGCGAAAAATCCCCGCTTTCTCACGGCCAATCTGCTCGATATCAGTACCGAGAAAGTTGGCATGATCCAATGCAATGGTCGTGACGATCGCCACGTCTGCATCGATGATATTCACCGCGTCCAGACGACCGCCCAACCCCACTTCCAGCACGGCCAGGTCCAACTCGGCCTGAGCCAAGCACCACAACGCACAGAGCGTGCCGGCTTCGAAGTAAGTCAAGCTGACGACAGGCGCTTGCAGACGGGCGTTTTCTACCTGCTGAAAGCCCTCTACCAAGCGTTTATCGCTGGCTTCACGACCTTCGAGCGTGACGCGCTCGTTGTAGCGCAACAGATGAGGAGAGGTGTAGGTGCCCGTACGCCAGCCGTGTGCACGCGCCAGCGAATCGATCATGGCAAGGGTCGAACCCTTGCCATTGGTACCCGCCACCGTGATGACCCGTTTGGCAATGGGGCGATCCAGCAGCCCCATGCGTTTGGCCACTAAAGAGACGCGTTCCAACCCCATATCGATCCCTACGGGATGCAGGGTTTCCAGGTGATGAAGCCATTCCGCTAACGTGTTAGGCATTGCGAGACGCGTCATCGCTCGGTGCAGCGCGTACGTCCGCTTTGGCCCCACCGCTAGCCGGTGACTCGAACGCGTCTGCCAACGGTTCTTCGTTGACGACCGGCTCGATAACCTCGGCGTCCGGCTGCTCGCCTTTCGAGGGGTTAGCGCTGTGGTGCGTCAATTTACGCAGCACACCGCCTACTCGCTCACGCATGTCATGACGATGAACGATCATGTCGACCGTGCCATGCTCCAGCAAGAACTCGCTGCGCTGGAAACCTTCTGGCAGAGTTTCACGGACGGTCTGCTCGATGACTCGGGGGCCCGCGAAACCAATCAGCGCATTGGGCTCAGCAATGTTCAAGTCGCCCAGCATCGCCAAAGAGGCCGATACGCCGCCAAATACAGGATCGGTCAAGACTGAAATATAAGGAACGCCTGCCTGCTTGAGCTTCTCGAGCGCCGCCGACGTTTTTGCCATCTGCATCAGCGAGAACAGCGCTTCTTGCATGCGCGCGCCGCCTGACGCTGCAAAGCAGACCAGCGGAATGCCCTCTTCCAATGCGATGGTCGCCGCGCGAACGAATTTCTCGCCCACGACGGCGCCCATGGAGCCGCCCATGAAGGTGAACTCGAACGCCACGGCAACGACCGGCAACCCATCCAGCTCGCCACGCATTGCTACCAGCGCGTCTTTTTCGCCGGTCTCTTTTTGCGCCGCCGTCAGACGATCCTTGTACTTCTTGGAGTCGCGGAACTTGAGGCGATCGTTCGGCTCGATCTCTGCCGCGATCTCTTCGCGCCCCTGTTTATCCAGGAACCAGTCCAAGCGTTTGCGCGCCGTCAGGCGTAAGTGGTGCTCACATTTGGGGCATACGCTGTGATGCTTCTCTAATTCAGGCAGGTAGAGAACGGCTTCACACTTGGGACATTTACGCCAGAGACCGTCGGGCACGCTGGCACGACGGTCTTTACGCTGGATACGCCCCATGGAGGGCACGATCTTGTCTAACCAGCTCATATCAAAAAGGCTTCCGTGTACGTCAAGGCTTGGCCACGCCAAGCCTGATGAGTGTCGTCAATCAAATCAGTGTAGACGATGAGGGAACGCGCTTAGGCGTCCATCGCGGTGCGCATTTCTGCCAGCACGCTTTTTAACTGCCCGGCAATCGTTTCAGGGGCGTCGACGCTATCGGCAATACGGTTCACCAATGCGCTGCCTACGATCACGCCGTCGGCGACTTTCGCCACCTCGGCAGCCGTCACACCGTCGCGAATACCAAACCCAACGCAAAGCGGTAAATCGGTCATATCCCGCAGCGGCGCAAGGTGCTCGGCCACGTCTTCAGCGTTCAACGTGGCCGCACCGGTGACGCCTTTCAGCGAAACATAGTAAAGGTAGCCCTCACCGTGGGCGCATATTGTAGCGGCACGGGCATGGGAAGTGGTAGGCGCAACCAGGAAAATCGCAGCCAAGTCCCGGGCTTTCAACAGCGGACCGAACTCTTCGGCCTCTTCAGGCGGCATATCCACCACCAGCACGCCATCCACCCCAACGCTTGCGGCCTTGTCGGCAAACACTTCGTAACCGATGCGCTCGATGGGGTTGAGATAGCCCATCAAGACGATGGGCGTCGTGGTGTCGGTCTGGCGGAATTCGGCCACCATGTCCAGCAGATCGACTAATCGGGTGCCCTGTTTCAGCGCCCGCTCGCAGGCTTTCTGAATCACCGGGCCATCGGCCATGGGGTCGGAGAACGGCACGCCTAGCTCGATCACGTCGGCACCCGCCTCGACCAGGGCATGCATGAAGCCCACTGTGTACTGCGGTGCTGGATCGCCTGCGGTGATATAAGGAATCAGGGCTTTGCGGCCCTGCTGCTTCAATTCTGAAAAACGCTGGTCAATACGATTCATGCTCGCCCTTAAAACTCGATGCCGTCGATTTTCGCAACGGTCATGATGTCTTTATCACCACGACCCGAGAGGTTCACCACGATATGCTGATCCGGACGCATGGTGGGGGCCAGCACCTTGGCATGGGCCAACGCATGGGCCGACTCCAGCGCGGGCATGATGCCCTCCATGTGGGTCAATTCCCGGAACGCTTCCAGCACTTCTTTATCGTTGGCGGCAACGTAGTGCACCCGGCCCACGTCTTTCCACAGCGAGTGCTCGGGGCCAACGCCGGGATAATCCAGGCCCGCCGAAATGGAGTGAGTGTCCGAGACCTGCCCGGCTTCGTCGGACATCAAATACGTCCGATTGCCGTGCAGCACGCCGCGCGGCGCGTTCGATGACAGCGGCGCGGCGTGACGGCCCGTCTCGACCCCATCGCCACCGGCTTCCACGCCGTACATCGCCACGGCGTCATCCTCGACGAACGGGTAGAACAGCCCCAGCGCATTGGAACCACCGCCAACACAGGCGATCAGCGCATCGGGTAAGCGGCCGATTTGTTCCAGCGACTGACGGCGCGCTTCGCGGCCCACCACGGCGTTGAAATCGCGCACCAGCTGCGGATACGGGTGCGGCCCCGCCACGGTGCCAATGATGTAAAAGGTGTTGTCGACGTTCGTCACCCAGTCACGCAGGGCTTCGTTCATCGCGTCTTTGAGCGTCCGCGTCCCCGACTCCACCGGAATGACCCGTGCACCCAGCAGGCGCATACGGTAAACGTTGAGCTTCTGACGCTGCACGTCTTCCGCCCCCATGTACACGTCACACTCCAGGCCGAGGCGCGCGGCGACGGTGGCGGTAGCCACGCCGTGCTGACCTGCACCGGTCTCTGCGATGACGCGAGGCTTACCGGTTTTTTTCGCCAACAGCGCCTGACCAATGGTGTTGTTTACCTTGTGAGCGCCGGTGTGGTTGAGGTCTTCGCGCTTCAGCCAAATTTGCGCGCCACCCAGCGACGCTGACCAGCGTTTGGCGTGATACAGCGGCGACGGTCGACCCACGTAATAAGCCAGGTCACGGTCGAACTCGGCTTGGAAATCCGGATCGTCGCGCAAGCTGAGGTAAATCTGCTCCAGCTCTTCCAGGGCAAAGCTAAGGGTTTCTGACACGAACCGGCCGCCGTAGGGCCCAAAATGACCACGGGCATCCGGCATTCGGGTCAGGTCGCTGAACTTGGTTTCAGTTGCTGAGACGGTCACAGGCATACCTCACAAGATCGCCAGAAAAGGCAAATGAATGAATAAGTGTCGGCCCGCCCACGCCAAGGTGGGCGGCGCATCGAACAGGGCGTGCACGCAGGCGCGTCTAACGGATGGAGGCCTGCGTCACGTTGCGAACAAAAGCGGCCATCGACTCGGCCGCTTTCACACCGGGGGATGCCTCGATACCACCTGACACATCAACCGCATACGGTGCAACTTGGGTCACTGCAGCCGCGATGTTGTCGGCGGTCAGCCCACCCGCGAGAATAACAGGTTTTGCCAGGGTTGCGGGGATTCTAGACCAATCAAAGGTCTCGCCAGTTCCGCCCGGCACGCCAGGTCGATAGGCATCCAATAGCAGCGCTTGTGCACCGTCATAGATCGTGGCGGCGTCGTGTAAATCAAGCCCGTCGCGCATTCGCAGTGCTTTGATCCAGGGCCGTCCAAACTGCTCGCAGAATGCCGGCGACTCATCGCCATGAAACTGGATCAGATCCAAGTGCGGCAGGCACTGCTCGATGAACTCGACGGGTTGGTCGACGAAGAGCCCGACTCGCGTCACGAAGGCAGGCACCTGGGCGGCCAGCGCTGCCAGGGTGTCCGGCGTGACGCTGCGGCGGCTGTTGGGCCACATGACGAAGCCCAGCGCATCGACCCCCAGCGCGACGGCTTGAGCCACATCCCCTTGTCGCGTTAGCCCGCAAAACTTGATGCGTGTGCGCGTCACGTTAGGCGTCATGAAGACGTCTCCTGCTGCTGGGGGTTGGCTTGTTTAGAGAAGGTGAGCTGCCGACGTGCGGTCACTCGAGGGCTGTCGGGCAGCACGCGCTCGCCGGTCCACTCGCCGGTAAAGGCCAGCAAGTTCGGGCCTAGCGGCTCTTTGGGCAGCTCGAAACGCTCGTCGTAAAGAGAGTCGACGAAATGCAGACCGCAAGCGGGCGCGGTGACATCCCCTTTACGGCGATTTTTCAGCGCCAGCAGGCGCGCGATGTGGCCTTCATCCTGCACACCACGGCCCACACTGGCCAGGGCACCAGCGATGTTGCGAATCATATGGTGCAAAAAGGCGTTGCCTTGAATATCGATGACCACCAGCGGGCCGTAACGTTTCACTTCCACGAAGTGCATCTGCCGCCATGGGGTCTTCGATTGACACCCGGCCGCCCGAAAGCTGCTGAAGTCATGCTCGCCCACCAACGCTTGCGCTGCGCGGTGCATGGCGTCGGCGTCTAGCGGGTCACGGCACCAGGTCACATTGGCGCGTTCCAAGACCGGACGACTGATTTGGTTCAAGAAAATATAGCGATAGCGACGCGCCAGTGCGCCCAGGCGCGAGTGAAAGTCGTCGGATACCGGCTTTACCCAGCGTACCGCCACGTCTCTGGGCAGATTGGTGTTGGCACCAAAAATCCACGCTTTCTCAGTGCGCTGCACCGGCGGGTCGAAGTGAATCACCTGGCGGGTGGCGTGGACACCGGAGTCGGTGCGTCCGCTGGCGTGAATACGCACCGGTGCGCCGGCCACTTTGGCCAGGGCATCCTCGATGGCCTGCTGAACCGAGGCCGCATGCTTTAATCGCTGGAAGCCGCAGAAGCGAGAGCCATCGTACTCCACGCCCATCGCCAAACGGCCCGCCAGCGGTTGTGTCTCATCAAAGTGGTAGAACAGCGTCATCGAGCCACGTCATTTGGAGAGTTTTGAAGGTTCGCTATTATCCCGACGTCGCGGCTCGAATGCCACCTCTTCAATCTCCCACTCCTCTTCGGGTACGCGACCTGAGCGCGCCATACTGCCCTCCTGTGTCCGGCTCGCTCCCGCGTGGCTCTCCGCTACCTCCTCGTCGGCTGACGCCTCACTAGTCAGCGACGGCGGATGATAGTCGATGTAGTGCGCACGATCGTCATCCTGTGGCGGCACCTGGGGAGACGCTGGTAGCGGTGCCTCATCGCGCTCCTGCATCGGCGTGCTAGGCGACGCTTCCTCTACCGGCTCGGGCGTTTCTAGAAACGCGGCTTCCAGTGCGGCTTCGTCCTCTTCCGAGACGGCGGAGTCGTCACCCTCGTCGTCCTCGCCATGCTTGACGGCATAGTAGAAGTCGTCATTCTCATCGGCGTACCCTAGTTCCCGGTCGCCCGTCTCGTGATCACCTGCGTCATACTCATCGCTGGCGTCTTCACGCTGCGCTTCTCGTTGCGAGTCATCACGCACGGCGCTGGCGAGTTCCTCACTGTCGACGTCGTCACTCGAGTCGTCGGATGCGGGTGGCTCGCGGCGCTCAGGCGCGCTTGTTTCTTCAGAGGAAGACGTTTCTTCGTGACTCGGCGGCACAGCGCTCTCAGTGAGCGGCGGCGTATACAGCGACGCCTCGGGCGCCACCGGCTGCGCCGGGGAGGCGGCAGACGAAGACGCGCTCGGCTCGGTGCGCTTGGGGGGCGTCATCTCGGCGGCGCCCATGCCTGCGGGCGTGGGCGCATCCTCCCACTGGCGCTCACGGCGCTTACGCGACCACACCAAGGCACCAAGCAGCAGGGCCAGGGCCACGCTGGCAAGCGGCCACTGATACTGCTCCAAACGTTCGATCACGCCAGTGCTGGCGGCGTTAGAGGGCGTCTCCAAGGCGGCAGGCGCCGAGGCCGTTTGGGTGTCGATGTCGGTCGAGCTGGGGTCTACCGTGCGGGCTTCTGCCGCCGCCAGCGCTCGTCGGGTCTCCTGCTGAGACGCATTGAGCGCCTCGGTCAATGAGGCGACTTCCTGGCGTAGCGCTGCCATCTCGGCGCGCATCGCCTCGCGCTCGTCGAGCACGGTTTGCAGCATGGCCTGACTTTCCAACAGCTGCTCGGCTAGATCGTTGAGGGTCAACCCAGCAAGCTCGCCCTCTTGCACGGTCGCCACAGGCGCGCCGTCGGAAGAGGCAGCGTCAGGCGGCGTAGATGTAGAAGCCGACACGTCGCTGGCCGTCTCTGGTGCCGGCTCAGGTGCCGAGGCATTGGTCGAGGGCTCTGCTGCAGAGGGCGCGCTAGATGACGAGCGCATCGACTGAATCGCTTGGGCGGCTTGGGCTGGCGAGCGCGCCATCAACTGCTCTCGGCTGGGCACGGCGAGTGTCTGGCCTGCACGCATGTCGTCGACGTTGCCGGTGGGGAACGCCGACGGATTCGCCTCGACCAGCGCCACCATCATCTGCTGAACGCTGACGTCCGCAGGTTTGATACGGGCTGCCACGCCCCAAAGCGTGTCACCGCTGGCCACATAGGCGATGTCACGGGCGGCGCTGGCGGGCCGGGCCGCCGCCGCTGACGGCGTAGACGAAGAGGCCGAGGAAACCGACGATGAGGACACCGCCGCAGGCGACGGGCTGGCGGCATAGTTGGGTGGGTCGAATAGAAGCGTCAGCGCTTCCGTGCGCCGCCCGTCTGGCGTCGTGATGGTGATCAACAGGTCCAACCACGGCTCGTTGACGGCTTGATCGGAACGGAGTACTAGTCGCGCGCCTGAGGGCAGGCGTTGAAGCTCGGTGCGCACGCTCGCGGCGAGAGGGGTCCACTCCAATCCCAACGCGCTGAAGGCGGAGGGGTCAGCAATGGTTACACGTACGTCGTCCAGCGACACATCGGCAGCCTCCACGAGCGGCACACTGGCATCTAACGGCGCTTGCAACGGTGAGTTCACGGTGGCTTGCCCCAGCCCTACGGCCAGCGCCAGCGGACTCACGGCGCTCAGCGGCAGCCACAACAACCATGCCAGCTTTTTATTCATGTCGGCCCCTACTGCCTGCGATTCCCTTGCCCCATGGCAAGATCACTCTTTTCTGCCATGAGATATGTTAGTTCGTTCTTATCATAACGTATTTACCATGACGCCATCTTCAACGCATCCCTTTGAATGAGTACGCGGCTTAGCCACTTGCATCAGCGCAAAAAAAGGGGAAGCTGCGAACAGCTTCCCCTTTTTATTTAGCACTTAGCTTATTTAGCACTTAGCGCTGATGAACGCGCGACGTTCTTGCGCGTTTACTGCTCGCGCAAAATTTTCAGCATGCGCTTGAGCGGCTCAGCGGCACCCCACAGCAGCTGGTCACCCACGCTGAACGCTGAAAGGTATTCACCGCCCATTTTCAGCTTGCGCAGGCGGCCTACCGGCACTTGCAGCGTGCCCGTGGCGGCTGCAGGCGTTAGACCCGCAATGGTGGCGTCTTTCTCGTTGGGGATGAGCTTGACCCACTCGTTATGCTTGGCAATACGCTCTTCGATCTCATCCAGCGGCACGTCTTGTTTCAGCTTGATGGTGAACGCCTGGCTGTGCGAGCGCATGGCACCAATACGCACGCAAAGGCCATCGATGGGGATCGGGTTGTTTTCGAGACCCAGAATCTTGTTGGTTTCGACGCTACCTTTCCACTCTTCGCGGCTTTGGCCGTTATCCAGTTTGGTGTCGATCCACGGAAGCAGGCTGCCAGCCAGTGGCGCGGCGAAGTTATCGGTGGGGAAGTCGCCACCGCGCATGGCCGCCGTCACTTTGCGGTCGATGTCCAGAATCGCGCTCGCCGGGTCGGCCAGCTCGCTGGACACGCTGTCACGCAGTTGGCCCATTTGGTTGAGCAGCTCGCGCATGTGCTTGGCACCGGAGCCCGACGCCGCCTGATACGTCATGGAGGTCATCCACTCGACCATATCGGCTTCGAACAGGCCGCCCAAGCCCATCAGCATCAGGCTAACGGTGCAGTTGCCGCCCACAAATGTTTTCGCGCCTTTGGCAAGCTGCGCGTCGATCACCTTACGGTTCACCGGATCGAGGACGATGGTGGCCTCATCTTCCATGCGCAGGGTGCTGGCGGCATCGATCCAGTAGCCTTTCCAGCCGTCGTTACGCAGGTCGCCGTAGACTTTCTTGGTGTAGTCGCCGCCTTGGCAGGTCACGATGACGTCCAGGGCTTTCAAGTCGTCTAGTGCAAACGCATCTTTCAGCGGAGGCACGTCCACGCCGATGTCGGGGCCCGGCTGGCCGACTTGAGAAGTGGTGAAAAAGATCGGCTCAATGCCGTTAAAATCACCCTCTTCCTGCATGCGCTGCATCAGCACCGAGCCAACCATGCCACGCCATCCCACGAAACCGACTTTCAACATGTGAAGTCCTCCAACTAAGAATGAGACCTATATTATACACACATATCAGACACGACGTCGGCCACCCCTCAGGGCAGCCGACGTATGCCGTTTCAACAAGCATTGAAGCGAATCAAGTAGTTAGCAAGCTTTCTTTGTCACTCACCGCGTGCAAAGGCGGCGAGTACCGCATCGCCCATCTCCACCGTGGAGACACGGCGCGTGCCTTCAGAGGCGATATCGGCGGTGCGCAGGCCGTCATCCAGCACGCTGCCTACGGCAGCTTCGATACGCTCGGCCATCGCCGTTTCGTTGAGCGAGTAGCGCAGCATCATCGCCACGGAGAGCATCATCGCCAGCGGGTTCGCGATGTTCTGGCCCGCAATATCCGGCGCGCTGCCGTGGCAGGGTTCGTACATGCCCTGCCCGCTCTCGTTGAGCGAGGCAGACGGCAGCATCCCGATGGAGCCGGTGAGCATGGCGGCAGCGTCAGAGAGAATGTCGCCAAACATATTACCGGTCACCACTACATCGAACTGCTTCGGTGCGCGCACCAGCTGCATGGCGGCGTTATCCACGTACATGTGAGAAAGCTCGACGTCCGGATACTCCGGCGCTAAGCGCTCCATCACTTCACGCCACAGAATGGTGACTTCCAGTACGTTGGCTTTATCCACCGAGCAGAGCTTTTTGCCCCGCTTTTGAGCCATCTCGAACGCGACGCGGCCAATGCGCTCGATTTCGCTTTCGGAGTAGACATAGGTGTTGAAGCCAACACGCTCCCCGTTACGCACTTCGATACCGCGCGGCTGGCCGAAGTAGATGCCGCCGGTGAGTTCACGCACGATCATGATATCCAGCCCCGCTACCAGCTCGGGTTTCAGGCTGGAAGCGCTGGCCAGCTGCGGGTAGAGCATGGCCGGGCGAAGGTTGCCGAACAGGCCAAGGTTCTTACGCAGCCCCAGCAGGCCTTTTTCCGGGCGCTTGGAAAGGTCTTCGAGTTTATCCCACTTGGGGCCACCCACTGCGCCGAGCAGAATGGCGCTGGCGGCTTTGGCTTTTTCCAGGGTTTCAGCGGGCAGCGGCTCGCCGTGAACATCATAGGCGGAGCCGCCCACCAAGCCCTCTTCGACTTCAATATCCAAGCCCGCTTCTTGGCAGGCTTTCAACAAACGCGCTGCCTGGGCCGCGATTTCGGGGCCGATACCATCACCGGGCAGCAGTAACACTTTATGAGTCATGCTTAATCCTTAGCACTTATAATTTAGGCACTTATAGCCCACTACTCAGTGAGCCAACGCTACGCAGGCTGGCGGAACAGCCACGGGCGCTGCTGGCGATGCTGCTCTTCGAAGCTGCGAATGGCGTCTTCGTCTTGCAGAGTGATGCCAATATCGTCCAAGCCGTTGAGCAGACAGTGCTTGCGGAATGCGTCCACGTCGAACTCAAGAATCTCGCCACTGGGCGTAATCACCCGCTGGTGCTCAAGATCCACGTCGAGCTGGTAGCCTTCGTTAGCTTCTACTTCAGCAAACAGGCGATCTACTTCTTCTTCCGCCAGAGTGATCAGCAAAATGCCGTTCTTGAACGCGTTGTTGTAGAAGATATCGGCAAAGCTGGGGGCAATCACTACCTTGAAGCCGAAATCTTCCAACGCCCAAGGCGCGTGCTCGCGAGAACTACCACAACCGAAGTTACGGCGCGCCAGCAGTACCTCAGCGCCCTGGTAACGCGGCTGGTTCAAGACGAAATCCGGATTCAGCGGGCGCTTCGAGCAGTCTTGCCCCGGCTGGCCTTCATCCAGGTAGCGCAGCTCGTCAAACAGGTTGACGCCAAAGCCCGTGCGCTTGATGGACTTCAAAAACTGCTTGGGAATGATCAAGTCGGTATCGACATTAGCGCGATCCAGCGGCGCGACCACGCCTTCAAAACGTTCGAACTTTTTCATGGCTTAGGCCTCCTGCGCGTGGGTGGCGTCGTTAGCGGGTAAGGTGCGTACGTCGACGAAGTGACCGGCAATGGCGGCGGCCGCTGCCATGGCAGGACTCACCAAGTGAGTGCGACCGCCATAGCCCTGGCGCCCTTCGAAGTTACGGTTGGAGGTAGACGCACAGTGCTCGCCCGCGCCCAGCTTATCCGCGTTCATGGCCAAGCACATGGAGCAGCCCGGCTCGCGCCACTCAAAGCCCGCTTCAATGAAGATTTTGTCCAGGCCTTCCGCTTCCGCTTGGCGCTTCACCAAGCCAGAGCCCGGTACGACCATGGCCAGCTTGATGGAGTCTGCCACTTTGTTGCCCTTCGCCACTTTGGCAGCTTCGCGCAGGTCTTCGATGCGCGAGTTGGTGCAGGAGCCGATAAAGACTTTATCCAGTTTGATATCGGTGATCTTCTGGTTCGCCTGCAGTCCCATGTACTCCAACGCGCGGGCATGGCTGCGCTGCACGGTTTCATCCAGGGCGGCTTTGGGGTCGGGCACTTGGCCTGAAATACCGGTGACCATTTCCGGGCTGGTGCCCCAGCTCACCTGCGGCTCAATCTCTTCGGCTTTGAGCGTCACCACTTTATCGAAGTGGGCATCCGCATCCGATACCAGGTTGCGCCAATCGGCCACAGCGGCTTCCCACTGCTCTGCGGTGGGCGCAAAGGGGCGTTTAGCGAGGTAGTCGATGGTGGTGTCATCCACGGCAATCAGGCCCACGCGAGCACCCGCTTCAATCGCCATGTTGCACACCGTCATGCGGCCTTCCATGGAGAGCGACTCGATGGCGCTGCCCGCAAACTCGATAGCGTAGCCTGTGCCACCAGCGGTGCCGATCTTACCGATGATCGCCAACACGACGTCTTTTGCGGTCACGCCCAGGCCCAGCTCGCCTTCGACGCGCACCTGCATGTTCTTCATTTTCTGCGCCAGCAGGCACTGGGTGGCCAAGACGTGCTCGACTTCCGAGGTGCCGATACCGTGGGCCAACGCGCCAAACGCGCCGTGGGTGGCCGTGTGGGAGTCACCGCATACCACGGTCATACCCGGCAGTGTGGCGCCCTGCTCAGGGCCCACCACGTGCACGATGCCCTGGCGCGGGTCGTTGATCTTGAACTCTTCGATGCCGTACTCGACGCAGTTGTCGTCCAGGGTTTGCACCTGAATGAGCGAGACCGGATCTTTGATACCGCTGTTACCCTCGGCGCGCTCTTTCACCGTGGTGGGCACGTTGTGATCCGGCGTGGCCAGGTTGGCATCCAAACGCCAGGGCTTACGGTTCGCCAAACGCAGGCCTTCGAACGCCTGAGGCGAGGTCACTTCGTGGAGCAACTGGCGGTCGATGTAGATCAGCGCCGTACCGTCGTCGCGCTGCTTCACCAAATGCTGGTTCCAGAGTTTGTCGTAAAGCGTTTGACCTGACATGTGGCTCTCCTGGGCGGTGCCCTGCTAGTTCGTTATGGCAGCCTCTGCGTGCTGCTTCTATGGCATGCAAGGAGTGTTACGCGACTCGCGCATAAAAGCAATTCATGTTATTCATACTTTAGATTCCAAACAGGAATAGCAACCAGGGAGCCGCCCGTGGATACCCAAAGCCTGCAAGCCTTTCTCGCCGTGGCGGAAACCCAAAGCTTCTCCCGCGCTGCCGAACAGCTCCATCTCACACAGCCTGCGGTCAGCAAGCGCATTGCCACGCTGGAAGACCTGCTGGGCACGCGACTTTTCGACCGCATTGGGCGGCGCATCGCACTGACCGAAGCAGGCAACGTGCTGCTGCCCAACGCCCAGCGCATTCTGTTTACCGTTGAAGATAGCCGCCGCGCGCTGGCCAATCTCTCTGGTCAAGTGGGCGGCAAACTGACGCTCGCCACCAGCCACCACATTGGCCTGCACCGCCTGCCGCCGCTACTGAAGCAGTACACCCAGCGCCATCCCGAAGTGGCGCTGGATCTGCATTTCCTGGATTCCGAACTGGCTTACCAGGGCGTGATGGATGGCACGCTGGAAATGGCCATCGTCACCCTGGCTCCCCACCCCGTTGAACAGCTTCAGGTCGTGGAGCTATGGCGTGACCGACTATGCTTCGTCTGCGCCAGCGACCATCCACTCGCCGACCGCAGTCGCAACAACGGCAGGCCTCTCAGCTTGGCAGAACTGTGTGAGGTAAACTGCATATTGCCGGGGGCCAAAACCTTCACTCGCACGCTGATTGGCCAACGCTTTGAGGAAGCAGGCCTCACCCTGCCCGTGAGCATGTCGACCAACTACTTAGAAACACTCAAAATGATGTGCGGCGTAGGGCTCGGCTGGAGCCTGCTGCCGGAAAGGATGATCGACAGCGAGCTGGTAGAGCTACCCGTGGACACCGCGCCCATTCATCGCCCGCTCGGCTATCTGGTGCACACCAACCGAACGCTCTCCAACGCTGCGCGCAAGATGATCGAAGAGCTGGAGCACAGCCGCCAACCCGGCCACACGCATTAACGCTAGGGGCTTTCACTCTGGTGCATGGCCGCATTCGAGAGCACGAACGACACGCGCCCGTCGGCGGCGCCCAACGCCGCGTCGACCATTGCCGCCGCCACGACGCGCACCTCGATCGGCCGTACCGAGCGCGGCAACCAACGTGACGCTGGTGCTAAAAGCGCACTCGCCCACGACTCTGCCAACCGCCCATCCTCTGGCCGTCCTAATAACAGCGAAGGCCGAGCAAAGAACACGCAGGGCAACCCCAGCGACTGAACATCCCGCTCCACCTCGCCTTTCACACGGTTATAAAACACCGAAGAGCGCGCATTCGCCCCGTGCGCCGTCACCACGCCTAACCCACTCACCCCTGCCGTTTTACACGCCCGCGCAAACGCCAGCACCAACCCATGATCCACACGGCGAAACGCCGCTTTACTCCCCGCCTGCTTCTTCGTGGTGCCCAGCGCCACAAAGGCCACGGCACCGGCGGGCATACACTCGGCGGCCTGGGCTTCTAACTGGTCGAAATCGAGCAGCGCAGGCTGGATTTTGGAAACGATAGCGTTGGGAAATTCACGGGTAATATCCAGCTCACGGCGGGTAATCACGATGACGCTTTCCACCTCACCCCGCTGGGTAAGCTGAGTAACAAGCTGCTGACCAATAGCGCCAGTAGCACCAAGAACGATGGCGGTGGGCATGGATTAACCTTTCCTTATGGTGTTAGTGCCATAGACACAGAACCCTACTGACGCGAGTAGGCAAAGAATGAAATTGTAGCGCGTGGTAACGAGCGATCAGCGAGGCACCCGCGAGGCCGCGCCACCCCAATAAATAACATGCACGCGCTTACCCCCCACCAACGTCTGGTTGAAACAAATACCCGCACAAAGGCTAAGTGTCGATACCCACAAACCGCGACTTCACCTCTACTGTCGGCACCATACAAGCCTCTTTCTTACCAAAAAGCGTATAACGATTCCGAGCGAATAATTTATAAGCCGCGTCTCTAATCGGCCTGGGCACAACCTTGAATGCATAACAGAGCCGCCACGGCCCTTTTAGCTCTTTGGCGATCTCAAGGGCCGCCTCTGAAAGCACGTAACACTTACCAGCCTTGATAAGCACCAAGGTGTCCATGCCCACATCGGGCATGTTGAAGCGCTGCGTGAGTTCCTGCGCCAACTCGCTCTGCATCGGGGTGAATGCAAAGATTCCCTCTGGGTCTCGCTTGATGATGAAATTCACTGCTCCATTACAGAAGTTGCAAACACCATCGAATATGACGATATATCGATTATCCATAGGCTCCTGAAAGAAAGATGATGGTTCGCTTGAAGAGCATAACCAAACTTACACTACGTCCACTTACCGTTCGAGCGACGTTGAACCGTGCAGATTCATCGAAAAACCTTGTGCCTTCATGAATGGGCGGTGCGTGATACGACCTGATCAGCATCGTGTTGAGCTGGTTTGGTCGTGGATGAGAACCACAGCACCGTCACCATGCCCACTATTACCATCACCACGCCCAACACACGCCCCACGCTGACCTCTCTAACAGGCAAGTTCATCCAGCCGTGGTAATCCAGCAGCAGCGATGCGATCAGCTGCCCTGCAATCACACACACCATAAAGCTCGTGGCCCCCACCCGCGGCACCAATATTAGCGCCGACGATACGTAGATAGCGCCTGCGACGCCGCCCAGCCATCCCCAGGCGGGCAAGTGCCTAGCAGCCCCGAAAACGGGAGGCGCTGCCTGCATCGCCAGTGCAATGGGGATGACGACAAGAATACTGACCACCAGAGAGACCAGCGTTGCCCAAAGAGGATGGCCTAGCGCTCGGCCTAATTCCGCGTTACTACCGGCTTGAAATGGCACCAAAGCGCCTGCGACGACCGCTACTGCCGCCAACCCTACCACGGTGAGAGATGAATTCATGACAAGACTCCTGATGCGTCTGAAAGGGTCTTTTATCTTGTACAATTCATTTCATTAATTGAAATTCCATTTTTTATTTTTCATTATTCAAACTATGAATAATTTAAGACGTATCGATCTCAATCTGCTGGTCGCTCTGCACGCACTACTGACCGAAAAGCACGTCTCGCGAGCGGCACGGCGCTTACATAAAAGCCAGCCCGCCGTCAGCCATGCACTCGCTCATTTGCGCACTATTTTTGACGACCCGTTGCTGGTGCGACGAGCAGGCAAACTGGAACTCACTTCCCGCGCCAGCGAGCTACTACCGGCATTGACGGAAGCACTGCATCAGGTAGGCACGCTGCTCGACCAGCCCGCCTTCGACCCCGCTCGGACAAAGCGACTATTTAGGCTCGCCATGTCGGACTATGGCTCTCGGGTCATCCTGCCGGGGCTGGTAAAGCGCTTGCGTTCCTGCGCGCCGGGGATCGATCTTCAAGTCACGCAAGGCAGCCGCGCCTCGATGCTGGCAGGTGTACATGATGGAGAGATCGACTTGGCGTTTGGGGTGTTCCCATCGCCGCTTGCCGATGAGTTACGCACCCGAACGCTCTTCATCGAGCACTTCGTGAGTGCGGCGGATAAACACACCCTGCCCAGGTCCGGTAGCCTGGATAAAGACGAATGGCTCTCGCGGCCACATGTACTGGTCGCTCTGCAAAGCAACGAAGCCGGTGAGATAGAACACGCCCTGCAGCGAGAAGGCGTCACCCGCAGGATAGCGATGACCCTGCCCCACTGGGGCATCGCTAGCAGTTTAGTGGCCAACACGGACTTGATATTGACCGCTGCACGGCGCAGCTTCGATCTATTTCTGGAGGACTCACCGCTACAGCTTTTCGCCCCTCCCTTTGCCATCGACCCGTTTGCCTACGAGATGGTTTGGCACTCACGGCGGGAAAGCGATGCCGGGCACAACTGGCTAAGACAAATGATCGTTGAGATGTTGGGAGAAAGCGCGTGATTTTGCGGCATCAGCTCTCGACGGTGATACCCACCACCCAGGTCAATACCCTTGTAGCGCGTGGTAACGAGCGATCAGCGAGGCACCCGCGAGGCCGCGCCACCAAAACATTATCCATGCTAAAGATGGTTCAGTACGACGTGGTCAAGAGCACTAGTAACTACTGTTGAACGCTTAGCAACCCAGCGAACCACAAAACTTGTGGGCGCTCAGGGCTGGAAAGTCGGTCGCCACAAGTCGTTAGCTAGAAGAAATTGGTCGGTTGATATAGCTGACCATATTTACGGCACCTACCGATACATGACTCAGCCCACAATTATCGTGCGGGAACCTTGTTTTATGGGGCAAAGCCAGCATGCTGTTTAATAATTCGCGAAGCATGTGCCCATGCGTTACCACCAATATCCTGGAATGAGGCTGGGTGTCGATTAGCTTTTTTGCCTGTACCACACGCTCCATGAATGCACCTGGTGACTCATTTTCATGGGGGTAGTCATGGCCCGATACGTGACGGAAATACTTGGGCTCCTCTCGAGCGGGAGTCTCAGTCAACACTAACTGCCCCTCAGCTAAACAAGGGTGAATCTCAATCTCTATTCTGGCAACCTCAACAAAAGGTTGAATGGTTTGCAGGGCTCTCGGATACGGAGAGCACAGAATGCACTCGATCTCCAATTCCAAGAGACGTCCTATGATGCTCTGTGCCTGATAGTGGCCATGCTGTGTGAGCGCGTCACCGCTTCCTGTTGCTAACGCACCATCACGGTTCGTTTCTGTTTCTGCGTGTCTTAAAAGGAATACATCCATACTTTATTACTTTTAACGCTTTGCTCACCGGTAAATTATGAGCGCAGTGAATAATTTATCCGTGTGCAGCAACTTGTTAACTTTCAGATCTGGTCTGCCGGCATGTATAGCAAACAGTATAATAAGCTAAGCAGACTAATTCGTTGCAGTAAGTGTGATTGTAAAAAAATAGTCAATAAGTGAATTTCTTCTCTTTCAAAAGCATGTGCTCCTTCTGTTTCCTATCTGGCATAAAGAGTACACGATTGTCTTTTAAGGAATCTGGATATTTATTTAAACCTGTTGAAATAATGACCTGAAAGTCAACCCCATATTCTTGTAAGCCTTCAAGCTGCCTAATACAGTTTTGTAGATAGTCTAATTCAATTCCGGCAGTCTCAGGGGTATCAATCAGTAGAAAGCGTGGGAATGTCACCGATTTATCGGACAATGATAAATGCATTAGAGCAATAAAGTACATTAACCGGATCGAAACAAGTGCACTGGTCTCCCGATAGAGTCCATCGTTGATCGAAGGCAAATAGTTATCAAGTCTAATCTTGGCTGATCTGCAATCAGGCAAGGTATTTTTCATCAGCTCATTATAGATTTCACTAAATTCATTTACTTTTGAGGTAACATCTTGTTGAGCTTTAATTTCAAGTCCTTTTCTTTTAAGTTCGGCATCTTTTGCTTTTGAGCTAACCAAGTCAAAGTCTTTTTGAAAACCCTCTAGTTTTGATTCAACTTCTAACAATCGATTTAGATTCGCGACATCCTCCCTGAGTTGCAATATTTTATCGTCAATATCATTTAGGCTTTCAATATCAATAACTTCATCGACCCGCCCAAGCATTTCCTTTAGCTTTTCACGTAACGCCACTGATTGTTTCTCTACCATCTCGATCTCATTTTTGGTCTCTTGAACTTCGGAGTCACAATCATCGTAAGCAGTTTTAATTGTTGATAAAGCCTTAAGCTTGGAATTTAGAATATCCTTATATTCTTTTGACGTGTAGAAAAACCTTTCATACTGCTCTTCTTCAATCGAAGCACCACAAACACAATGCCCTTCAACACGATCCACATTACTTAAGCAATATGGGCAAGTATCGGAAGTAAAAAGGTTTAGCTGATCGTGGGAAAAAATAACTTTTTCAATGCGCCTAATTTCTGAAACAGACTCGTTTCTAACTATGTTTAACTTGTACCTTTCATCGAGAATAGAAATGAGACTTTCTTTCAATCGACTTAACTTTAATTCGCAATCAATTAATTCCGACTTGCACGACTCAATATCTTGATTGACTGTATTCGAACCAGACCGGTTACGCTTAAATGCCAGTCTTGCATCATGTAGCTTGTCAATTTGCTTTTCATTGTCCAAAATTTCTTTTTGCAAAAAACTAACATTTTTAGCTTCGCCATTTTTTCGCATCTTATCAGCTAATAACGAGTACTCACTTACAACCGCTTTAGCCAAGCTTTTTTCTCTCGATAGTTTCTTTTCTTCGGAAATGGAGTCGTAATAATTAGAATAAGCTTCACCAACTAAGAGTTCGAAAATAGCCTTTCTAACCAACTCTGAATCAGATACATATGTAGAATTAGTATCTGGCTTTTTATAAATCCCCTCCGGGTTCGGCTGCTGGTCGTGATAAATCAACCGCATCAAATCGGATATATTAATTTTAAATGTATTGTAACCGTGAAAAAGCTCGACTACAGATATTTTCAGCTTCCCAAGAATCCAGTCAGAAAAAACATATGCATCTTTGCTTCTATTGACGGAATATATTTCAACCTTATCCTCCAATAGAACAAACCCCACCTTCTCTTCAAGCAAAGTCTTTTTGTCTTCTGAGTATACTTTTTCAACAACTCGCTCATAGGGAATTACTGTTATTTCATTATCTCCAAAGTAGCGCCTAAGCAAATAGCTTTCATTATTAATCGATATATAAAGATCAACATAGTTGTCGCTATCGGATGTAATTTCATCGTGACGCTTATCATTATCTCTTCGGAATATTGGAACTTCACCCCCAAATGCAAAATAAATCAAATTACAAAAGTGCTTTTCCCTGTTCCATTGTCACCCTCAATCAGGATGATATTTTTATCGAATTCTTTTGATTCGAAGTAATACTTACTTCCCTCATAAACAAGCTTATTAACCCGCATCAGGCCCATGTTCGAACTCCGTTTTCAACATAAATTTTATTTAACATGGTATCCAGAGTTAATGACGCTAACCGTCCAACTTTCTTTGATACACGTTTTATATTCTTAAATTCAGACGCAAAAACATTGCTATTTAAAAAGCCACCAGGAAGATTATTTTTAGTCAAAGTCACATTAATCTCTTGCGCCTTGCCTTGATTTAAACTCACATAACCTTTCTTCTCAAGAACAAACAACAGCTTAAGAATTTCACTTCTTAGAGTTAATCCGTTCGAATAGCTATCAAGCAAACACTCGTAATCTTTAGGATTCAGCTTTTCTCCTGAAGAATGAGAAAGCACATAGACTATTTTATCATCACCGATAATATCGGTTAGAAACGCCAACTTTCTATAATCTCTAAAATATTTACCATTACGACAGCCTAAAGAATCCAAAATGACAAAAATGGAATAGCAATAAAGATAAAAATCTTCACCGCTTAGGTACATTAGTCTTTTTTTTGCACTTACGTCATTCATCACTATACTCATCAAAAGCTAAAAAACACTCATCAAATAAATTCCAAATAATTCCTTCTATCGTTTTATCATTGGAAATTGTATATTTGTAATCGCTCTTTAACTTAGAAATATCCTCTACCGCTCTCGATACAAGTGTTTTAAGAACAGCATCCATATCGCCACCACTTCTAGGAGCGACATAGCAACCCCCAGAAAAATATTCCTCACAGGCTTCAAAAACACGATACTTCAAAGACAAAAAAGATTTGTCCGCTTCACACTCTTCATACTTAGAACTACTTGCCTTTCTTGCCAATTGTTTAATTCGACGCTCTGAAATATCATCTATTACTGAAAGCACCTTTTCTTTCAAGTTTCGCTTGTCGGTCACCTCTTTTTCCAACTCAGCAATGTAACGCCATGTAGGATCTATACTTTCATCAGGAATTTGCGACTCTGCTTCTTTAAAAATTAATTTCACATCTGAACTATGAACCAGCTTGTCAACTAAGTTTTTACTATTCTGCCTTTCACTCAACTTATCCATTAACAAACAAAATATTATGTTTTCTTTACCTATATGCGCATTGTTGTGAATAGGCGAGTTCTCAATATCTTTTAAAACAGCCTGCTTGAGTTCATCCTCATTTTCCTGACCGAAATGCCACAAGATTATTCTCAAAAAAATCCTTGAACCTATCAACAGTTAGACCTTGAAGTGTTTCCAGGTTTCCTGACGTTGATTTTTCTTTATACTGCGAAGCGTACTCTTCAGAAATAATGTCTTTCACTAAGCAAATCGTATCATCTGAAGCATCATCTAGCGACTGAAGAATTTTTAAAATCGGCTCATCCGGCAAATCTATTTTTTCACCACTTTCGAGCTTGGACTTTCTTTCCTTTCCAATATTTCTCGTTGTATAAAAACCCAAATAGACATTGTTACTGGTGCGAAATTGGTCTATATAGATATCAAAAAAGCTGACCAGTGTATTAGTTACAGGAGGACTAAAAATTGTGAAGTTACCATTCAGATCATAGTTTTTGTCTTCTTCGAAATAACTGCTAACTTCACCATCGACGATAGTCTGATGAGAAACATCTTCAAGGTTTTCAACCGCAGTGAAAAATACAGTGTTTGCATCTTGCTTAATCGTCTTAAGCATGAGCTTTATCGCCCTTATGAGCTGTAATCTAAAGCCTTTGCCAGAGTCCCCAGCTTCTCTATCGATTGTCACTGCTGCCATACGAAAATGTCGCCTTGATTAAACATTGGTCAATGTACTAGATCGCTCTTTAAAAGTTAACGCCTTCAGTTGCGGCTTGGGTGAACTGGCGGCATTTTTGCTGCGCAGCGCGAAAAAGGTGATAGTTTACCCAAGTCCAGCAAGCTGAACTTGTTAACTTTACCAACTGCTGAATGGAATTTGGGATTCATTTATTTCTACCTTCCCAAGGTTAAATGATTTAATAAGCTTTTCTATTGAACTGATGCATCGTTGAGGGTTTGGGTTGGGTCCGACGATAATCTCTATAATGGGAGATTTCTCACCATCAAAGACTGGGAGCTGAATATACGGAATTAAATGAGAGCTCCCTGTACGGAATTCTATTTTACTTTCAGGGTTCGGAGCCACAATGCGCCATTCAGCTTCCTCATGAAAGCCAAAATTCTTTACCCTTGGAGCAAGATCATTAATTTCATTTGTAAATTTATTTACTGCCGTATCAGCTAGTTCCTTACCATCACCTAAAGTAACAAGAGCTCTATAACCCAACTCATGATCAACTTGCCCTTTTGTATCTCGTGCTTCATATTCACTTCTGGATATTAGCGGCTTAGGGAAATTAGAAAAGCACTCATCAAGCAACTGAGATATGATTTTTTCTTGCTCACTATGAGAGTAAAGGCATTTTGAAAGGTGGTAGCCTTTACTATCGCAAAACTTCTGTATGGCAATTTTGTCAAACCCAATACAAATGCCACCGCCTTGAGGACAATAGCCTCGCCACTGACTCAACAAATCTTTTTTCTCACTAAAACTAGACACATAAACATCATGCACTTGCATCTTTTCTAGAGCATCTCTAACTGTCCAGCCAAAAGCAGCCAAATAATCATCTTCCATAAAAATATTTCCGGAAAATGCCTTAGCAAATCGGATAGCTTGGCGATATTCACTCGAATCATTTAAATATTCGCAGTGGCTAGCCCAGATACTTTTGCCACTCAAAATGCCTAATAGACCCTGTAAATTTGTATAGTGATATAGCATCTGAACCTTTTGAAGTTAACAGAGGTTATATAGCCCGCTACATAACCCCAATAACTGAGCGATCACAGTTATTAATGTTATACAGCTCCAAAAAACCACCTAACCCATTGATTTTAGATTACATCCCCTTGGCTCAGGCTACATATCCTCTATTATCGTGCCCGCTCGTTTTGCCTGTTTAATCATACTCTATTCATAAAATTTGCTTAGGTCACCTATCTTGCGAAAATTTTTGCGTGCCTTAGGTGGCACAATCGGCACCGCGTTGCGGTGCTTCGCGGGTGCCTCACTTCGTTCGTTACGCCGCGTTACGGGATCGGTGGCGTTATTGTTGGAATGGTGGCTGGATCATCGCGCGCTGAAGCGCCCTCCCACTCCTTCCATCTCTCACATCTGTCATCTCCCACACCTTCCATTTTTTAACTCTGTCACCTCCCACATCTGCCATCTATCACACATGTCATCTCACTTACCCCGTCACTTGTTGCTACTAGCCTTCTCTTGCAAACCCGATTAGCCTGCTAACTCAACCAGTAAGGGATTGAGATGCAAGAGACGACGACGCGGCAGCGCTTAGCGGGGGTGTTGGTGCTGCTGGGGCTTTTGGCGCAGATAGTGGGGTTTACCGGGGCGGTGCCGACCGCGCAGGTGGTGAGCTATTTGCTGTGGGCGGCGGTGGCGCTGCTGTGGCGGGATATTCCCAAGCGTTCGCGCATTCAGGCGGGGGTGTTGATTGCCCTGGGTGTGGTGATGCTGGTGGTGGCGCAAACGGTGTATGGCGCGGCGGTTAACTGGCCTGCCATGCTGCAGGGGAATGTGTTCGTGGCTTCCATGCTGGTGGGCGTGAGTTTTATCTCGCTGATCGGCACCCAGGGCAACAAGCGTGCGCCGGGTAAGCGGGTAACGGGGGCGGACGGCGTGCTGCGTACCTGGCTGGGGGTACATTTTCTTGGCACGATTTTGAATCTATCGACGGTATTCATGGTGGGCGACCGCTTGGCTCGGCGCGCGCCGTTGACCACACCGCAGCTACTGGCGCTGAACCGGGGGCTTTCTAGCGCAGCCCTTTGGTCGCCCTTCTTTGCCTCCATGGCGGTGGTGATTGCTCTGGTGCCATCGGTGCAGTACGCCCAGATTGCCGTAGTGGGTTTTCCGATGGCCATGCTCTCGGGGCTATTGACCACATTAGAGCTGCGGCGGCGGTTCGATTTGGCCGAGGTGGATGGTTTTTCGCTATCGCCGCGTAGCCTGCTGATGCCGGCGGGCATGGCGGCGCTGGTGATGCTGTTTCACTTCTGGATCACGCCGTCGCTCACTATCGTCAGCATTATTACCTTTTTATTACCGGGGGTGGCGCTGTTAAGCAACCTGCGGGAAGGCCTGCGTTTTACCCTGCGGCGCATTCGCCAGCACACCGTTACCCGGCTGCCCGCCATGCGTGGGGAAATTTCGCTGTTTTTGGCAGCGGGGTTATTAACATTAGGGCTTTCGACGCTGGTGGCTGCCGCTGCGGGCGATGAGTGGACGCTGTTTGCCCGCTTTGGTACCTGGCAGGCCATGGCCAGCTTTGCCGCCATTACGCTGAGCGCGCTGGCGGGGCTACACCCGATTATTGGCGTTTCGGTGCTGGCGTCTATTTTGGATTTGAGCGGCGGCGAGCAAACGCTGTTTGCCTTTGTGGCGTTAAGCGCCTGGGCGGTGGGCACTAGCGTGGGGCCGCTTTCCGGTATTAACCTTTCCTTGCAGGGGCGCTATGGGGTGAGCGGTTATCGCATGATGAAAGATAACCTGCCCTATGCGGCGATGATGAGCCTGCTCTCGCTGGGCGCGATCGCAGGCTTGGGCGCTTGGCTGGGTTAACAATCAGGTTTCGATGATTTTATTGGGGAAGCGGTAGAAGTAGCGGTGGCCGCACTGGTGGCAGGGTTCCAGCCGAGCGACTTCGTTGAGCATCACTTGGGCATCGCAGTGGGTGCATGCCATTAACCCGGGGGCGGCCATTTCGCCTTCGCAGTAGTCGGCACGGGCAGCTTCCAAGTCGTCCTCGAAGCGTTCGCGCTCGACGATGCTGCGGTCGGCAATCGAGAGCAGCGATTCCGCCACTCGACGGGAGAGCTGATCAATATCGATGCCTAGCCAGCTGGCCACCTGCTTGCCGGTATCCGCCATGTAGTAGCGCATATCTTTTAAGTCGCGCTCTACCCAGGCGCGCAGTAGGGCCAGCTCGTCTTTGGTGTACTCTTCAAGCTCTGCCTCGAAGGCAACGGCGTCGTCCAAATCCTTTTGCAGGTTGTCCCAGGTGAGCTCGTTGGCGCCGTCTTGCATGCGCTCCAACAGGCGCTCGTAGCCTTCGCGAAGGCGGTGATCGTTATGTTTTTCCATGGGTCCTCTCCTTTTGTCGCCACAGGTGCTGCCTATCATCGGCTAGCCGTTCAAGGATACACCTGCATAGGATACAATCGACGCTACTTATCTGACAGTCGTCATCTACTATTCACTTTGCGCCCTTTTTGGGCGAATGACCCCAAGGCATTGAAAACACCGATGGACGCACATTACAGCCCCCGTGATATCGAACGTGATGCTCAGCAGTACTGGGACAAACACCAGTGCTTTAAAGCCGTAGAAGACGCCAACCGCGAAAAGTTCTACTGCCTATCCATGTTCCCCTACCCCAGCGGCAAGCTGCACATGGGCCACGTGCGTAATTACACTATCGGCGACGTTGTCTCACGTTTCCAGCGCATGCAGGGTAAAAATGTCATGCAGCCCATGGGCTGGGATGCGTTCGGGATGCCGGCGGAGAATGCCGCGATTCAAAACCAGGTGCCACCCGCCAAGTGGACCTATCAAAACATCGATTACATGCGCAACCAGTTGAAGGCATTGGGCTTTGCCTACGACTGGAGCCGCGAATTCGCCACCTGCGATACCAGCTACTACCGCTGGGAGCAGTGGTTCTTCACCAAGCTGGTGGAAAAAGGCTTGGTGTACAAGAAGATGTCCACGGTGAACTGGGACCCTGTCGATCAAACCGTCCTCGCCAACGAACAGGTCATCGACGGCTGCGGCTGGCGTTCCGGCGCGCCGGTGGAGCGTAAAGAGATCCCGCTGTGGTTCTTGAAGATTACCGACTACGCCGATGAGCTGCTGGCGGATTTAGATAACGTCGAGTGGCCCGAGCAGGTCAAAACCATGCAGCGCAACTGGATTGGTAAATCCCGTGGCGTCGAGCTGAGCTTTGATATTAAAGCCGCCGATGGCAGCGCCTGCGAGCCGCTGGCGGTGTACACCACCCGCCCGGATACGCTGATGGGCGTGACCTACGTGGCCGTGGCCGCTGGTCACCCGCTGGCGAAACAGGCCGCCGAGCAGAGCAGCGAGTTGGCGGCGTTCTGTGAAGAGTGTGCCAAAGGCGGCACCTCTGAAGCGGAAATGGCCACCAAAGAGAAGCTGGGCATGGCCACGGGCCATAAGGCCATTCACCCGTTAAGCGGTGAAGAAGTGCCGGTATTCGTGGCTAACTTCGTGCTGATGGAGTTCGGCACCGGCGCGGTCATGGCCGTACCCGCCCACGACCAGCGCGACTGGGAATTTGCCACCAAGTACGGCGTTGAGCTGAAGCCGGTAGTGGCCGACGAGCACGGCAATACGCCGGATATCTCTGAAGGCGCTTACACCGAGCACGGTACGCTGATTAATTCCGGCGAGTTCGATGGCCTGGAATTCCAAGCCGCGTTCAATGCCATTGCCGCCAAACTGGCCGAGCTTGGCCGTGGCGAAGTGAAAACCAACTATCGCCTGCGTGATTGGGGTATTGCCCGCCAGCGTTACTGGGGCGCGCCGATTCCGGTGAAGTACGGCCCGGAAGGTCAAACCGTGCCGCTCTCCGATGACGAGCTGCCCGTCGCGCTGCCCATGGAAGTCACCGTGGATGCCTCTGGCTCGCCGCTGAAGAAGATGCCGGAGTTCTCCGAGCTGGGCGATGGCTGGGTGCGTGAAACCGACACCTTCGATACCTTCATGGAGTCCTCCTGGTACTTCGCCCGCTTCTGCTGTGCGGATAACCACGAAGCCATGCTGGACGAGCGCGCCAACTACTGGCTGCCGGTGGATCTCTACATTGGCGGTATCGAACACGCCATTCTGCACCTGCTCTACGCCCGCTTCTTCCACAAGCTGCTGCGCGATTTCGGCATGGTCGATTCCGACGAGCCGTTCCAGCAGCTGCTCACCCAAGGCATGGTGATCGCGGAAACCTTCTACCGCATTAAAGATAACGGCGGTAAAGAGTGGTTCAACCCCGCCGATGTGGAAGTGAAGCGCGATGAGAAAGGCCGCCCGCTGAGCGCCATTTTGATGAGCGACGGCCAGCCCGTTGAAATGGGCGGCATCGAGAAGATGTCCAAGTCGAAGAACAACGGCGTGGATCCGCAGTCGATGATCGACAAGTTCGGTGCCGACACCGTGCGCCTGTTCATGATGTTTGCCGCCCCGCCTGAGCAGTCGCTGGAGTGGTCGGATTCTGGCGTCGAAGGCGCACACCGCTTCCTGAAGCGCATCTGGCGTCAGGTGAGCGAGCACCTGGAAGCGGGCACGCCGGGCACGCTGAACGTCGATGCACTCAACGACGATCAAAAAGCGTTGCGTCGCAAAACCCACGAAACCATCAAGAAAGCCAGCGACGATATTGGCCGCCGCACCACGTTCAACACCGCCATTGCGGCTGTGATGGAGCTTTCTAACGCGGTCGCTAAATTCGACGATACCTCTGAACTGGGCCTCGCGGTTAGCCGTGAAGCGCTGGAAGCCTGCGTGCTGCTGCTGGCTCCGATTACCCCGCACCTGTGCCACACCCTGTGGCAGCAGTTGGGCCATGAGCAGCCCGCCATTGAAGCCCAGTGGCCGAAAGTAGACGAAGCCGCCCTGACCCGCGACAGCATCGAGCTGGTGGTACAGGTGAACGGTAAACTGCGCGCCCGCCTGGAAGCCCCGGCCAGCGCCGACAAAGCCGCCATTGAGCAACTGGCGATGGAAAACGAAAACGTCCAGCGCCATTTGGAAGGCAAAACGGTTCGTAAGGTGATCGTGGTGCCCGGCAAGCTGGTTAACATTGTGGTGAGTGGATGAATCGCCGTCGCTTTTTGACCCTCAGCATCGCCGCTTCAGCGGCGGTGCTGCTCAGTGGCTGTGGGTTCCGCCTGCGCGGCTCGGAATCCATGCCACGCCTGCCCGCGCTTTCGCTAGAGGGCGATGACAACAGCGCTCTCGCTCAGCAGCTTCGCACGCGCTTACAGCAGTTAGGCACGGACGTTGAGAGCAGCGCGCCGTGGCGCGTAACGCTGGGCACACCGTCACTGCAGGAGCGGCGCATTGGCACCGATGGCCGCGCAAGCCGTGAGCATGAACTAACGCTAAGCACGTCGCTGTCGGTGCAGCAGTGGGACACCAGCGCTTACGCATTGAACAATGCCACGGTGGCGACCAGCACGCGCATTCGCGTCAGCGATGACGATCTGCTGAATCGGGAAACCCTTTTCCAGGAAGCGGAGCAGACACTGACCCGCCAGCTCGCCCAGCGCATCGTAGAGCGGTTGGCCAATCTCGAGGCGTTGCGGTGAAGGTATTTGCCGATCAACTGCCTGCCGCCCTGGCCAAGAAGCTGCCGAAAGCGGTGATCGTGGCGGGTGACGAGCCGCTACAGCATCGCGATGCCTGCGATGCAGTGCGTGCCGCCGCTCGCCAGGCGGGCATCGAAGAGCGGGAAGTGCTGGACGTGGAGCCCAACTTTGCCTGGGGACGGCTCTTGGAAACCGCCAGCAACCTCTCGCTGTTTGCCTCCAACAAGCTGTTAGAACTGCGTTTGGGCAATCAAAAACTGGGGCAGGAAGGCACCAAAGCGCTGGCGCAGTACGCAGACATGATGGACGGCAGCGATGACCTGCTGCTGGTCAGCATGGGTAAGGTGGATGCCAAGCAGCAGAAGAGCGCCTGGTTCAAAGCGTTGGACAAGCACGGCTTGTTCGTACCCGTGTGGCCGGTCGATGCCTCGCGCCTTGGCTACTGGCTGCGGGATAGAGCCTCGCATCACGGCCTGCAGATCGATCTCGAAGCGGCCCGGCTGCTGGGTGAGCGTACCGAAGGCAACCTGTTGGCGGCGGATCAAGAGCTACAGAAGCTAGCGCTGATCTACCCGGCCAACACTCGACTCAACGTCGAACACATTGCCCAGGGCGTGGAGGACAGCACCCGCTTTGACGTCTTCAATCTGGCGGATGCCTGCTTGAAGGGCGAGCCCAGCCGTGCCTCTAGGATCGTCAACGGCCTGAAAAGCGAAGGCGTGGAAGCGCCGATCGTCCTATGGGCACTGACGCGTGAGCTGCGCACCCTACTATCGCTACATCAGCATCTGGATCAGGGGCAGAGTTTCGAGCACGCCTGCAAAACCCAAAAGCCGATGATTTTCGATAAGCGCCGTCCGGCATATCAAAAAGCCATTGGCCGCCTTTCCATGAAGCGGCTGCACAAACTATTGCTGATGGCCCAGCGCTTGGATTTAGCGGTAAAAGGCGCCTCTGCCGTGCCGCTTTGGCCGGGGCTTCACGATCTGGCCATGACTATGGCGGGTGCTAAAGGCATTCTGGCCGAAACCCCTTGGACCTATCGCATTAGTGCAAATAATTAGCACTTTGCATTTTTGCCTTAAAACCGCATCTGTTTGTTTCTATACTACTTGCTAGGTCATTCATGGCCTGCTCCCTGATAAGTCTAAGGATGAAGACGATGAAAACAGTGCGTGCTTACCTCTCGACCCTTTTGATGATTGCGTTAGTGTTCGCCAGCCTGCCCGTCGTGGCAGCCCCGACCGCCCCGCAAGGCATGGACTTGGTATCGACGCAGTCTGTTTTAGCAGGCGACCGTGCCGGCGCTGATCGCGAGCGTATCAATGAAATCCTCGCCCGTGCCGATGTGCAGGATCAGCTGCTAAAGCAGGGTGTCAATCCTGCCGACGTCGAAGCCCGTGTGGCGGCCCTTAGCGATGCCGAAGCTCAGCAAATGGCACAACAGCTCGAACAACTGCCTGCCGGTGCCGGTGTGGTAGGAGCGCTGTTCGCGGTGTTCGTGATTCTGCTGGTAACGGATATTCTTGGTCTGACCGATGTTTACCCGTTCACTCGCTAAGTCGTCTGCAGTGATGAATCGCTCCGTCAACGCCCGCTCTGCGGGCGTTTTACTGTTAAGCCTGCTGATCGTAATGCTCACCGGCTGCGCCCGCAGCCCGGTACTGTTAGAGAGCACTAGATCGAGCCTGGCCCCGCAAACCGAGCTTACCGATGTGCCGTTTTTCGCCCAAACCGAGTACCAGTGCGGCCCGGCGACCCTGGCCATGGTACTCAATTACGAGGGCGTCGAGGTTAGCTTAGACGAGCTAATTCCTCAGGTATTCTTGCCTGGGCGTGATGGCAGCGTGCAGCCGGAAATGTTGGCCACGGTACGCCGCTACGAACGGCTGGCAATTCCCATCCGAGGTACCATGGATGCTCTGCTCGCGCACCTGGAAGCAGGCAACCCGGTCGTCGTGATGCAGAACCTCGCCCTGCCCGCCTTTCCCATGTGGCACTATGCGGTGGCCATTGGCTTTGATTTGCCCAACGAGGCGCTGATACTGCGCAGCGGTGAGATCGAGCGGCATACCCTGTCGTTTAGCCGTTTTGATGCTACCTGGGCGCGCACTGAGCGCTGGGGCTTTGTGGTCAGCGAGCCGGGCAGCCTGCCGGAGGGCGTGACCGCGCGCAATGCCTTGGAAGCGATTAGCGCCTTTGAAGAGCAGCACGGCCCCGACACAACGCTGAGTAGCTGGCAGGCATTCGCCGAGCGCTTCCCGCAGAACCCGATGGGCCAGTTCGCTCTGGGCAACGCGCTTTACGCAACACAGGAACCCGAGGCAGCGTTAGCTGCGTTTGAAAACGCCACACAGATTGACCCGAACATGGGTGCCGCGTGGTTGAACCTCGCCATCTTGCAGCTTCAGCAAGAGGACACCGCCGCCGCCAGGGAATCACTTAGCCAGGCCGCTTCATTAGAAGGCGAATGGCAGCCTCGCGCCCAGCAGCTGCTGGAATCGCTATAGAGGTTATGGTTTCGGAAAGCGATGCTTGAAAAAACACGAAGGGGGCATAACGCCCCCTTCGTGTGGCCGATCAAAAGACGCGGTTTAAGCCATTTTGCGCCGCCACCCGGTAGGCTTCGGCCATGGTTGGGTAGTTGAAGGTCGTATTCACGAAGTACTTGAGCGTATTCGCTTCGCCCTCTTGCTGCATGATCGCTTGGCCGATATGCAGAATCTCCGAGGCTTGGTCACCAAAGCAGTGGATACCCAAAATCTCTAGCGTGTCTTGGTGGAACAAGATCTTGAGCATGCCCACGGTATCGCCGGTAATCTGCGCGCGGGCGGTATCTTTGAAGAACGCCTTGCCCACTTCGTAGGGCACTTTGGCTTCGGTCAACTCGCGCTCGTTGGGGCCAAAGGAGCTGATCTCGGGAATGGTATAGATACCGGTCGGCACATCGCTAACGAAGCGGTACTCTTTTTCCAGCAGCTCGTTACACGAGTTCAAACCCTGGTCGTAGGCGGCGCTGGCAAGGCTTGGCCAACCAATCACATCCCCTGCCGCATAAATATGCGGAATCGACGTCCGGTAGTGTTCATCGACGCTGAGCTGGCCTCGGCCGTTGGCTTCTAGTCCGATGTTCTCAAGCCCTAAACTGTCAGTATTACCGGTCCGGCCATTGGCCCAGAGGAACGCATCGGCGCGAATTTTCTTGCCGGATTTGAGGCGTACCACGACCCCGGCCTCGTCGCCCTCGACGCTCTCGTACTCTTCGTTGTGACGAATCAATACACCGTGCTTGCGTAGATGGTACGAGAGCGCATCGCTGATCTCGTCGTCCAAGAACGACAGCAGGCTATCGCGGTTGTTGATCAGATCGACTTTGACGCCCAGGCCCGAGAAAATGGAGGCGTACTCACAGCCGATGACACCAGCGCCAAAGATCACCAGCGTACGCGGAGTATGGGAAAGGCTTAGGATGGTATCGGAGCAATAGATGCGCGGGTGACGGAAGTTGATATCCGCCGGGCGATAAGGGCGTGAGCCGGTGGCGATGACGATTTTTTTGGCCACTAGCTCTTCCATGCCCTCTTGGCGGTCGCGAACCACGACGGTGTGCTCGTCTTTGAAGCGCGCCACACCGTGAAAGAGATCGATGCGGTTGCGCGCATAAAAGGTGGTGCGCATTTCGACCTGTTTGTCGATCGTGCCACGCGAGCGCTCCATGACTTTAGGGAAAGAGAACCAGCGCGGCTCACCGATATCGCGGAACATGCGGTTGGTGTTGAACGCCATGATCTGCTTGACCTGATGGCGCAGCGCTTTGGATGGGATAGTGCCCCAGTGAGTGCAGTTACCGCCTACTTGGGCCTGTTTCTCAATGATCGCCACCCGCATACCGTGTTTGGCAGCATTGATGGCAGCGCTTTCTCCGGCGGGGCCGGTACCGATAACCACGACATCGTAATTGTGAACCGCCATACGGATTGGATCTCCTTGTTCCCTTACATTTTCGTCAGCGCATACGTAAACGCCCGCGGTTAAGCGAGCGTTCGACGTATGTGTGCGCGTACATCATGAGTGAATAACGGCACGATGGGGCTTAACGGCGTGTGACATCGTAGCCCAGGTCTGCCCCGCGACTTTCATCGCTACGACGGCGCAGACTACCGCGTTTGCGGTTCTCTTCTTCGCAAACATCGTCTTTGCCACCGCAGATATCGCAGCCATCCTTCATACCAATTTGGTTCAACCCGCCGCAGGAACCTGCGATGGGTTTACGCCCCATCAGTACACCGACGGCCATGGCACCCATGATCAGCGCCATAAAACCAAATACCAGTAGCCAAATTGCCATGTGGTCCTCCCAGCATTGCGTTAAGTGCCTTACCTGCCGACAGTCATTGCGCCGATAAGTGCCTTAAAAGTTACCGCCTATTGTACCCTAGCCGATGCAAAATGATCAGGCATTCGAGGCAATTTCCACACGATGTGCGTTCCCATCACCTCAAAAACAAACGGGGCTAGCCCTAAGGCTAGCCCCGTTTCTAACGCACGCTGACGCGACATTAGCCGCCGAAGTCATCCAACAGGATGTTTTCCGGCTCGACCCCCATATCCAGCAGCAGCTTGATAACGGAAGCGTTCATCATGGGCGGCCCACACATGTAGTACTCACAATCTTCAGGCGCCGGGTGGTCCTTCAGATAGTTTTCGTACAGCACGTTGTGGATGAAGCCCGTCGGGCCTTCCCAGTTGTCTTCCGGCTGCGGATCGGACAGCGCCAGATGCCACTCGAAGTTCGGGAACTCTTCTGCCAGCTGATCGTACTCTTCGTTGTAGAAGGTCTCACGCCAGGAGCGCGCACCGTACCAGAACGAGATCTTACGATCCGACTTCAAACGCTTGAGCTGGTCGAAGATGTGGCTACGCATCGGTGCCATGCCCGCACCACCCCCGATGAAGACCATCTCGGCATCGGTGTCTTTGGCAAAGAACTCACCAAACGGCCCCATGACGGTCACTTTGTCACCCGGCTTCAGGCTGAAGACGTAAGTCGACATCAGGCCCGGCGGATGGCTGGTGCCAGGAGGCGGCGTCGCGATACGAATGTTGAACTTGAGGAGACCTTTCTCTTCCGGGTAGTTCGCCATGGAGTAGGCGCGGATGATTTCCTCGTTGTTCTTATGGGAAATGTCGAACAGGCCAAACTTTTCCCAGTCGCCACGGTACTCTTCTTCGATATCGAAGTCTGAGAACTTGATGTCGTAGGGCGGTGCAACGAGCTGAACGTAACCACCGGCGCGGAAAGCTACTTCTTCGCCTTCAGGCAGCTTCAGGTTGAGCTCCTTGATGAAGGTTGCGACGTTCGGGTTGGCCGTTACTTCGGTTTCCCACTTCTTCACGCCGAAGACTTCTTCCGGCACTTCTACTTTCATGTCCTGCTTTACAGGAACCTGACAAGAGAGGCGCCAGCCTTCTTTCTTCTCACGCATGGTGAAGTGCGACTCTTCGGTCGGCAGGATAGAACCGCCGCCCTCTTCGACCCGGCACTTACACTGGGCGCAGGAACCGCCGCCGCCACAGGCAGAAGAGAGGAAGATACCGTTGGCCGCCAGGGTGTTCAGTAGCTTGCCGCCGGCTTGGGTCTTCAGGGTGTGCTCGGGGTCGCCGTTGACTTCGATCGTCACGTCCCCGCTACTCACTAGCTTGCTGCGCGCTGCCAGAATGATCGCCGTCAAACTAATGACGATGACCGTGAACATGACAACACCGAGCAAGATGACAGATGTATCAACCATGTCGGTTTCCTATTGCTGAAGGTTTTCTGTACCTCGGCAGCCTGGGCTGCCGAGAAAACCGGCTCCGATTAAAGCTGAATGCCAGAGAAGGACATGAAGCCCAGTGACATCAAGCCAACGGTGATAAACGTAATGCCAAGACCCTGCAGACCGCCCGGCACGTCGCTGTACTTCAGCTTTTCACGAATACCCGCCAGGGCCGCAATCGCTAGCGCCCAACCGGTACCCGCACCGAAGCCATAAACCACGGCTTCGCCAAAGTTGTAGCTACGCTCCACCATGAACAGTACGCCACCGAGGATGGCGCAGTTAACGGTAATCAGCGGCAGGAAGACACCCAGTGCGTTGTAGAGCGACGGCACGTACTTATCAAGGAACATTTCCATGATCTGTACCAGCGCCGCGATGACACCGATGTACGAGAGCAGACCCAGGAATGACAGGTCGATGTTTTCAGCACCGCTAATGCCGGTCCAGGTCAGCGCGCCTTCTTGCAGCAGGTACGTGAATACCAGGTTATTGACCGGTACCGTGATCGTCAGTACGACGATAACGGCGATGCCGAGGCCAATGGCAGAAGACACCTTCTTGGATACCGCTAGGAACGTACACATGCCCAGGAAGAAGGCAAGTGCCATGTTCTCGACGAATACCGAAGCAACGAAAAGGCTCAGATAGTGTTCCATGTTACACGGCCTCCTTCGGCTTGGTGTTGTGCTTCATCTTGAACTCGTTCTCTTCTACCTGCTCGGGGTTGACGGAGCGCAGTACCCAGATCAACAGACCGATGATGAAGAAGGCAGAAGGCGGCAGCAGCAGCAGACCGTTCGGCACGTACCAGCCACCGTTCTGGATGGTCGGCAGGACCGTGAAGCCGAAGATGCTACCCGCACCCAGCAGCTCACGAACGAAACCAACGACCATCAGAACGAAACCGTAGCCCAAGCCGTTACCGATACCGTCCAGGAACGACATGCCCGGCGTATTGGACATCGCGAAACCTTCCGCGCGGCCCATTACGATGCAGTTTGTGATGATCAGACCGACGAACACCGACAGCTGCTTAGACATTTCGTAAGCATAGGCTTTGAGGATCTGGTCGACCACGATAACGAGCGAGGCAATGATGGTCATCTGAACGATGATACGGATCGAGGACGGAATGTGGTTCCGAATCAGCGATACGAACAAGTTCGAGAAAGATGTTACGAAGATAACCGCCAGCGCCATGACCAGCGACACGCTCATGCTGGTGGTGACCGCCAGAGCAGAACAGATCCCCAGAATCTGAAGCGCAATGGGGTTGTTCTTGAAAATCGGCGCCGTCAAAACGCCTTTTGCATTTACATCCGCCATGATCAGGCCCCCTCAACGTCGTCGAAGTCAGTCTCGGTGTCTTCGGCGTCTGATGGCTCGGTTCCGCTGCGGAATTTAGCCAGGTAAGGCGCAAAGCCCTCTTCACTCAGCCAGAACTGCAGCATGTTGGTCACGCCGTTACTGGTCAGCGTGGCCCCGGAGAGCGCATCGACTTCGTGCTCGTTACTCGCACCGCCTTTGGTCAGGTGGATTTCAGGAGAGAGGTCGCCCTCTTCGCTGTAAATCTCTTTACCTTCCCATTGGGCTTGCCAGCGCGGGTTGTTCACTTCGGCACCCAGACCCGGCGTTTCCGCGTGGTCGTAGTACGTAATACTGACGATGGTGTTACCGTCACCTTCAACGGAGAGGAAGCCCATCATACGACCCCAGAGGCCCTGACCACGAATGGGCAGAACGATCTGATCGGGGTTTTCAGCATCGCCGACCAGATACACGGTCGCGAAGTTTTCCACCTGCGTCAGGCCCGCGATGTCACGGTCGCCAGACAGCGTGCGGCCAGTGGCCGGGTCACGCGCAGCTTCGAAACCATCGAAGGTCTCGGGATCGAACTGATCGGTGTAGTCACCGGTCTCGAGTTCGACGACGCGCGCAGTGATCTGGTTGCTGAACGCTTCTTCAACATCCATACCCGGCTCGTAAAGACGCGCCACGTTGAGGATGTTGGTTTTACGGTCCAGCTCCTGATTGAGCTGCTGCGCTGGGCGCAGTGCTACGGCCGCCGTCGAAACGATGACCGAGCACACGATGCACAGCGAGAACGCTACGATCAGGACTTTCTTGATGGAGTTGTTACCTTGTGCCATTAGGCAGTCTCCTCGGCCGGTACGCCAGTACGCTTGAGACGGCGCTTCACATTGGCCTGGACGAAGAAGTGGTCAATCAGCGGCGCAAACAGGTTGGCGAACAGGATGGCCAGCATGATGCCTTCCGGGAACGCCGGGTTCACCACGCGGATCAGCACGGTCATGACACCGATCAGTGCACCGAACACCAGGCGACCTTGGTTGGTCATCGCAGCCGACACGGGGTCGGTCGCCATGAACACCATACCGAAGGCAAAGCCACCGATGACGAGGTGCCAGTACCAGGGCATCGCGAACATCGGGTTGGTATCAGAACCGATCAGGTTGAACAGCGTGCTGGTGATCACCATGCCTAGGAAAACGCCCAGCATGATGCGCCAGTTGGCAATCTTGGTCCACAGCAGGACTGCAGCACCGATCAGGATCGCCAGCGTCGAGACTTCACCCACGGAACCGGGAATGAAGCCCAGGAAGGCATCCCACCAGCTGTAGGTATCGGTCAGTGCGGACATGCCATCTTGGAACGCCATGGAGAGCGCTGTCGCACCCGTGTAACCGTCGGCTGCTACCCATACCGCGTCACCGGAGATTTGCGCCGGATACGCGAAGTAGAGGAAGGCACGGCCGGTCAGCGCAGGGTTCAAGAAGTTCTTACCCGTGCCGCCGAAGATCTCTTTACCGATCACGACACCAAAGGTAATGCCCAAGGCAACCTGCCAAAGCGGAATCGTGGCCGGCAGAATCAGCGCAAACAGCACAGAGGTCACGAAGAAGCCTTCGTTGACTTCGTGGCCGCGCTTGATGGCGAACATCACTTCCCAGAAACCACCCACGGCGAAGGTCACCAAGTAGATGGGCAGGAAGTAAGTCGCGCCGAGAACGAAGTTCGCCCACAGGCTGCTCGGATCATGACCGCCCGCGAGGGTCATCATGATGGCTTCGCGCCAGCCGTTCATGGAGGCATAGCCCGCTTCGATAGCGGTGTTCGCCTGCCAGCCTGCGTTCCACATACCGAAGAACATGGCTGGGAAGGTACACATCCACACGGTGATCATGATGCGTTTCAGGTCGACGCCATCACGCACGTGCGCGGTCGTTTTAGCAACGCTGGGCGGCGAGTAGAAAATGGTGTCTACCGCTTCGTACAGCGGATAGAACTTTTCGTACTTACCACCTTTATGGAAGTGCGGCTCGAGATTATCGAGTGTTTGTCGAATACCCATCATCAGGCCTCTTTCTCGATCATGGTGAGATTGTCACGCAGGATTGGGCCGTACTCGTATTTGCCGGGGCAAACGTAGGTACACAGCGCCAGATCCTCTTCGTCCAGCTCAAGACACCCAAGCTGCATGGCAACCTCAATGTCGCCCACAATCAGCGAACGCAGCAGTTGCGTTGGCATGACATCCAACGGCATGACGCGTTCGTAGTTACCCACCGGCACCATGGCACGCTCGGAACCATTTGTAGAGGTGGTCGGCGCGTAGTTGCTCAGGCCTTTAATTTTGGAGAGGTAGATGCCCATCACCGAATGGCGGTTGGCACCGGGAGAGAGCCATCCCATAAAGGTGCGCTTGTTACCCTCTTCCAGCAAGCTGACTTGGTTGTGGAAACGCCCCAAGTAAGTCACCTTGCCTTCTGCGGCAGCGCCAGAGAAGACCGAGCCAGAAATCACGCGAGTGTCTTCCGGTTGGATGATTTCACCTGCCAAGAGTTCCTCGGTGCTCGCCCCGATACGGGTACGCAGCAGGCGAGGTTTCTGGGCACGCGGGCCACCCACCGCAATGATGCGGCTCATGTCCAGCTTACCTTCGGCAAACAGCTTACCGAATGCAATGACGTCCTGATAACCGATGTGCCACACTTTTTTATGTAGCGCGACGGGCGAGAGGTAGTGAATGTGCGTGCCTACCAAGCCTGCCGGGTGCGGCCCAGCGAAACTTTCCGTCTTGACGCCGCTGATATCACTGCCCGGTACGGAAGCGTTAGCCCCCGTGCACAGAAAAACGTTGCCCTCGGTCAGGCGGGTTAGCACCTTGAGGCCGTCTTCGAATGCTTGAGCATTTTCATTGATGATAAAGGCAGGGTCAGCGCTCAGCGGATGGGTATCCACGGCGGTGACGAAAATATCGGCAGGAACGCTATCGATGGCTGGCGTACGTGAGAAAGGGCGGGTGCGCAGCGCAGTCCACAATCCTGACTCAACGAGCTGGTCGACAACGGTTTGACGATCAAGCTGTGCTAAAGCGCCACGATCATGAGAAGCAAATGTCATCGCTTCTTCATTTTCATCGACTTTAATGACCACAGACAATAAACGTCGTTTTTCGCCACGGTTAATAGCGACTACTTCACCACCGGCAGGCGCCGTAAAACGTACGCCGTCGATTTTCTTGTCGGTGAAGAGAAGCTGGCCTAATTTGACCTTATCCCCTTCCTGAACTTCCATGGTTGGCTTCATGCCAACATAGTCAGTGCCCAGGATTGCCACGTGACGCACAGGCTGCGCATCTTCAATACGCTGCTCGGGCGCTCCCGTGATGGGGAGATCCAGGCCTTTTTTGACTTCGATCATAGTCTCGCCCAGTTGATGGATCGGATATACGAAGGTAAGGGGTTCGAATGCTTATTTTCTGTTCAGTGAATTCTTGTTTTGCTGTTCAGATCGTTACCAGTCAGGCTCAAGCACGCTTGAACCACCCCGAAAAATCTATCGCATTATAAAGATAAGCGCGGCCAATGACCACATCCCTGATGGCCTCCAAAAGTGCTATATGCCGTTCTAGGTCATTTGTTTCTGATACAAAAAACGCCACCCGAAGGTGGCGTTTGTCAAGCCAATGGCGCAACTGCCCTACATGAGTGCGTCCAGGGCATATGCCCGCAAAGACTTAGTGCGGAAGTTTCAAGAATTGCACGTTGGACATGTGCTGCAGGATACGAATGACCTGGCAGCTATAGCCAAACTCGTTGTCGTACCAGACATACACCACGGCGTGATTGCCGTTGGCGATGGTCGCTTTAGCATCGACGATGCCCGCATGACGGTTTCCGACGAAATCAGACGAGACCACTTCGGCCGAGTCGACGAAATCGATCTGCTTTTGGTAAGCGGAGTCGATGGACATACGACGCAGGTAGTCGTTGAGGGCCTCGGCGTCGGTGCCTTTGTCCAACGTCAGATTCAAAATCGCCATGGAGACGTTCGGCGTTGGCACGCGAATCGCGTTACCGGTCAGCTTGCCCTCGAGCTCCGGCAGCGCCTTGGCAACGGCTTTGGCGGCACCGGTTTCGGTCAGTACCATGTTCAGTGCCGCACTGCGGCCACGGCGGTCGCCTTTGTGGTAGTTGTCGATGAGGTTTTGGTCGTTGGTATAAGCATGGACGGTCTCCACATGGCCCGTCACCACGCCATACTCATCGTTCAACACCTTGAGCACCGGCACGATGGCATTGGTGGTGCACGAGGCCGCCGAGACGATTCGGTCACTGTCACCAATCGTCTCGTGGTTGATGCCGAACACGATATTCTTGATGTCGCCTTTGCCCGGCGCGGTCAGTAGCGCTTTCGCAGCGCCTTTGCACTCCAAGTGCTGCCCCAAGCCCGCTTCATCGCGCCAGATACCGGTATTGTCCACGATGACCGCATTGTGGATATCGTAGGCGGTGTAATCAATCTCACTGGGGGAGTCCGCGTAGATCACCTGCACCACGTTGCCGTTGATGGTCAACGTGCGTGCATCGGCATCGACGGAAATGGTGCCGTCGAACGGGCCGTGTACGGAATCGCGGCGTAGCAGGCTCGCCCGTTTTTCCAGATCTTTCGACACGTCGCCGCGGCCACGCACTACGATGGCACGCAAGCGCAGCAGGTTACCACCACCGGCCTTCTCGACCATGACCCGCGCCAGCAGGCGGCCAATGCGACCAAAACCGTACAGCACGACGTCTTGCGGCTCGCCTTTGCTGCCTTCCGGCTGATAGCCGTCGATGATTTCGCTCAGCTCTTTACGCAAAAAGGCGTTCAGATCGCCGCCGCCCTGACGCTTGAAGCTGACCGCTAGCTTGCCTACGTCCACGTGCGCCGGGCCCAAGTTCATCTCACTCATCGCTTTGACGATGGGGAAGGTATCTTCCACCGACAGCTCGGTGCCCTCGATTTTGCGCACAAAACGATGATCTTTGAGAATACGAATGACCGACCGCTTGATCAGAGAGCGTCCGAACATCGTGGCCACAACATTGTTCTGGCGATAAAGCTGACCCACCAGCGGGATCATCTGCTCGGCCAGAGCTTCATTGTTTTGCCATTCCTGAAAAACGTTTTCGAGCGCTTGCTGACTCACGTGCGGCCTCATTGAGTTATGAACGGGGATGTCCGGGGCATTATCCGGGGCTTATTAGAGGGCCGCAATGAATGGATAGTCGCACAACATGTAGGGGTATTACAGAAAATGGGCATTGACTACAAACGGTAATAATGCAGTGCCTCATGGCGCTTAACCTCCGCCTTCCCCGAAGGTCTCTGCCTGACAGGGCTGATCGTGTATGATTCAAGTTCCGTTTCTGCGCAAAACGATACCTTGACTATGCCTTCTTTCTCTCTGCTCGAACCGCCCCAGCCGCAAGGGATTCGCGACACGCTCTATATGCAAGCGCCGCCGGGCAGTGCGACGGCCCTAGCGCTGGCTCAGGTAGCGTCCAGCGCCCCGCTGCTCGTGATCACCCCCAATACTGCGAGCGCACAGCGCTTGGAGCAGGATCTGGCGTTTTATAGCAGCGTGCCCGTTCTCCCCTTCCCCGATTGGGAAACACTGCCCTACGACAGTTTCTCGCCGCACCAGGACATCATTTCCGCCCGGCTGAGAACGCTGCGCTTACTGCAGGATGGCGTCCGAGGGATCGTGCTCGTACCGATCAACACGCTAATGCAGCGCCTGCCCCCGGTTTCCTACATCGCGGGCCGCGTGATGACACTAAAGGCAGGGGCCACACTCAACCGCGAAACGTTCCGCGAATCGCTCTCCCGAGCAGGCTATCGTGCGGTCGAGACCGTTTACGAGCCGGGTGAGTACGCCATGCGCGGTGCCATCATCGATCTGTTTGCCATGGGCATGGACGAACCCATCCGCATTGACCTCTTCGATGACGAGATCGATACGTTGCGCCACTTCGATCCGGGCAGCCAGCGCTCCACGGACAAAGTGGATACCATCGAGCTGCTGCCCGCCCACGAATATTCGCTGAGTCGCGTTGCCATTGCCTGCTTCCGCGAGCAGTTCGAAACGCTCTTCGACGTCGACCCGCGCCAGTGTCCGCTCTATAACGATGCGCTGAAAGCGATCCCCTCGCCCGGGCTAGAGCAGTACCTACCGCTGTTCTTCGATGAGACGGCCTCTCTGTTCGAGCACCTGACCGATGACACCCGCATTGCCCTGCTACCCGGGGTATTTCACGCGGCCGAACAGCATTGGCAGGCCATCGAGTCGCGCTACGTCAACCTCGGTGTTGATCCAACACGCCCTCTTCTGCCGCCCCATCGTGCCTTTTTCCCGGTCAACGAGGTGTTCTCGGCCATCAAAGCGCGACCGCGCCTGGAGCTCACCGAGGACGAGGCCCAGCGCCACGCGCTGACCCCACTGGCGCAAGCGCTGCCTACTCTCTCGATCAATGCGCGGGCCAAGCAGCCGTTGAGCGAGCTGGCGAACTTCCTGGAGCAACATCCCCGCACTCGGGTACTGTTCGTGGCGGAGTCTCGTGGGCGTCGGGAAGCACTGGAAGACGTGCTCTCCCCGCTAAGACTCTCGCTGCCCCACAGCGAGAGTTTCCAGGCATTTCTGGCGGGCACCGAGCGCATGGCGATCACCGAAAGTCTGGTTGGCAGCGGCCTGTGGCTCACCGATCCCGATGTCGCGGTGATCAGTGAAACCGAACTGTTTGGTGACGTGGTGCGACAAAGCCGCCGGCGCGAAAAAGCAACCGACGACAACGAACTGGCGGTTCGTCACTTATCCGAGCTGCGCGAAGGCGCCCCGGTGGTTCACCAAGCCCACGGTGTGGGCCGCTACCTGGGGCTGGAAACTCTGGAGGCAGGCGGCCAAGCGAATGAGTTTCTCGCGCTCTCCTACGCCGATGGCGCCAAGCTGTACGTCCCGGTGGACAGCCTGCATCTCATCTCACGCTACAGCGGCGCCGACGACGAACTCGCTCCGCTGCACAAACTGGGCTCCGATCAGTGGGAGAAAGCCCGTCGCAAGGCCGCCGAAAAGATTCGCGATACCGCCGCCGAGCTGCTCGACATCTATGCGCGCCGCGAGGCCCAACAGGGCGTGGTCTACGAAACGCCCGGGGAAGAGTACGTGCGCTTTGCCGCCAGCTTCCCTTTCGAGGAAACCCCCGACCAGCAAGCCGCCATCGAAGCGGTGATCGGCGACATGGTGTCGCCTCAGCCGATGGATCGCGTCGTGTGCGGCGATGTGGGGTTTGGCAAAACCGAAGTGGCCATGCGCGCGGCCTTCCTCGCCGTTCAATCGGGTCGGCAGGTCGTGGTGCTCGTACCGACGACCCTGTTGGCGCGGCAACACTTCGAGAACTTCCGTGATCGCTTCGCCGATACCGCCGTCAATATTAGCCTGATCTCGCGCTTCACCGGCGGCAAGGAGATGACGCAGACTCTAGACGGCATCAAAAGCGGCCAGACCGACATCGTCATCGGCACCCACAAGCTGCTGTCGAAAAGCGTCGAGCTGCCCAAAATGGGCCTGCTGATTATCGACGAAGAGCACCGTTTCGGCGTTGCCCAGAAAGAGAAGCTCAAAACTCTGCGCGCGGAAATCGACATTCTCACGCTGACGGCCACGCCGATTCCGCGCACGCTCAACATGGCCATGAGCGGCATCCGCGATCTTTCCATCATCGCCACCCCACCGGCTCGGCGCCTATCGGTCAAAACCTTCGTACAGCAGCGGGACAGCAGCGTCATCAAAGAGGCACTGCTGCGGGAAATTCTGCGTGGCGGTCAGGTGTACTTTTTGCACAACGAAGTCAAAACCATCGAAAACGCCGCCGAACAGATTCGCGAGCTGGTGCCGGAAGCCCGTGTCGCCGTCGCCCACGGCCAGCTACCGGAGCGCAGCCTGGAGCGCGTGATGTCCGATTTTTACCACCGCCGCTTCAACGTGCTGGTGTGCTCGACCATCATCGAAACGGGCATCGACGTTCCCAGCGCCAATACCATTTTGATCGAACGGGCGGATAAATTTGGTTTGGCGCAGCTACACCAGCTGCGCGGCCGTGTGGGGCGCAGCCACCATCAGGCTTACGCTTACTTGCTGACTCCGCCGCCTAAAGCCATGACCCGGGACGCGGTCAAACGCCTGGAAGCCATCAGCGCCTCCGACGATCTCGGCGCAGGCTTCACCCTGGCGAGCCACGACATGGAGATTCGCGGCGCAGGGGAGCTGTTGGGCGATGAGCAGAGTGGCCAGATGGAAACCATCGGCTACACCCTTTATATGGAGATGCTGGACCGCGCGGTGAAAGCGATACGCGCAGGCAAAACGCCCAACATCGACGCCCCCTTCAATACCGGCGTCGAGATTAGCCTGAATTTGCCCGCCCTGATCCCCGATGATTACTTGCACGACGTGCAGCAGCGCCTGGTCATGTACAAGCGCATTGCCAACACCCAGTCCGATGCCGAGCTGAAAGAGCTTCAGGTGGAGCTGATCGACCGCTTCGGCTTGCTGCCTCAGCCGTTGAAGAACTTGATACGTCAAACCAAGCTACGCCACCGGGCTGAACAGCTTGGCGTCGCTCGTATCGAGGCGGGCGAGCAGCGTGGCCGAGTGATCTTCAATAGCAGTACCCAAGTAGACCCGCTGACGCTGGTCACTCTGATCCAGAAATCCCCCCAGCACTACCGCTTGGATGGTTCCGACACCTTACGATTTGAATTTCCAATGGAATCGGTCGAACAGCGTTTCGAAAAGATCGAAGCGCTGTTGACGACCCTCAATCAAAAAGTAGCGGCGGCGTGAACCTTGGGGCAAACTTATACCTAAGCAGCACACATCGGCAACGCATCGCTGCCCATTACCATGCGTACCAGCAGTGCATACATTGATTAGGATCGACCATGAACATTCGTAACAACATTACCCGTTGGGGCCCCACTAGCCTGGCAGTATTGCTAGCAGCGAGCCTTGTGGGCCCCGTCTATGCACAGCCATCGGCCGAACAGGCCGAGACTGCGGTGGCGATCACCGATGATGCCGCCGCTAGTGCCGAGCAGGTTGCCAATGCCCAGGAACAGCTGCCCCGCGGCCACTTCCGTCTACCCGAACAGGGCGACATTATCGGCGAGTACTACACTGTCACTGTCGAGAATCCAGAAGACACGCTGATCGACATTGCCCGTCGCCATAACATCGGCTACGAAGAGATTCGCATGGCGAATCCAGACGTCAGCCTGTGGGTACCGGGTGAAGGCACCGAGGTGGTGATTCCTGCGCGCTACATTCTGCCCCCCGCCCCCCGCGAGGGCGTGGTGGTCAATCTCTCCGAGCTGCGTCTTTACTACTACCCGGCCGATAAACCCGGCATCGTCGAAACCTATCCGGTGAGCGTTGGACGGGAAGAGTTCGCCACGCCCGTGGGCATCACGCGGACCACGGTCAAGGTCAAAGATCCCGCCTGGGCACCGCCCGCCTCGATGCGTCGTGAAGCTGCCGAGCGCGGCGAGCCCGCCCCCTCTATCGTTCCACCGGGGCCCGACAACCCGCTTGGCCGCCATGCCATCCTGCTGGCCATGCCGAGCTACTTGATTCACGGCACCAACCGTCCTGATGGCGTGGGTATGCGCGTCAGCCGCGGCTGCATTCGTATGTATCCTGAAGATATCGAATCACTCTACGAGCGCCTGCCTAGCGGCACTCAGGTCAACCTGATGGATGCGCCGTTCAAAGCGGGCTGGGCGGCTGACGGCACACTGTTCGTGCAGTCGTATCCGCAACTCGAAGAGAACGTCGGTGATTTCGAGCCATTGCTCAATGCCATCGAGCGCGTTAGCGAGCTTGCCGACGAACAAGCAGAGATCGACTACGAGCAGGTCAAGCGTGCGGTAGAAGCGCCGGATGGTCGTTTCGTGGCGCTGTACGGCCCCCAGGCGCCTGCTCCCGAGCCGGAACCCGAACCGCAACCCACGCAACAGCTGGAAGGCATTTTGAAGGGCGTTGAGCTTTCCACTACCGTCCGCGTGGAAGGCGATGCCTGACAAGGCAAATGCTAGCCAACAAAAAACCCCGCCGAGGCGGGGTTTTTCACATCTACAGCAACCACCGAACATACATCATGTCCGGTGGTCCAAGCAGAATTACTTCTGCATGGAACGCTGGAACATGCGGTTCATTTCTTCACGGTTCTGCTCAGACATCTGCAGAGCAGCTTGCGCGTCGCGCTGAGCTTGGTTTGCAGTGTTCAGAGCCTGTGAAGCCATGCTGCGAGCTTCTGCAGCGTCAGCTTGTGCAGATTCAGCAGTCATGCGAACTTCTTCCAGAGCGCTGGTAGAAGCACAGCCAGCCAGGATTGCCAGAGAAGCGGCAGCGGCAGTCATCTTCAGAGCAGTCTTCAGAGTCATAGTGTTCTCCTTGAGTCTTCCTTGGGTACTACGTTAAGGGTATGACAAAAAATAAGGCTAAAAGGTTAGCTTAAATTTGTCTACCTGCGGTGCAGGTTCGTTACAGCGACTTGTACCAGGGTTACGTACCAGGGCACGCAAGTCAAACGCTGTTTTATAATAGACCACAGCGGTTGTCTATAGCCACGTGTTCAAAACCTAGAACTTCCTTCAACAACACAAGCCTAGCGGATCACCACGCGAGTGCCAACATCAACTAGCTCGGCCACTCGCTCGATCTCTTCATTGGTCACTGCCACGCACCCTTGGGTCCAGTGGAAGTTGCCATGAATCTCCGGATCACCGCCGCCGATCCCGTGAATGCCAATGGCCCCGCCCAGCGCCGTATTTTGCGGGGGCGAGCCATAACGCCGATAGTGATCGAAGTAGGCCTCATAGTCCGCTTGGGAGTAGATACCGGCTTCAAGCGCCATACGCGCGTGAGGTGGCGTAGGATAATCGATACCGATGAAGATATGCCACTGGCTTTCGTAATTAAATCGGTTAATCCTGAATTCTCCCAGCGGCGTGACGTTATCTCCCCGTACGCGCTGGGTTTTGGCACCGCCACGCCCGAGTGAAATGGGGGCAAATCGCTCGACGAGAGCATTGCCTCGGAAGATGCTCAGCGTTGCCTCTTTGTCGTCGATCAGCACCCACAGCTCGTTGCTGTGGCGTGGCACCGGCGCCCGTGCGAGCAACGTGGCCACCAAGTCGGGTGGCGCGTAATCGTTCACAGCGCTGGTGGTCGCGGCGCTGGCCGCAACAGGCCAGCCCAGGGCCATCGCTAAAAATCGGCGGCGGTTCACAGGCATCATTATGGCTCTCAAAAAAACGGGCCAGCGGTGCTGACCGACAATGCGTTAATGACGGCTGTTATACCCCATAGACGCCGCCATTGTCAGCGTCTTAGTGAGCAATCTGCGTTGAGAACCGCCGCTATCTCTTCACGAAAGTCTAACGAAGAGACTGGCTCGCACGCCTCTATGCCGCCTAAAGATCGTCGAACTCTTGCATACTGGCGACGAGCTTGCGGGCTTCGGCGTTATGGCCCTGCGCTAGCGCGTTGAAAAACGTCTCCTCGGGCTCGATTTTGGCCCGCGACGCTCGATGTTCATAAAGGCTCTGCAGCTTACGGTGAGCCTCCACTGCCGTTTCGGTCAGCTCATCGATGGAACCCGCCACGCTCTGCTCGGCAAGCGCATCCAGCTCGGGGGGCTGGGGAAAGTCGCCGGAATCATCGAACCAGGTATCCAACACTTCCCGGTGGTCGGTGCCGTCATGAAACAGCGCTTCTAGCCCCGTTTTCATTTTCAGCTCGCTATCCGCAAGATAGTTCAGCGCCATCGCTAGCCGCTCGTGTTCCGCTTGACTGGCGGCATCGCTGTACTGACGGGCCATGCGGGCGTGATAGCCTGCGGCCCACTCGATGAGATCCTTCACTTGGTTGTAGCGCATCCGTGTCTCCTCTGTCGTTGTCTTAACAACGTGGTGGCGAATCGGCACATTTCAACGTCTGGCATGACTATCCACGACGCGGCGCACGTCCACCCGCGACGGCTACCGTCTGACTACCACTCCTCGCTCGTCTCACGCAGAGAGGCGATCTCTCGCTTGGCGGCGGCCAGGTTATCCATCAGCTGCTCCGCCAACGAACGCTGGCTGCCTACGGCAATCATGGCGGGGTTTTGCACGCTACGGCGTGCAGCACCTTCGTTGCTGTGCAGCTTGTCTAGCTGCCCCACCAGCCAATGAAGCCAGCTTTCGGGCTGGTGCATCGCATCCCGAAGACGCTGAAGCTCGGCCACGTCAGGGCCATCACTGGCGAGCAACGCTCGCCAGTCATGGTTCGTCAACCGGGCGTGCTCGGTCACCTCTTTGAGCAGTGAACCCAGGGCTAGTTCGAACAGAGACAGCGCGCTCTCCTCGATGGCCATCTGCCGAGCGGGACTATGCTCGTCATCGCCCACCGGCAGGCCGACCAGCAGTTCGGCCTGATACAGTAATTGATTAGTACGGGAACGAGGGGTCACTTACGCTTATCCTCCACGTGCCATTTGCCACCTTCGAAGGTCGCTTTCCAGCCGGTTGCTTTACCCTCTTCATCGGTCATCACGTACTGCTCTTTGTTTTTACGCGAATAGCGAATTTGCGCTGGACGACCATCCGGATCTTCGCTCGGCGCTTTAAGAATAAAGTGATACTTCTCTGGTAGCTCATCGGCATGTGCCTTGAGCTCCTTGACCAACGGCGGACGCGTCTCACGATTTTTGGGGAACTTGCTCGCCGCTAGAAACAGACCGCTTGCCCCATCGCGCAGCACGTAGTGATCTTCCACCTTTTGGCAGGCCAGTTCAGGCATCGGGATCGGGTCCATCTTCGGCGGCGCGACCTCACCACTGCGCAACAG